>NZ_CP146101.1:4503636-4804090 GCF_037023745.1 Streptomyces sp. SCSIO 30461
TAAGGGCTGTCCCGTAATCCGCGGTGGATCAGAGCGCGGCGTCAGGTGTATGGGGTCTCCCCCGGCCCTCGGGGCCGAGGTGTATGGGGTCTCCCCCGGCCCTTGGGGCCGAGGCGTATGGGGTCTCCCCCGGCCCCTGGGGCCGAGGTGTATGGGGTCTCCCCCGGCCCTTGGGGCCGAGGTGTATGGGGTCTCCCCCGGCCCTTGGGGCCGAGGTGTATGGGGTCTCCCCCGGCCCTTGGGGCCGAGGTGTATGGGGTCTCCCCCGGCCCTTGGGGCCGAGGTGTATGGGGTCTCCCCCGGCCCTTGGGGCCGAGGTGTATGGGGTCTCCCCCGGCCCTTGGGGCCGAGGGGACGCAACGCAAGGCGGAGGGTCGCCCTCATACTGGGTGTATTCGGGCGATTCGACAACGCAGCGTGGGGGCATCTCCCGGCGAAGACAGGGGGAGTGCCGTAGCTGTCGTCGCGCGCCCGCCGGGATTACGGGACAGCCCTGAGCCCCCGTACGGAGAACTCCCCAGGTTGCCCTGGCCAGGGTGGCAGACCGAACGAGCGTGTGTCAGAGCAAATGTGAGTAGACCTCAGCCCGGAACATCCTAAAGACTGTCCCGTAACTGCTGGTCACGGGTGATGTGATCTTGGTGCGGCTGGTGTGATCACTGCGTCGGAGTCGTCCTAGTTTCCTGGTAACGGGCCGCGGGAGCCGGGGGGTTGCCACCCGTCCGTTCGAGCACCGGGGCTGATGCCCTTCCCTCACCCCGGCCTTCCACAGTGCAGGTGGTGGCAGCCTCGCGGGCACAATGCTGCTGGTGTCGTGCAGCAGGGCAGCGAGGCGACGGCCGGGATGGCGGAGGTGGCGCCCGGGCTACTGCCCGAGAGCACGCAGGCGGCGCGCGGGCGTGGACAGGATTCCGGCCGTGACCCCGCCGGAGGTCACGGCCAGTTGCAGCGATCCGCCGTCAGGGCGGTGCTGTCACCAGGACGACTTGGCCACCCCGGGAAGGAACCCGGCATGCGCCTGATCGCGCGTGCGGACCCGGGAGAGTCCGAACCTGCGCAGGTGGCCACGGGGGCGGCCGTCCACGCTGTCGCGATTGCGGATCCGGGTGGCGCTGGCGTCGCGGGGCTGACGGCGCAGTTCCTCCATCGCGGCCCGGCGTTCGGCGTCCGTCGACGACGGGAGCCGGATGACCTCCTTCAGCTCGGCACGGCGTGCCGCGTACCGCTCGACGATCGCCTTGCGCTTCTCGTTCTGCGCGATCTTGCTCTTCTTCGCCATCAGACCTTCCCTCCTCGCGCCCGGATGCGGGCGACCGCGGCCTCGATGCCGATGCTGTCGACGGTCTTGATCGCCTTGGCGCTGAGCGTGAGGCGTACGTTGCGGCCTTCGCTCGGCAGCCAGTACCGCTTGCGCTGGATGTTGGGGTCGAAGCGGCGCGAGGTACGCCGGTGCGAGTGGGAGATGTTGTTGCCGAAGCCCGGTTGGGCTCCGGTCAGTTGGCAGTGCGCGGACACGGGCTACCTGCTCTCTTCGGGGACTTTTTGGTAATGGAAACCATTTCCAATATAGTACCGGCTCATAGCCCGCAACGAAGTACGCCCGATCATCAAGCTCCGCTCCACAGCGGGGACCGGCTACACCTACGTGACCCGCAAGAACCGCCGGAACGACCCCGACCGCATGGTCTTGCGCAAGTACGACCCGCTGGCTCGCAAGCACGTCGACTTCCGCGAAGAACGCTGACCGAACCACCCCTGCCCCGAAGGGACTCCGCCATGAAGCCTGGAATCCACCCCGCGTACGGCCTCGTCGTGTTCCGCGACAAGGCCGCCGGATCCGCCTTCCTCACCCGCTCCACCACGACCAGCGACAAGACGATCGAGTGGGAGGACGGCAACACCTACCCCGTCGTCGACGTCGAGATCTCCAACGTGAGCCACCCCTTCTACACCGGCACCGCCCGCGTGCTGGACACCGCCGGACGGGTCGAGCGATTCGAACGCCGCTACGGCGGGCGGGCCAACTGATGCGGGACGAGAACCGGTTGCCCGTCGTCATCGTCGGAGGGCTCCACTCCGACGCCCGTAGGGAAGTCGTCGACCGCCTGCTGCGGTCCGTCCCGGGCAGTATCGCGCTCCACCACGACCTGGCCACCGCCGCGCACGGCACCGTGCAGCGGAGCATCCGGGACGCCTCCAGCGCGCTGTCCTGCGGCGAGGCACCGCTGGTCAACGACTGCGCCTGCTGCGCGCTGCGCGAGGACCTCGTCCCCGAGCTGGAGCGCCTGGCCGCAGGCGGCCCGACCCGGCTCGCGATCGTGGAGCTGTGGGACTCGGTCGAGCCCATGTCGATGGCCGAGGTCATCACCGCGCACGGCGGTGACCGCCTGAGCCTCACGAACGTGATCACAGCCGTCGACCCCGCGCTCGTGCTGCCCTACCTCGCCAACGGAGACGACCTCGCAGAGGCCGGTCTCGCCGCGGCCGCCACCGACCAGCGCACCGTGGGCGACACCTGGGCCCGGCAGCTGGAGTACGCACCCGTCCTGGCTCTCGTCGACAGTCAGGACGCCGATGACGAGAACCGCGCGCTCCTCGCACAGTTGCACCCCACCGCTGCGGTCGCTGTCGTAAGGACGCCACGGAAGCACGCGAATCCACCGGGGCACACGACGGACCTCGCCGCACGCCCTACGCGAAGTGGCTGGGTCTGCCCTCGTGGTGGACGAGGTGCCCGAGTTGTTCCGCCCTGGCGCGGGGCATCAGGCTCCAGGTGCCGTCCGGCCGGTGGAGGGCGGCGGAGTGCCAGGGGGTGGTCCAGGCGTCGGGCGCGTCGAGGAGGCGGATGCCGAACTTGGGTGCGCCGATGGCCTGGGGGTGGATGGACAGCCGTACCGAATCCGGGTGGTGCTCGGCGATCAGCTCGCCCCAGGCGCGGCTGCGCTGGATGACGCCGTACGCGCGGCGTCGGCATTCGCGCTGGAGGGCGGAGCGGGTTCCGGTGAAGTCGGCGGTGTCGTCGACGAGGAAGCGGGTGATGCCGCGGTAGAGCGCGAGGGTGTGTTCGTCGGTGCGGACCTCGTTCCGCAGTTCGTCGAGACCGGGGGCGTAGCGGTCGTGGACGTAGGCGCGTTTCGCCGCATGCGGCAGGTCGCCGAGGACGTCCCTGAGATCGAAGACGGACAGCTGGTCCAGGCGGAGCTCGGAGATCAGTCGGCTGAGTTCGTCCGAGTAGGCGTCTATGTGCTCGTCGGGTACGCGGATGAGGTCGCCGAAGACATGGCCGTCGGAACAGATGACGACACGGGCCCCTGCCGGATGGATCTCCCCGATGTCGGCGCACAGCGAGTTCAGGAAGGCGAGCGAGAGCCGTTCCCCCTGGTCAGGGAGATGACCGAGGACCTTGGTCGCGTTCGGGGACTTGCAGGGGAAGCCGGGCAGGGTGAAGGCGATGGGTTCGTTCTTCCGCACGTATCCCGCGATCTGCCGGAGCTGGTAGGGAAAGGCCTCGGCAGACGCGGACCGTTCGTCGGTCGTGCGGTGATGGGGTAGCAGCAGTTCCAGGACCGCGGTGCTGATGGCGTCGGTGGTGCGGGGGTCGGCTGCTGTCGTCAGCGGCATGGGGGCCTCCGTGGGGACGTGCGCGGGCATGGCGGCATGGCGGCATGGCGCCTCGGCGAACGGCCGGGCGCGGCGGTTCAGGCGGGTCGGTAACGCGGCTGACCGTGCCGGGCCGTCCGCCGGGCCCGGTCAGCCGCGTCAGCCTCGGACGCGCTGGTCGTAGTCGACGGGGAGCTGGTTGGTGCCGCGGCCGAGGACAGCCGGGCTCCACTGGATGTCCTCGTCCGGGATGGCGAGGTGCAGTCCGGGGAGCCGGGCGATGAGAGTGCCGAGCGCGATGCGGAGCTCGGCGCGGGCGAGTGCCGCGCCGGGGCAGAAGTGGATGCCGTGCCCGAACGCGAGATGCGGGTTCGGGTTGCGTTCCAGGTCGAGTTCGTTGGGCTTCTCGAAGCGCCGGGGGTCGCGGTTGGCAGCGCACAGGGAGACGATGACGGAGTCGCCTGCCGGGACCTCAGTGCCGTTGAGGTCGCTGTCCTCGGCGAAGAAGCGCCAGGTGGTGAGCTCGAAGGCGCTGTCGTAGCGGAGGAGTTCCTCCACGGCGCGGGGCAGCAGTGCGGGGTCGTGGCGCAGCCGGTCGAGTGCGGCGGGGTGCCGGAACAGGGCGATGAGCGCGGTGGTGATCTGGTTGGTGACCGGTTCCTGGCCGGCGACGAGGAGCTGGAAGATCATGGAGTCCAGCTCCTCCTGGGACAGCTTCCCGCGGTCACGGGCGACGACGAGCCGGCTGAGCAGGTCGTCCTCCCAGTGCTCGCGCTTGTGCGTGACGACCTCGGCGATGTAGCTCTGGAGCCCGTGCAGCCGCGCCTCGTAGGCGGGCCGGCCCGGGTCGGTGGGGCCGACCGGCTGGACGACCTTGCCCCAGTCGCGGTCGAAGCGGGCGGCGAGTTCGGCGGGCAGGCCGATGACCTCGGCGAGGACCTGGAAGGGGAAGTGTGTGGCGAAGCCGGAGACCAGGTCAACGGGGCCTGACGCGGGCAGGGCGTCGACGAGTGCGTCGGCCAGTTCCTGGAAGCGCGGCAGCAGGCTCTCGATGCGTCGCGGGGTGAAGGCGTCGGTGACGAACCGCCTCATGCGGGTGTGCTTGGGCGGGTCCTGGTGGAGGAGATGCACTTGGAGCTGGGAGTGCTGGGGCTCGGGCATGATCGACGCGCGGGCCCGCCAGCGGTCGTTACCCCGGTCGTGGTTTTTGCCGAGCCGGTCGTCGTTCAGCGCCGCGTGGGCGGCTTCGTAGCCGGTGACGAGCCATGCCTGCACCCCGCTGGGGAAGACCACTCGGTGGACCGGACCGGCCTCGCGCATGCGTTCGTAGAGAGGGTAGGGGTTGCTCTTGTAGGGGCAGCCCGTCAGCGGCACCGGGTCGGGGAGGGCTTCGGCGTCGTCCACGGCGGGAGGCTGTTCCTGAAGGGTCATGACGCGCTCCTCAGAGGGCGAGTTCGGGCTTGTGGTGGTCCAGCCACAGGGCGAGGTCCACGACGCGTTCGAGGCGGAGCCGGTGGCTCCACTGAAGCTGCTCGGGCGGGGTGTCGAGGCAGGGCTTGATGAGGGACTCGTCCGCCAGGGTCCGGACCTGGGGAACGGAGAGCGCGTCCCGGGCCATTTGCTGGAGTCCGCGGTTGTAGTCGGGGTGATGGGTGGTCGGATAGTGGTTCTTGGGCCGGTAGAGCACCGAGTCCGGGGCGAGACCGGCGCCCATGGCGCGCAGCAGGCTCTTCTCCCGGCCGTCGAAGCTCTTCAGCTCCCACGTCGTGTTGAAGGCGTACTCGACGAGCCGGTGGTCGCAGTACGGGACGCGGACCTCCAGGCCCTGCGCCATGCTGAGCCGGTCCTTGCGGTGCAGCAGCTGGCGCAGCCAGCGGGTCAGTGACACGTGCTGCATCTCGCGCTGACGGTGCTCGGCCGCCGTCTCACCGTCGGTGTGCGGGACGGCCGCCAGGGCCGCGCGGTAGGTGTCGTCGCGGAACTCGGCTATGCGGAGATCGAGTTCGGGGTTCATGGGCATGGCTGCCTCGTCTCCCGTGACCAGCAGCCAGGGGAAGGTGGAAGCGGCTAGAGCCTTGGGGTTGTGGAACCACGGGTAGCCGCCGAACACCTCGTCCGCGGCCTCGCCGGACAGTGCGACGGTGGAGTGCTGCCGGATCCGCCCGAACAGCAGGTACAGCGAGGTGTCCATGTCGCCGACGCCGATCGGTGAGTCCCGGGCCACGACGACCGCCTTGCGGTGCTCGGGGTCGAGCAGGGAGCGCGGGTCGAGGACGACCGTGGAGTGGTCGGTCCCGACGTAGGCACCGGCCTCGGTGGCGAACGGGGTGTCGTGGCCGGTGCGCAGGACGTCGCCGGTGAACTGCTCCGCCTGGTCGCTGTAGTCGACGGCGTAGGAGCGGATGCGGGCTTCCGGGCCTTCGCGTCGGCGCAGTTCGCCCGCGAGCAGCCCGGTCAGCACGGTGGAGTCGATCCCGCCGGAAAGCAGGCTGCACAGGGGGACGTCGGCCTCCAGCCGGCTGTGCGCCGCGGTGGCGACCAGCTCGCGGATCCGGTCGACCGTGGAGTCCCGGTCGTCGTCGTGAGGCCGTGCCTCCAGCTGCCAGTAGCGCCGCTCGCGGATGCCGCCGCGGTCCAGGACGAGGACACCGCCGGGTTCGACCTCGCGTATCCCGGACCACACCGTGGGTCCGGTGTTGAAGAGCAGGCTGTATGCCTCCCGCAGTCCGTCCGCGTCGACACGGGGCCGGATCTCGGGGTGGGCGAACAGGGCCTTGGGTTCGGAGGCGAAGGCCAGCCCGCCGTCGACGACGGCCCGGAAGAGCGGCTTCACGCCCAGACGGTCACGGACCAGCAGGAGGCGCTGGGCGCGTTCGTCCCAGACGGCGAAAGCGAACATGCCGTCCAGATGCTCCGCGACGTCCTCGCCCCACTGCTGGTAGGCCCGCAGGACCACCTCGGTGTCGCTCCGGGTACGGAAGACGTGGCCGAGGCTCCTCAGCTCGGCGCGCAGTTCGTGGTGGTTGTAGACCTCGCCGCTGTAGGTGAGGACGACGGCGGGCTCGTCGGGCCGGTCGGTCATCGGCTGGAGGCCGCCGGCCGGATCGATGACGGCGAGGCGGCGGTGTCCGATAGCCGCGTGCTCGCCCAGCCAGACTCCGCCCGCATCAGGCCCACGAGGGGTCAGGGTGGCGGTCATGGCTTCGATGACGGGGGCTTGGCTGCGGGCGTCTCTGTGGAAGGACACCCAGCCGGTGATTCCGCACATGGGCAATCTCCTGGGTCAGTTCGGGGCGGCGGTGGCCGCGTTCGTCGCCGCCGCGGTGTCGGTGCCGCGGCGTGCGGGCAGAAGGAGCAGGGGCAGGGAGAGGCAGGCGGCCGCGGCGGCCAGCCCCAGGCCGGCCCTGGCGCTGTGCCCGGACGCGGCAAGGCCCCAGGCGGCGGTGGCGAGAGCAGGGCCGAGGGTGAATCCGAGACTCCGGGCGAGCTGGACCGTGGAGCCGACGGTGGCCATGCGTTCCGGGGGCGCCGCCCCCATCACCAGGGCTTGTGCGGGACCGCCGTTGAGCCCCATGCCCAGTCCGGCGAGCCCCAGACGCCAGGCCACGTCAGCAGTCGACCACGCTCCGTCGACCGGGATCAGCAGGAGCAGACCGCAGGAGGTGACCAGGGCTCCGCATGCCGCGACCGGCCGGGCTCCGTAGCGGTCGGCGAGGCGTCCGCCGAGCGGCCCGGCAAGCCCCATGCCGAGCGGGAAAGCGAGCACGGTCAGACCGGTCGCGGTGGCGCTGACGCCGTTGTCGCGTTGCAGGTACAGGGCGATGACGTAGTGCATCGCGGCGAACCCGGTCGCCAGCGCCAGCACGGCCCCGTGCGCACCCGGCAGTCCGGGCACACGCAGCACTCGGGTCACGGGCCGGCCGCCCTCCCCGCGCGACCACAGCCACAGCGTGGGTATGGCGGCGAGGGCGAGGGCCAGCCACGCGGGGGTGCCGGCCGCCAGCGTCAGCGCCAGCAGCAGAATCGTTACGCCTGCGGCGACGAGCGCCGCGTCCAGGAGCGCCCTCGCACGGGGCAGGCGCAGTCCGCTGTCCCCGGGCATCGCCCTCCATGCCACGAGCAGCGCCAGGAGACAGAAGGGGACCTTGACCAGGAAGACCGCACGCCAGCCCAGGCCGTCCAGCAGAAGTCCACCGATCGCAGGGCCGGTCACCGCGCCGAGCGGGCCGAGGGTCGCGGGCACGCTCATCGCCCGTCCGCGCATCTCGGGACGCACCGAACCAAGGGCGAGGACAGGCATCAGCACGAACAGGACCGCCCCGAAAGTGCCCTGGGCCAGCCGGGCCGTGACCAGCAGACCGGCCCAGGGGGCCGCTGCGGCGAGGACGCTGCACAGGGCGAAGCCCGCGGTCGCGGCAAGCACCGCGGAGCGCGGTCCCGCGCCGTCCAGCCATCCGCCGACGGGAAGCAGCAGCGCCACGACCGGAAGCTGGTAGCCCAGCACGACCCACTGGGCCGCGGTGGCAGACACCTCCAGGTCACGGGAGATCTCCGCCAGCGCCACGTTGACGATGTTCATGTCGAGCATGGCCACGAAGGACAGCAGTCCCGCCACGGCCACCAGGAGCCAGCGATCCCCGCCGTCGGGTATGCCTGCGGGCTCCACCGAGCCCCCGCCATGGTGCGTCACCCTTCCGCCCTTCCGCTGCGGGACGGCCGCCGGGTGGCGGCCTCGTCCCACATGTCGGCGCCACCAGCGGATGAGTTCCCGGCCATTTCAGGTAACTGCGCTCAGGAGCATGCCTGTTGCCGCAAGGCACCCGAATGGCCCGCGTCATACCCGGACACGGGAACTCACGCACCCCTTCAACCGACGACTGAAGTGACACATGAATACGGGTGGTGTTCCTGTGGTGCGGGAGGACTCTGCCTCATCGCGGCGCTGAACATCGTTCCCCGTGCATCCGTACGCCGGTGAAGGCGTGACCCGGCAGCAAGAGGAGTGACCCATGACCCAGCACTACAACGTCAGCGGAATGAGTTGTGGCCACTGCGTGGCCAGCATCACCGAGGAGGTCCGTGAGGTGGCCGGTGTGAGCGAGGTCGTGGTCGACCTCGCCGCGAACACCGTCACCGTGCACGGCACGGACCTAGACGACGAGCGGCTGCGTGCCGCCATCGTCGAGGCCGGCTACGAGGTCGGCGAGGCTGTGCCCGCGTGATACGGGGGCACGGGTGAGGGGCGGGACGTCCGGCGTCCGCCCCTCACCCGTGCCGCCCCGCCAGGCCGTCAGCCGACGACGTTGGTCTCCAGGGCCGCGGGGCCGTCGGCGGGAGCCCTGTGGTCGAAGGCGATGAGCGGATCGCCGGTGAGCGGATGTTCGACCACGGCCGCCCGGACACCGAACACCTCCGCCATCAGATCGGGTGTGATCACCTCGCATGGCGGACCCGACGCGACCACCGAGCCTGCGTGCAGGACATGGAGCCGGTCGCAGACCGAGGCTGCCGCGTTGAGGTCGTGAAGCGACACCAGGGTGGTCCGGCGCTGCGCCCTGAGCAGGGCGAGCAGCTCCACCTGGTGCCGTACGTCCAGATGGTTGGTCGGCTCGTCCAGCACCAGTACGTCCGGGTCCTGGGCGAAGGCGCGGGCCAGCAGCACCCGCTGTCGCTCGCCCCCGGACAAGGCCGTGAAGCGCCGTCCGGCCGCGTCCGCCATGCCGACGTCCGCCAGGGCGCGTACGACGATGTCCCGGTCGGTGGCGTCGTCGCCGGCGAACGCCCGCTTGTACGGTGTGCGCCCCATGGCCACCACCTCCCGCACCGTCAGCTCGAAGTCGCTTCCCCGCTCCTGCGGCAGCGCGGCCACATGGCGCGCGGAGCGGGCCGGTGGCAGCTCGCGCAGATCGGTTCCGGCCAGCAGCACCCGGCCCGCGAGGGGACGCAGATGCCGGTAGACCGTGCGCAGGAGGGTGGACTTCCCGCTGCCGTTCGGGCCGACCAGTCCGGTGATCTCCCCCTCCGCGGCGACCAGACACGCCCCCGACACGACAGTTCGGCCCGCATAGGCTACGGACAGGTCCTCGATGTCGATCCTCAACTACCGCTCCCCAGCCTTCGGTCCAGCAGATACAGCAGCGCCGGGGCCCCGATCAGCGAGGTGACCACACCGACCGGCAGCTCCTGGGTGTCCATGGCCGTACGGCACACGATGTCCACCACCACCATCAGCAGCGCGCCGAAGAGCGCCGACACCGGCAGCAGCCTGCGGTGGTCGCCGCCGACGACCAGCCGGCAGACATGCGGCACCATCAGGGCGACGAACGCGATCCCGCCCGATACGGCGACGAGTACCCCGGTCAGCACACTGGTCACGGTGAACAGCTCCCGGCGCAGCCGGGTCACGTCGACACCGAGCCCGGCCGCGGTCTCGTCGCCCATCAGCAGGGCGTTGAGACCACGGCCGCGTGCCTGGAGCCACAGCAGGCCGGCGGGCACGGCGACGGCGGGTACGGTGAGCATCGGCCAGCTCGCCCCGCTGAGGCTTCCCATGAGCCAGAACAGCACGCTGTGGGTCTGCTGCTCGTCGCCGGTCTGCAGCACCAGATAGCTGGTGAACCCGGACAGGAACTGCCCGATCGCCACGCCCGCGAGCACCAGCCGCAGCGGAGCGAACCCGCCGCCGCGCCGGGCCACGGCCCACACCAGGGCGAAGGTGGCCAGCGCGCCGACGAAGGCGGCGCCGGACAGTCCGAGGCCCAGCGCCCCGCCTGCTCCGAGACCGAGGACGATCGCGGCGACGGCGCCCAGCGAAGCCCCATTGGAGATACCCAGCAGGTACGGGTCGGCCAGCGGGTTGCGGACCAGGGCCTGTACCGCGGTGCCGACGGTACCGAGACCAGCGCCGACGAGGGCGGCGAGCAGCGCCCGGGGAACCCGCAGCTGCCAGACGATCAGGTCGTTGGTACCGGGCCGCGGTGCCTCACCGCTCAGCCTTCTGCCGACCACGCTCCACACCTCTCCGGGCGGGATGGACGTCGAGCCCCAGGAGACCGCCGCGGTCAGGGCGGCCAGCAGCGCCGCACCGAGGACGATCGCGAGCACCCCGGCAGGCACGGTCCGCGCCTCGCCCGGGGGCTCCTTCGCCCCGCGACGCGTCGCGGACAGCGTGGACGACACGACTACTTGGCCTTGCCCGGGTGGATGGCCTTGGCGATCTCGTGGACCGTGGCGGCGTTCTCCACTCCCGCGATGGTGGTGCGCTCGGAGCCGATGCGCAGGAGGTGGCCTTCCTCCACGGCCTTCAGGCCCTTGGTGGCGGGGTTGCCCTCGAGCCACTTCTGCGCCTCGTCGAACGCCTTCTGATTGGCCGCCTCACTGCCGCGATTGCGCACGCCGAGCTGGATCCAGTCCGGGTTCCCTGACACCACGTCCTCCCAGCTGACCTGCTTGAAGTCGCCGTCGCAGTCGGCGAACACGTTGCGGGCGCCCGCCAGGGTGATCACGGCGTTGGCGACCTGGCGGTTGCACACGGCGATCGGCTGCTTGGTCCCCGCGTCGAAGTCGAAGAAGAAGTAGGTCGGCCGCGCGTTCTCCGCGGTCCCGCCGACTGCCTTCTGAACGGCGTCCACCTGCTGCTTCATACCGGCGACGAGTTCCTTCGCCTTGGCACTCGTGCCGGTGACGGCCCCGAGGGAGGTGATGTCGTTCTCGACAGCGGACAGGTCCTTCGCCGGGCTCTTGCTCATCGCCGCGCAGGCGGTGGACCTGAGGTAGACATGCTTGATACCGGCGGCCTTGAACTCCTCCTCGGTCGGCGCGTCACCCATGCCGCCGCCCATTCCCGCCATCGAGGCGAAGGTGTCGATGTACAGGTCGGCGCCGGAGCCGAGGAGCTTCTCCTTGGGGATGACCGTCTGGCTGAGCACCTTGACCTTCTGCGCCTGCGCGTCCAACTCGCCGGGCAGCGCGCCCTTGCCGGGCGGGAATCCGGTGCCGATCACCTTGTCGCCCGCTCCGAGCCGGAGCAGGAGTTCCAGGCTGGAGGCGTTGCTGGTGACGATCTTCTTCGGGGCGTCGTCGAACGTGGTCTTGGCGTCCATGCAGTCGGTGACGGTCACGGGGAAGCCACCACCGGCAGCGGACTTCTCCGTTCCCTTGTTCTCGGTGTCGTTGCCGCCACCGCAACCCGCCGTGAGGAGGCCGAGCACCGCGACCGCCGAACCACACCACACACGAGAACGCATGAGAGTCTCCAGAATTCACTTGGTATATGAGGATGAAACTCCGCCACCCGGTCTACTAGTCGGAACAAGTGACCGGTGAGTTCCCGGTTTGTGGCGAACGGCGTCGCCCCTCGGCGTACCCCATCCGGCCCCCGCGTCGCCGCCCGCCACTCGGGAGCCACGGCGTCGAGCTCCGGTCCGGCCGGGATGTGGGCGTCGGCGCGTCCGTGTACGCGCCGGCGCCCTCCCGAGTCATGCCGCCGGAACGGGAGCGGCCAGCTCTTCCGATTCGGCGAGCTGCTCGGTGAGCTTGGCCCGGGCGCGGGCTACGCGGGAGCGCACCGTGCCGATCGGGCATTCGCTCAGTTCGGCAGCTTCCGCATAGGGCAGCCCGAGCATCTGGGTGAGGACGAACGCTTCCCGCCGCTCCTGCGGCAGGCCCGCCAGGAGTTCGAGCAGCGCGACGCCCTCGTCGAAGCCCGGCACATCGCCGGGCTGGGCACGTTCGACCGCGAGTTGCCAGTCCGGTAGCGCGTACAGGCGCGGCCTCGCGGCCGCGTAGCGGTAGCTGTCGATCACCGCACGCCGGGCGATGGACAGCAGCCAGGCACGGGCCGACGAGCGTCCTTCGAAGCGATGCAGGCTGCCGAGTGCGCGCAGGAACGTGTCCTGCGCGAGGTCGTCGGCCGACTGGGGATCACCGCACAGATGGGCGACGTAGCGGACGACGTCGCGGTGCAGGGCGCGAACGAAGCGCTCGACGGCGTCGGCGTCACCACCACGGGCGGCGAGCGCCCAGGAAGTGATCGTCTCGTCGAGCGATGGCGCCTTCTCCGTCGTCTCCCATGAAGCGGGCAGGGCAGAAGAGATCACCTGGTGTCCTTCTCGGGTCAGCCGGGATCAGGACCAGGGCACGCGAAGGCACCGCTGAGCCTGGGACCGGTGTGGGGAGCGGTCACTCTCCGCGCGGCGCGGGTCAGTGACCGGTGCCCGAGGGGCACTCGGGCCGCCTCGGGGATCCGGCTGTCGTCACACGACAGCGAATCCCGCGGGCGGCCCCCGGGAGACGATCGCGTACACCAGGGGCAGCAGACGCGACGGGGACGATGGGCCGCGACGGCGGCGCAGCCGCGGGCGATACGGAGGTACGGGCAGCGCCGACAGCAGCCGCAGCGGCGCGGTCAGCCATCCGGCGAGCGCACGCAGGATACGGAACGCAGCCCGCTCACCGTGGGCCAGCCACAGCCCGGCGAGCAACGCCGCCAGAAGGTGGGCGACGAGCATGCCCAGGGACGACGTGTCTCCGAACAGCACGTCCAGGTAATGCGTATGGCCGGAGTGGCCCACGTCAGCCACGCCACCCAAGAGGGAGGCGTCGCCCGCATGCTCGATTGAGGCGCCGTGCCCGTGGTTCGCCGCCATCCTCTCCACAGCGCCCGGGTGGTCCTGGCCGGTGCCGCCTGCACCCATGGGGTGGTGACCCTGATGGACGGAAGCGGCTGCATGTGGGGTGTGGCCGACGGCGGCAGCCCGGGACTGTGTGAGGGAAAAGGCGGTGTGCAGTGCGGTCTGGACGGTGACCACCACGGTCACGACCGACAGCAGTCCCCGCTCACGGCTCGCCAGGCACCAGCCCAGGACGCCGGCTGCGAGGAATCCACCGGCCAGCGTCCACTCGGGCACGGAGTCCGCGGACATCATCGTGTGACCGAGGGCGGCGAGCAGCACGCATACGGCCGCGAACACAGCGGCTCTCAGGGTGCGTGAACACCACCCGGCAGTCATGACGCCTCATCCTCGCATCCTGACGTTCGTCGTCGTGCATGGGTACGTGCCCGGCCCCCGTTGCCGACTCAAACCTGATCATATGATCCTGGGCACATTGAGGTGCGGGGCGGCAGAGCGTTCTCATCGATGAATACCACGGGGAGTTGGCGTCCGGCAGACTGCCACGCTCGCCTCGATGGTCTGCCCCGTCCGGCGCTCCACGAGCGCACTGGTCCCCGGTGGACGCGATCGGTGAACGACTGGAGGGCCCACGTCCCGCGAGGAGGATTTCGGGAACGGCCGTCAGGAACGAGTCCCGAGGGCCCGGCGCGTGTTCGGCCACCAGGAAGGCGCCTCGTGCGCACGGCGCATCAGGACCGTAGGGCGGAAGGACCCCGGGAGCGTCTCATTCGGCTCCGGTCGCACCGCGAACGGCACTCCGCCCGGACCGCGCCCGGCTCAGGGTCCCGCGTGGCACGGTCTTCCGGGCGGTCCCCGCCGGGACAGCCGCAGCAGACCGAGGGCGCCGGCGGGCCCTCACCCGGGCCTCCGCAGGGTGCGGCCGCGTTGCACGGTCGCTCCACGACCGCTGACGGGGTCTTCAGGAGGACGTCGAGCCCGGGCGGACCACCACGGCGACGGCCCTGACGGTCCCGCCATGCTCGAACTTGAGTATGGACGGCACGATGTCGCCCGGTCGCAGTCCCGTCCTGGGCCGCAGGGTTGAGGCCCACACCGTGTGGGGACATGGAGAGCCCGCCGCCTGCCGGAACGGCCGCCGACGCCACTTCGTCGCGGTACGCCCCACCTTGCCCCGTGCTGCGGTGACGGGTCAGCGCGACCTCGGCCAGGGCGGAAGGCGAAGTGGCTCCGATCAGACGAGTGCACACGCCACCTCCAGTTGGTCGGATTCCGACCGTTGTGAGTTCCCGTAGCCGCGTACCGGTGAAAGCAGCGGGGGCGATGCCGGGAGCGCGGGAGCGCACGGCCCGTCACGGCATGCCCCGAGCGTCGGCGCGACCACGCTTCGCACGGCATCGCAAGGGGCGCGGGAGCGAGCCGCCTGCGCAATCAACCGGTCACGCAACTCTCACGTTGCCTCGTCGTCGAACCGCGGACCGGTCGGTGTCGTCTCCGGTGCGGCCTTGGTGAACGAGCCCGGTCGTTGGCCTGCGTCCCGCAGACATGCGTCAGCCACCTCGCCCAGGGCGTCACCGACTTCCCTGAGGTCCTTGCGCACGTCAAGGCGGTCCGCGGCCTCGGCGAGTCGGAGCCCTTCACCGCCTTCCACAAGGTGCTTGCGCACGAATGCCCTGGGATGGAGGTCCTCGAAGGCGAAATCCTGGTACTCCGGCCCCAGTTCACTCCGAATCTCACGCTCGGCGTCGTCGGCGAAGGAGCGCACCTTCCGCAACACCGCCGTCGCACTCCGGACGAGCGCGGGTAGTCGCTCCGGCCCGAGGACCAGGACGGCGACGACCGACAGGAGGAGGAGCTTGAGGGGACTCAGATCGGTCAGCATCCACGCCCTCTTCGCTCGGCGGCCTCCGAGGACGCCAGGGAGCCGTACGCCACACCCCGGGCCCTGCTCCGCTCGACCGGTCCGACGGCCGTGGCCACGGCGCCGGCAGCACGGCTTTCGGCGTCCGCAGCGCTGGGCGGGCACGCGGTCACCAGTCCCCTCCCCCGAACCCGTCTCCCGTATCTGCTCCGAACCCGGTGCCGGCTGGCCCTCCCCCGTAGTCGGCCGGATCGAAGTCCGCTCCGCTGAACTCACCGCCATCCGGAAAGTGCTGATCGTCGAGGAGGTCTGCTACCGCGAAGGCGGCCGGGGCGCCGAGCACGGAGCCGAGAGCCGTACCCACGAGGAGTCCCGTGAGAACCCCGCCTGCTCCTCCGAAGTAGCCACCGGCCCAAGGGGCATAGGCGGGACCTGCGTCCCAGTAAGGCTTCGGCCCTTGCTGGGTGACCACCATACGAGCGGCCGGGTCCTGTCCCGAGTGGATGCGTGCCGCATCGGCGGCGCAGGTGGGCACCGGCCGTGCGGTGCCGTACGGCGGGGACCAGAAGGTGTCGGTGACCGAGGGACCGTGGCGCGGGTCGAAGAAGCACGGCAGGCGGCGCTGGGGTAGCGGGGCGCCGGTGCGGCGGGCTTCCAGCGTCGCGAGCGCGAACCGCCCCTCGGCGAGGGTCTTCGTGACCGGTTGGATGTCTGCCGGGCGGGCGGCCGAGGCGATCTGCTCCTTGGCCGTGTCGTACATGTCCAGCGCGTAGGTGTAGTCATCGCGCATGGAGTCCGTCGCTTCGGGATGCGAAGGCGAGAACGCAGCTCCGTCCAGTTCCTCTCCGAATGCCGTGATGTCCTCGTCCACAAGGATACGCAGGGCGTCCAGTTCGTCCCGCTCCCGAGTGGCGCGCTTCTTGTCGGCCCGCCGGTGCAGGGCGTAGGCGCCACCGCCACAGACCACCAGCACGCCTCCGGCGATCCATGCCGATGCCGCTCCGGAGCGGTCTTCCCCGCTGCCGTTCGCCCAGGAGGCGGGGGCGTTGCCCTTGGCCTGCTTCAGCGCCTGGTCGACGAAGGCGTCGAGTTCGGTCTCGGGATCGTGTACGGAAGGGCGCACGGCGTTCTTGAGGTTGTCGACCGCGTTCTGGGACATGACGCTCGGGTCGGCACCGGCGTTGAAGCCGTCACCGAGGTGGATGGCGTAGACGCCGGTGATGCGCGTGAGGGCCCGCACCGATGACAGCACCGACACTCGGGGGTACTCGGGCGTGCTCGGCAGCACGGCGACGAAGACCGGTTTGTTCGCGTTCCTGATGCGTTCCGCGAGGGCTTCGGCGTACGTCCCCGGCAACTGCTCCGCGGCCCGCGGGTCGACGTAGACAGGGCTCTTCCTCAACGCGTCAGCGACGGCCTCCACACCACTCGCCGCATGAGCGGTTGCGGGCAGGAGGCCCGTGACGGCGAGCAGCAGCACAGCCAGGACGGCGATCGTGCACGCACGTGCACCGCCCCGTCGCACGGTGGGCATCTTGGGATTTCCTCCAGAGGTGTGCAGGACGCGCGGAACAGCAACGGGAGGTCCGCCATCGGAGCCGTTCGTATCGGCGCCGTGCCGCGCCGGTGGTTTCGCGTGGCATCGGCCCGCCGCCATCCCAGTGGGTGAGAACCGCGACGCGGACGCGGTGCGGCCCCCTCCGACTCGGCTCGTGTCCGCTGTGGAGCCCCTCGTCGATCCGAGGCATGACGAGAGGGCACCCCCCACCGTCACGCTCTTTCAGTTGCGCAATATAGCAAGTTATCAGCAGGGGGCGTCCGGCCTACCCCCGCCGAGCGCCCCGAAGACCACTCGACCGCAGGTCGTGGCGCCACACGGACCGCCGAGCGCCGAGGCCTCCACCCCGACCCACGGACCGAGCGACGGGCGACACACCGTGCGCGGTCGAGCCCGCGAGCTTCCCGGCATCAGCGGGCACCGTTGCCGTCGTCCACGGGAGGAGCGCCGGCCACACCCGCCCCCGGGGCATCCTTGACCACGCGCGGGACCGGTGCCCCACTCTCGCCACCCGAGAACGACTCCGCGGGCTGCGGCGTCGCGTCGTCGGCCCTCATGGCCTTGGCCTCGCTCTTGAGAATCCGTATGGACTTGCCCAGCGCACGTGCGGTGTCAGGCAGTTTCCTGGACCCGAACAGCACAACGACGACGAGGACCACGATCAGCAGGTGCCAGGGTTCCAGGCCGTTGCGGAGCATCGCGCCACCTTCCCTTCTCCTCGGACGGGACACTCGGCCGGTATTCCCATCCACATGATTGCTATATTGCGCAACTATACAAGCAATGGGGGGTCTTCCCTCCGTAGCAGTACGACGGATGAGGGGCCACAACCATGCCGACGAGTCACCACGCCGTCCCGTCCCGCCGCGCGGGCGGCACCGAGCCACCCCGCCGCGGACGGTCCCGCGGCACCGGCGCACGAAGGTGTCGCCCTCGCCGCCCGCTGCGCACCCCACTCCTCGTCGTGCTGGCCGTGGCGGTGCTCGGCACGGCGGGGCTGGGATGGGTCTACCTGAAGCTGAACCGCAACTTCGACATCTTCGACGCCGACGGCGTCTCCAAGAACCGTCCGACTGCCGATGTATCGAAGGGCGAGAACGTCCTGGTCATCGGATCCGACGCACGCACCAACGGGAACAGCGAATTCGGTGGCGGCGAACGGGACGACGTGGGTCGCTCCGACACCGCGTTGCTTCTGCATGTCCACGCCGACCACCGGCACGCGGTAGCCGTGTCGATTCCCCGCGACACATTGGTCGCAATTCCCCCGTGCAGGCGGCCCGACGGCAGCTGGACGAAGACGCAGCGGAATGCGATGTTCAACGCGGCCTACTCCGTCGGCAACGCCCCCGAGGGCAACCCCGCGTGCACCCAGAACACGGTCGAGAACCTGACGGGGCTCCGTGTCGACCACACCGTGGTGATGGACTTCAAGGGCTTCACAGCGCTCACGGACGTCGTGGGCGGGGTCACGGTCTGCCTCCCGAAGGACGTCTACGAGAGCGACCTCAATCCCCACCGCGCCACCCGGGGCAAGCGGCTGTTCATCAAAGGGCGGCAGGACGTGTCCGGGGAGAAGGCACTTGACTACGTACGCATCCGGCACGGTATCGGCGACGGCTCCGACATCGGGCGCATCAAGCGCCAGCAGGCTTTCTTGGCGAGTCTGTTCACCAAGGTGAAGAGCGACGGGCTCACCCCGACCAAACTGTTGCCCCTCGCCGACGCCGCCACCAAGTCGTTGACCGTCGACCCCGGGTTGGGGACGGTGGACAAACTGGTCTCATTCGCGGTGTCGTTGAAGGACATCGACCTCCACAACACGAAGTTCGTCACCATACCCTGGCGGTACGAGGGCTCGCGGGTCGCGATCGTCGAGCCGGATGCCTCCGAACTGTGGGCGGCGCTCAGGGCCGACCGCACGGTCGACGGCGAGGACACGGGCGCCACGAAGGACGGGGCAGCCTCAGCTCCGCCACCGGGTGCCCGCACGGACACGCCCGCGAAGAAAGTCGATGTCGCCGTCTACAACGGAACCACCACCGAGGGCCTGGCCGCCCGCGCAGCCTCGACGCTCACCCGGCACGGATTCACTGTCACCCGTACCGCCAACGCCAGCACCCAGGACCACTCGACCACTGTCGTCGAGTTCGACTCGCGTCTCAAGGCACAGGCCCGACAGGTCGCCGACCTCTTCCCCGGGGCCGAGCTCACGGCCGGACCCAGCGCGGGCATAAAGGTCGTCCTCGGCAGGAACTACACGAACCCGGTCGCCGGCTCAGAGGCTCCGAACGCCGTCCCCCCGTCGGTGCCGAACAGCACACGTTCGGCAGACGACGATCCGTGCTCGGACCTGACCTTCGGGTCAGGAGGGTGAGGCCCGGTCGACGGCGCACCATCCACCAGGACAGCGCATTGCGCCCAGCCCTCCCCTGCCCCCCGGGCTCGTGCGCTCTCGGGCGGCGAGACGTCCTGAACTGCCGGGTGAGGGTGGGTTGTCGGGCTGTGGTCAGGTGATCTACTGACGGAAGCGGTTCGTGATGACGGAGGTGTCTGACGCCTCATCGCAACCAGTGCCATCCTTGCTGATTGCCGCTGTGTTCCGCTACTTTCACCACGATGCGGGCTCCATCTCCGAGGATCCCGACCGCCTGCTTTGGACCTCGCCGACGTCCTCGACGCGCTGCCTGATCCGCGCCGTCGGCAGGGCCGCCGACTGACAACGCCTTGCACTCGAGTCGAACCGCTCATCACGCGTATCAGAAATTCTTTCCGCTCACATGTTTGACGTAGCGCGTGCTACGGGCATCCCGTGAATGTTGCACATGCTACGTGAATGCTGGACGTCCACCCGACCGCTTGATCGACGGGATCCGGTTCGGCCAGCCGGACACACTTCGTCAACGCTTTGGAAGGTTCTGGTTCCCATGGCCTTTGAGATCACCGGCCATGACGCGATCTCCGCCGCGCCCTGTCGGGGGATGCTGCAGCGAGTCCGCCGCCTACGGCGTGAGTCGCGGGGGCGGAAGCGGGCCTTGGGCCGCGTGTTCCGTCGGCAGCCGGTGAGATCGTCGGGCACCTCTCGCAACGGCACCGCAGACCGGGAGGCGTCATGGTCCCTGTCGAGGGACCTGGCGTCGCCCCACCGTGCGCGGACCCTGGTGGCCGCGCAGTTCGACGAGTGGGCTCTGCGGGATGTGGACAGTACCGCCGAGCTCCTGGTCAGCGAACTGGTCACCAACGCGGTGCGTCACACGCGCGGCCCTCTGCGACTCAATCTGTTGGTCCATGACGGCCGTCTGCGCTGCGAAGTGGAGGACACCAGCAGCGTCAGTCCGATGTGTGCGCCGGCCGACGACGAGGCCGAAGGCGGGCGGGGGATGGTGATCCTCGATGTGCTCGCGGACGTATGGGGCAGCTGCCGCACCCCCACAGGCAAGACCACGTGGTTCGAAGTGCCGACGGTGAGGTCGTGACCGCTTGACCGGGCCGGGCGCTTCCCGTGCCATGGGCACCGTGTCGCTGATGCGCAAAGGGGCTCGACACCATGTCGGATGGGCCTTCGCCCGCCCGGCGACCGTCTGACGGCGGGCACCGCGCTCACAGCCTGTACTCACACCTTGCTGTGCGGAGTGTGCCGGCCCTGCGTTCCGCCGAGCGCCAGGGCTGGCAGCAGCGGACCTGCTCGGCCGGAACGGTGCTTCAATGGGCATTGATCCGGCCGAAGACAGGATGCTGCGGATTGCCATGCCGCCGATGTGGTTGCGTCTGCTGCCTGCCGGGGTGCTCGCCGCGCTCATCGTCGCTCAGTTCCACGGACGGGACGGTACAGCTCGGTGCCTACTACGCGACGGTGGCCCCTGTGGCCGCCCTCACCTGTGGTGTCGCCGGCACCGCCGTCACCGTGGTGGCCGTGATGACGGTCATGCTGCTGCCGATAGTGGGCCCCACGCGTCATGTGTCCGCCGGCAGGTTCCGGGCAGACTGCCAGGCAGGTTCGAGGCCGTCGAGGAGGGCCCGGTAGGCCCTGTCCGCACGGTCCCATTGACCATCGGCCAGGGGCGCGAGAAGAAGGCCGATTGTGGCGTCGATGAGGAGGGTGGCGTGGTCCTTGGCGCGCTCTTCCGGGAAGCCGACGCCTAGGAGTGCCGAGGCCAGGAGCTCTGTCCACTGCGTGATGACGTCGCGCGTGACCGGCCCGTACCGGTCAGGATGGAGCAGGCTGCCTGCCAGCACATCAACATAGAGCGGGAAGGCGGCGCGGACGCCGGGGGCCGTGAACTGCCGCCACACCTCCTCCATGAGCTTACGCATGCCCGCGGCGTCCTCGGGCGGGCCTGTGGACTCGAGCAATCTACGGATGCGCACGAGAGGGCGCTGCTCGTCCCTGGCCAGGACTTCCGTGATCAGGCGTTCTTTGGAGCCGAAGTAGTAGAGGAGCATCCTGTCGCTCACCCCCACGGCCCGGCCGAGCGGGCGGAGGGAAAGGTCCGACACACCGTTTCGTATCACGTAAGCGCGGATCCGGTCGAGAAGGTCCCGGCGTTTGGCCAGGTCAGGCTGTCGCGGCATCGACCCCTCCCTCAAGTGGACCGGTGCTGGCGGTACGCCGTCGCACGAGTGTCCCTCCGATGGTACGAGTGCCCGCGTGCAGGCGTGCACGAGGCGTCTCGCGCACTTCACCGCCGGGCTCGGCGGAGGAGCAAGGCCGCCCTCGAACCGGAGACCGGGTTCCCACCGTGCCGTGACCGCCGGACACCGCCCCGCCCCTGGCACCGCCGGCAGTTGGATCGGCCCGGAGAGGCAGCCCGGTAGGCGCATCAGCCGTGTCACGTGCTCGCGGTGGTTCCAGGCGCACGGGGAATCCCGGGGAAGCCCCACCCATACCCGATATGTTCTCTTCCGGTCATGTGCGACCCTCCTCGTCTCCCAGTGGCCGTTCACCGAGTCCGCTCAGAAGCATCGCCAGGTCGGCATGCTCTTCCGGATCCCAGTCACCGAGCAGGGCGGCCAGGGCCTGATGCCGGGCGCGTTCGAGCCCTGCCTTCGTGTTACGGCCCTCATCAGTGAGAACCAGTAGGTTGTTCGTCACCGTCGCGAGCCGGCGGTCGTGCAGCTGGGCAACAGCGGAGTCGACGATGTCCGTGCCCACCACACTCTCTGCCGCCAGACGCGGCAGGTCGACCGGAACATGGCCGGGCGAAACCGGGCACCCGGGCTCCCGCCGCCTTGAGGCGCTCGCGCATGACGCGCTTGTCCCGTACCGCCCGGCGAGCTTGAGCCGACAGGCCATGAAGGCCCGGACTCGCCGCGACCACTGCGGTGGTCTCCACGAGGAATTCGTCGCCGGCCACCACCGCGTCGATGGGGTGGCGCCGGTGCAGTCCACGGGCTGCGGCGAGGATCTGGCCGATGTCCCAGCAGTCGATGCGCACCAGGTCGTCGATAGTGCTGAGGACATCGTCGGGAATCACATACGGAGCACGCGCGACCGAGATGACGCTGACGCGCATCCCGCGACCTGCCGCAGCCGCCGGGTAGCAGAGCCCCGATGAGACGGGTCCGATGACGACGGCGTGCATGGGTACCTCCAGATGGGTTCTCGGTCGCCATCTGCAGCGCGCCCCGTTGGAGGGACTGCTCAGATGCCCTTCGGGAGCGTCAGGGGAAGTCTCGGGCTGGCGCGCCCGGTCTGCCTTCGTGCACAACTCCAGCTCAGCGGCCAGTCCTGGCCACTTCCCGCACGGCATCGGCGATGATGGCGCTTCCGGTGTCGATGTCCTCCGGACGGTGCGCGGCTGTGGCGTTCACACGCAGCCGGGCCGAGCCGGCGGGCACCGAGGGCAGTATGGCGGCCATGACCAAAACGCCCCTGCGCTGACAAAACTTCACCACCTCCAAGGCGGCGGCGGTCCGAGTTCCACCGGATCTGCAAGGCTGAGGAGTGGGCCCGGTTCTGCGGCTCCGTCACCGACTGGGAACACACGATGTACGGCGACGAGGGCTGTTGATGAGCGCCGTGTACTCACAACGTGCCTCCTCGAGGCAGTTGAATGACAAGGTGGCCCTTCTCTACTCAGAAGGATCATGGGGGAAGCCACCCCCTGCCCCGACGTCGTCCGGTCATCACGCAACGGATGGCACCGGTCACGTCGCAGGAGGCGCTGCCCCGCTGAGGCGGACGGCCTCGGCGCGACGGCGCTCGTCACGTGCACGGGCCGCGAGGAGGGCAGCGGCGTAGACGGCGAGAACACAGCCGAGAAGCAGATAGTAGGTGGGCGGCAGGGCGCTCAGGCCAAGCACCGACCCGAGCGGTGAGGGCGGCAGGACGAGTCCCACGACGGCCAGCGCCGCCGCCGCCCACTGGACCGGTCCGAGGGCACCTCGCGCGACGCGGCGGTGGCCGGTGCGCAGGATCACCATCACCAGTGCCTGGGTGAGCAGGTTCTCGGTGAACCAGCCGGAGTGGAAGAGCGCTTCGTCGCCGCCCGCCCCCGCGCTTCGGAGGGACAGCGCCAGAGCGCCGAAGGTGGCCAGGTCGGCAAGCGCGTTGAGCGCTCCGAAGCCGGTGAGGAAACGGAGCAGGGCCCCGGGGCTCAGCCGGATCGGGCGGCGCAGCACGGACGGGTCGGGGCGGTCGTAGGCGAACGCGAGCTGAGCCGTGTCGAAGCACAGGTTCTGGACCAGCACCTGTGTGGGGAGCATCGGCAGAAAGGGCAGGAGCAGACCGGCGGACAGCATCGCGATGACGTTGCCGAGGTTCGACGACAGCGTGACGCGCAAGTACCTGGCGATGTTGCCACCGCTGAACCGGCCGGACCTGACAGCGTGGCCGATCGCGGTGAGGTCCTTCTCGGCCAGGATCACATCGGCGCTCTCGCGGGCCACATCGGTGGCACCGCGAGGGGCGATGCCCACGTCGGCGGCGCGCAGGGCGGGCAGGTCGTTGACGCCGTCCCCGAGGTACCCGACGGTACGGCCCGTGGACCGCAGGGCGGCTGTGATGCGCGCCTTGTGGTCGGGGGTGCAGCGGGCGAAGACCGTCGTCCGGGGGACGAGCTCGGCGAGGTCGGCGTCGCTGAGGCGGTCGATGCGGTCCGCGGTCAGGACGTGGTCCGGGCCGCTGGGAAGGTCGAGGTCCCGGCAGACGCGGGCCGCGGTGCCCGGATGATCACCCGTGAGGATCTTGACGGAGACGCCCTGCTCGGCGAGCGCGCCGAGCGCGCCGGCGGCGGTCGGCGCGACTGCGTCGCGGAAGGTGATCAAGCCGCGGAGGGTCAGACCGTGTTCATCGGACGCTGTGTAGGGCCCGGTACGCGCACGGCGTTCTGACGTGGCGACGGCGAGTACGCGCAAACCCTCCTCGGCCGCGGCCGCAGCCAGGGACGACAGCCGTCGGTGCCCGTCCTGCTCCGGCGTGCAGCGCGCGAGGACTTCTTCGACCGCTCCCTTGACCACGAGCGTGTGGGTTCCGAGGCGACCTGGGGTGCGGACGACCGCGGTGGAGAGCCGGCGCTGCGGGTCGAAGGGTACGGCCGCCACGGCGTCGTATGCCAGGACGTCGTCCTCGACTGCCGCGTCCAGGACCGCCGCGTCGAGGGCGTCGGGTGCGGGCAGCTCGGCGAGTTGCAGAGTCCACCAGGCGTTGACGGCCGCCCAGCGCAGCACCTCGACGTCTTCGCGGCCTACCGCGTCCAGACACCGTTCCACGATCGGCCGGTCCTGCGTGAGGGTACCGGTCTTGTCGAGGCACAGCACCTCGACGGCACCGAGGTCGTGCAACGCCGGCAGCCGCTTGACGATGACACAGTGTGCCCGGGCGAGGTGCGCGGCGCCCCTCGCCAGGCAGGTCGTCACGATGACCGGCAGCATCTCCGGGGTCAGCCCCACCGCCACGGCCACGGCGAACGGCAGCATTTCGAGACCGCGTCCGCGCAGTGCCGCGTTAGCCATCAGCACGAGCGGCGGGGCAAGCAGCATGAAACGGATGAGGATCCACGAGATGCCGTGCACCGACCGGTCGAAGGTACTCGGCTCCCACTGCCACGCCGAAGCCCCGCCGGTGGCTGCGAGGCAGGTGCGCGCTCCCGTCCCGACGACGACGGCGGTGCCGCTGCCGGACGCGACGCTACTGCCCCGGAAGCACAGCTGGGGCTGTGCGAGCACGCTGCCGTCGCCCGACGCCGGGATGTCGACGGCGTACTTCGCCGCAGGCGTCGATTCGCCGGTCAATGCGGACTGGTGGACCGACAGACCGCTCGCGCGGAGCAGCCGCACGTCCGCGGGGACCACGTCCCCCGGGCCGAGCCGGACGACGTCACCGGGGACCAGTTCGTCCACCGGGACTTCCCTGGCCTTCGGGGGCGCGTCCTCGCCTGCGCGCCGCACCACGGTCGACGTGGTGCTCACGAGCCGACGCAGCGCGGCCGTCGACCGGTCCGCCCGGTGCTCACCGGCGGCGCGCAACACGCAGCTGACGACGACGAGGAAGAGGATCACACAGGCGGTCCCCCAGGCCTGCACGGCGGCGCTCACAGCTCCGAGGCCGAGCAGCACGGCCGTGAACGGGTCCCGCAGTCCGCGGACGACCAACCTCGGCCAGGTCGGGCTTCGACGCGCCGGGAGTGCGTTGTCGCCGAAGAGCTCCAGGCGCAGTGCCGCTTGGGCCTCGGTCAGTCCGCGCGGGCCGCAGTCCAGCTGCCTGAGCACCTGCAGCACCGTCGCCGCGTCGAGTCCGGCGGCACCGTTGCACGCTGCCTGGCTGGCTGCGTGCAACGGTGCTCCGGCGGCCTTTCCTGCGGCGGTGGCAGTCCTAAGCACGGGTCCCGTGGAGTCGGTGCACCGAGCCGGAAGCCTCTTCGGCGCGAACGGACAGCTGGCCGACCATGATCTGGACAATGCTGACGACATCGGGATTGTCGATGTAGTAGACCTGCCGGCGGCCCTCGCGGCGGGACCGTACGAGTCCGGCGAGCTTCAGCTTCGACAGGTGCTGGCTGACCGCGGGGAGTGCTCCCCCCACGCGCTCGGCGAGGTTCGTGACGTCACTCTCGCCCTGAGCCAGTGCCCAGACGATGTGAAGCCGGTGCGCGGCGGACAGCAACCCAAAGGTGGCAGCCGCCTCCGCGAGGACCTCGGCGGAGGGGTCCTTCATGCCACCGACGCTCTTCACCACGGTCCACTCCCGTCCCGGCCTGGTCACCGTCACCCACGCGTGGCGTACCAGTGTAGGTCGGCACCCTTACTGTGTCGTCCTCGCCCGGCCCGGCGAGACCCGTCGGGCGGCGGACACCAGGATGCCTCGGTCGGCTCAGGGCAGGACCGTGGCCGCACCAGCCCGTCGACGCCCTCGGTGACCGTGGCCTCGTTTTGCTCCCTGAGGCGCTGGGCGTCTTCGCGAAGGACTCAAGATCCGGACACCGGGGCAAGCGAAACACGCACGTTAACGCCCACTGAGTACCGGCGTTACGAGTGGCCGGGAAAGCGTGCTCGGTCGACCGAGCAGCCGGTAATCAGGGAATGAGAGAGACGCCGCATCTCAGAGACCATCCAGGCGCCGGGTCTTGTCGCGTGTGCTCGGCTCCGCCATCGTGTGCTGTGGGCGCCTGTCCGGTACCGCGGGTGACAGGGTCAGTTGCGGTGTTCGGAAACGATCCCTCTCTCGAAGGTCGCCGTGGGGGCTGGGAACTCCTCAAACCTGCGGCGGCAGTCGGGTGCCTTGCCCTGGCGCACGCCGAACGCGTAAGCGTAGACATCGCCGGTGTACTGGGCTGGACGGGTGACGAGGATCTCCAAGTGGGTCCCTGCCGGGATCTGGCTGGGGTGGATGGAGGCGGTGGCGGCGCCGTTGCGGATCTGGAAGTCGATGGCCTCCAGGGGGGTGTAGCCGAGTTTGGGATCCTCGCCCTTGTCCAGCGGGCAGGTCGGGTCGTCCTGGTAGACGCGGGCAGGCACGCCCATGCGCTCCAGATCGCGCTGAAGCTGGGCCGGGTCAGGCTGCGCACCCGCCTCTCTAATGGTCACCGTGACGGTTCCACGCCGCTCACGCTGCAGGGTGTAGGCCACGGTAGAGATCCGCTCAGGGAAGTTGTCCGCGGTGGCACGGTCGGTGGCCGTGATCGGGGAAGCCGAGTGAGGGGTGGCCTGGCCGAGGGCAAGCACAGTTCCGGCCAGGCAAGCGGCCAGGGCTACGGGGGCTGCCAGGCGCACGGCCAGGCTGCGGCGGGGGCGGACGGGACGGGGGTCCTCAGTGACGTTGCTCATCAGGAAGTCCTCAAGCAGGTGTTGGCGGTCGTTGGAGAGAACCGGATCGCCGGGCGCAGGCAGCAGCCGGGCCAGCTCCGTGTGATCCAGCGGTTCCTGCCGCCACCACGGATTGATGATCATCGGTTCCTCTCCTTGTTCGACCGGGCCGCTTCGGTGCAGCCACCCTGTACTTGTCCGCCTCCTGCTGCGGGTTCCGTCTTCTCTCGATCCGCCTGCCTCTTCCTCAGCTCCTGCTCGGCAAGGTCGCGCAGTCTCGACCGCGCACGGGCAAGCCGGGAACGGACCGTTCCCACCGGAACACCCAGGGCTTGTGCCGCCTCCGCATAGCTGAGGCCGGACCACACACACAGCGTGAACACCTCCCGCTCAGCCCGGCGCAGCTGCGCGAGCACCGCCTGTGCCGCGGCAATCTGCTCAGCGTCCGCTATCCGGCCGATCAACTCGTCGGCAAAGTCCGGCACGGCCTCCGCCGCCGGTATACGGGCCACCACGCGATCATGCCGCCGCGCCGCACGTGCCGCGTTACGCAGCACATTCGTCGCAATGCCCATCAGCCAGGGCCTCGGGGTATCCCCTTCATCCCGCAGCTTGCCGCGAAGCCGCCACGCCTCCAGAAACGTCAGCGAGACGACGTCCTGGGCCACCGCCCAGTCACCGCTCACCCGCACCGCATGGCGATACACCATCTGCGCATGATCTTGGAACATCTCCCTGAACGCCTCAGGGTCTCCTGCCCGAACCCGGGCATGCAAAGAAAAATCCACACCCAGTCTTGTCCGCCGCCCCTCAGGCGTCCCAGTGATCCCCACCACATTCCTCCCGACGGAACAACCGCAGGTCATCATCCCGGCTGGCTCTTGCCTCCGAGTGAGGCCGAGGGAGTGTCATGAATCAGGCCCTGTCTCAGTTTGTTTTTTATGGTTTGTGAGTTTTGAATTGATTGCGTTCTGTGACGCTCTCGGGGGCGTCTGGTCGTTTTGCCCACGTGGTAACGGGTGGCGGGCTGCCGGTTCTTCGCGCCAAGTGGGCTTCCCGGTGCGGATGTTGAGGGTCTTGATCATTTCTTTCTCGGTCCAGCGCGGGAGTTGTCGGTAGGTGACGACGAGGGTGACGTCGCCGAGGAGTTCGGCGATCGCCCGTGAGCGCCAGAGCCGTTCGGGTTCTGCCTGCAGGATGGTCAGGTTCGTGATACAGGTGCACGAGGCGGTCGGCGGGGTAGCGGCGGGCGTCCAGGAGTGTGGTCACCAGGCGGTAGGGGCCGTCGAAGGCGACACCACCGGTGCAGGTGACGTGCACTTGGGCTTCGATGATGCGCACCGGGACGCCGCCGATGGCCGAGAGGCAGGGAGGAGTCGGCAAGCGGCTTGAGGACCGGTGGGCGGCTGCGCTGGTGGATACGGCCCAGGACCTGTGCGCCGGTGGCGTGCACGTCGGTGAGGAAGCCGTTGCAATCGAAACTCCGGTCCCACAGCATCGGCATCCCGGGGTCCAGATGGTGCAACAGCCTGGTGGTGTAGCAGGTTTCGCCCTCCCGGGTGGGGTCGAAGATCGCTGCGATCACGGCCCGGGTGCCGGTCTTGGCCAGCGTCATCGGCTCGACCTGGGGATACCCGCCGTGCGGGCACCGTCCCAGCCAGCTCCGGTTGCGTTCGCTGTCTGGCACCTTGATCGAGCTGCAGCCGTCGAACGACCCGTCCGGTATGGGCCGAACCGCACCCTCGGCGTGGTCGGCCAGGCCAACGGCCCGGCCAGCACCTCGAACCACGCCCGCACCGGCGCGCTGCCGAGCCTTCGGCACAGATCATGCAGCGCCCTCGTGCTCGGGCGGACAACCGGTATCCCCGGCAGGCCGGCCGCCAGTTTGTCCCACACGAGCCGGTAGCCGCCCTCGGGGAACAGACGCATCGCCAACAGGGATGTAGACGCTGACCCATGAGGGCAAGTCGCGCAGCCGGCGCTACACGGTCCGAGTCTCCGGCAAGACCGCATCGACCAGCTCGAACGGCATGATCGGCGTCAGTTCTCGCAGGTGGCCGGACACGAACCGCCCTGCGGCCACAGTCACCGAACGGGTGATGTTCGCCAGTGACTGCGGCAGGACACAATGACCGGGCAACGGAGCTCCTTCGGGACAAGCTGTCTTGGACGACTGCCTGTACCAACGAGCTCCGTTGCGTCGCGTAGAGACCCCGTCAACACTCCTTGCGTGACCTGCGAAAACGCTAACCACCCGGCCTCGGGGAAACTTCACCCATTCGTATGCCCGTGTCAGCGGACATGGCAGGATTTTGTCGACAGGTGGCGGTCTCGCCACTGCTGCTCCCCCCTCTCACCGACGGAGACTGGGCCCGTTCCGGCGCACAGGCCCGGGACATCAGCAGGGAAGGAATCGGATGATGAAGAAGCGCAGTGTCGCGGCGGTGCTTGGCTCGCTGGCAGTCCTGGGTGCCGTCCTGTCGGCTGGGGGAACCGCTACGGCCGCCCCGGCGAAGTACGATCAGGCCACCGCTGCTGCGTTGCTGAAGGAAGCGGGGATCACCTGGACGTCGAGCGGGAATTGCAACGACCGCGACACGACCACGTGCACTTCCTTCGATCAGATCAACAAGACCACCGTCAACGGCATCATAGGCTTCAAGAACCTCAGCAAGTGTGGGATCACCATCACGGGCGGCACTGAGAAGGGCCACGCTTCCGGCACGTACAGCCACTGGAACGGCTACAAGGTCGACATCAGACCGAACACGTGCGTGGACGACTGGATCAAGAAGAACATGAAGTACGACGGCAAGCGTAGCGACGGCGCACCCATGTACAAGTCGGTCGCCGGCAACGTCTACGCCAAGGAGTCCAGCCACTGGGACATCCTCTACGTCGTCTGATCCTTGTCGCATCGGCCGCAGCCGGGGCCAGCCGGTGTCCGAATCCCTGGGGTTCCGGGAGAAGGGTGGCGAACGTTGGGGCACGGCGGAGCATGGTTGCGGGGCGGCGGTCGGCAGGCCCGGCCGCCCCGCTCCACGTTCTCCCCGGGAGGCGGGACCCGCGGCAAACCGCTCCGTGTCCCTCGCGGCGAAGGTCGATCACGGTGGCCAGGTAGCGGAACTTGCCACCGTCCAGCGGGAGATAGGTGATGTCACCGACGTACTTCGTGTCCGGCTCGCTCGCGGTGACGTCACGGCCGATCAGGTCCGGAGCCTTCGCCACTACCGGGTCCGCGACCGCGGTGCGGTGCCTGCGACGCAGCCGCAGCCCGGCGAGCGTGATGCTCCGCATCACGTGTGCGATCCGCTTGTGGTTGACGCGCTCGCCGTCGTCGCGGATGGTGTCCCACCGAGTGCAACGCCAGTAAGACCGTCAGGCGGCAGGCGCGGGCCCCGTCGAAGCGGCGGTCGCCACGGAGCGTTTCGCGTTTGAGGGTCGCGTTCAACGACTCGGCGAGTGCGTCGTCCGCGCTGGTGCCGACCGCACCCATGGACTGCTTCACCCCCAACTCGGCACATACTCGGGCGAATTCGCGGGCGCTGTACTGCTTGGACTCAATCGGTCGTCGCAACGCCAGTCATTCACGACCGCGGGAATCGTGGCCGGCTGACCATGCGTGCCACGGCTGCCGGACTCGGCAAGATCACCATGGCGCTCTACGGCTACGTGGCCGATCGCGACAAACTGGAGTCGCCTGTCGTCGAGTCGGTACGCGGTGCCGTCGACGCCACACCGTCGGCCAGGGGCGGGCTGCGGCAGGAGCGCGTCGCGGTCATGACGGAGCACCTGTGGGAACGCGTGGGACCGACCCGGCCGTACTGCGGCTGACCATCGCCCACCGCCACCGGTCGCCGAGCCGACTTCGCTGGGCCGAGACCGTGCTCGGCATCCTCACCGAGGCGGGTTTCGACGGGGGCGGCGCGTCATCGCACTGCGCGGGCTGGTCGCCTATGCCACCGGGGCGCTCCGGCTCGAACACCTCGGACCGCTCTCGGGCGGGGGCACATCCGCCATCGCGGGACTGCCGCATGAGGAGTACCCGCACCTGGCCGAGACGGCGCGCGCCGCGGCCGGGGGGCGGCACGGCGTCACCCCGGCCGACGATCAGCGTCCAGGAGCACGCGGGCCGGGGGCCGATCGGACCGCGGCCGCCGCTCCCAGCAGGCCCGCGTCCGTTCCGGTGCGTGCCGGGGCAACCACGAGGTTCTGGGTGAAGGAGAGCGCGGCGTAGTCGTGGAGCGCCTTGCGCAGCGGGATGAACAGCACGTCCCCGGCGCCGGCGACTCCCCCTCCGATGACGGCGATACGGATCTCGACAAGCGCCGCGACCCCCGCGATCGCGGCGGCCAGCGCTTGGGCTGCGCGTTCGAAGGACGCGGCGGCGACCGGGTCGCCCGCCGCCGCCGACGCGGCGACCGCCGCTGCCGACGTGTCACCGTCCGGGCCCGGGCGCCAGCCGTTGTCCAGCGCTCGGCGGGCGATATTGGGGCCGCTCGCGATCCGCTCCACACAGCCCCTTCCGCCGCAGGGACATCGGTCGCCGTCGAGCTCAACGGTCATATGGCCGATGTGTCCCGCGTTTCCGGTCGGCCCCGGGTGGAGCCGGCCGCCGAGCACCAGGCCGCCACCGACTCCAGTGGAGACGACCATGCACAGAGCGTCGCCATACCCGCGTGCGGCGCCGATCCAGTGTTCTGCTGCCGTCATGGCGACACCGTCACCGACCAACTCGGCGGGAAGGCCGGCCGCTGCCGCACGCACCCGGTCCACCAGCGGAAAACCGCGCCAGCCCGGCACGTTGACAGGACTGACCGTGCCGGTGGACGCGTCCACCGGACCGGCGCTGCCGATACCGACGGCCGACGCGCCCGGCCACAGCGGCGAAGCCGTGAGCTCCCCGAGCACCGCTTCGACCGCGCGCATCACCGTCTCGGCGTCCTCTCGCGCGGGCGTAGGCCGCTGGGCGCGCAGGAGGATCGCGCCGTCGGCATCCACAAGCGCGCCGGCGATCTTGGTACCACCGATGTCGAGCGCGGCGATGAGGTCGTTATGCATCAAGTGAGCGATCTCCCAGCGACTGACCGCAGGACGGAATCGGGCCTGCGGGTTCGATCATCCAGTCTCCATCGGGCTGACAACGTTGTCCAGGGCCTATGCTCGACGCCACAGCCTTGCGCGGCAGGGGCGTTCCTGCAATCCCCAGCGGATACGCGCACGGCGTCGGACACACGGGGTCTCCCCCGGCCTTTGGGGCCGAGGGCATCGCAGGTGGACGGTCATCCTCATACCGGCGTATTCGGATGACTCGGCAACGCGGTGAGGCGTCGTGGCCGGCGTCGTACGCCCGCCGGGGATTGCGGGACAGCACTTACGGGGCATGCAGCACACAGGGCTGGCTCCTCGCGCCGCCCGCCGACGGCGGGCGCATCACACGTACAAGGACAAGGACAGCACACTGTGGCCGAGTTCGCCCGCCGACCCGAGATCAACCGCTACGGCTCCCGGCCCACGATGAAGGACGTGGCCGCGCGCGCCGGGGTCGGGCTCAAGACGGTCTCACGGGTGGTGAACGGCGAGCCTGGCGTCACACCCGACACCGAGCGCAAGGTGCAGGAGGCCATCGACGCGCTGGGCTTCCGGCGCAACGACAGCGCGCGCGTGCTGCGCAAGGGCCGCACTTCCTCGGTGGGACTGGTCCTGGAGGACCTCGCGGACCCCTTCTACGGTCCGCTCAGCCGGGCGGTCGAAGAGGTCGCCCGAGCCCACGGCGCGCTCCTGATCAACGGCTCCAGCGCCGAGGACCCCGACCGCGAACAGGAGTTGGTGCTCGCCCTGTGCGCACGTCGCGTGGACGGGCTGATCGTCATCCCGGCCGGAGACGACCACCGTTACCTGGAGCCGGAGATCAAGGCGGGCATCGCCACGGTGTTCGTGGACCGGCCCGCAGGAGGCATCTCCGCGGATGTGGTGCTTTCGGACAGCTTCGGAGGAGCCCGCGACGGTGTCGCGCATCTCATCGCACACGGGCACCGGAGGATCGGGTTCATCGGCGACCAACCCCGTATCCACACGGCACAGGAGCGACTGCGGGGCTATCGCACCGCGATGGAGGACGCGGGGCTGCCGGTGGACGAGCGCTGGATCTCGCTCGGCTCGACCGAACCGGGACGGGTCGGGCCCGTGGTGGAGAAGCTGCTCACGGGCCCGGAGCCGGTGACCGCGCTGTTCGCGGGCAACAACCGGGTGACCGTGACCGCGGTACGGATGCTCGCGAGGCGGGAGACACCGGTCGCGCTGGTCGGGTTCGACGACATCGAACTCGCCGATCTGCTGGGGATCACCGTCATCGCCCAGGACGCGGCGGCACTCGGCCGCACGGCGGCGGAGCGGCTGTTCCGCCGCCTGGACGGAGTGGCGGACGAACCGGCCCGGGTGGAGCTGGCGACTCGGCTGCTGACTCGTGGCTCGGGCGAGGTGCCCCCGGCGCCCGGGACGCGCTGAGGTGGCGCGCGGCGACATCACGCACGGCGACAGCGCCCCCTCCCGGGCTGTTCCGGCCCACCCGGCCCCACCTCGGCACCCGCTCCCCCGCACACCTGCGGCACTCCCGCAACCGAATACGGAGAGTCGCAACAAGTTGCACTGGGTTCACCACTCAAGACAATGGTTCGGGGCGGCATTTCCGCCCCGAGGCGGAGGGAGAGGGATTGTGAAGCCTTCGATAGCTGTCTCTCAGGATTCGGGCCGTATCCGCGTCGTGAGACTTCTCCATGTCCGCGAGGGCATGGAGGACGGTTTCGTCAGAGCGTACAAACAAGTACGCAGAAGGGCCGCAGCAAGTCCTGGTCATCTCAGCGAGCAGCTGTGCCGCTCGGCCGAGAACCCCGCGCAGTGGCTGCTCACCAGCGAGTGGGAGGACATGGAAGCCATCAAGCGGTGGCGGCTGAGCTCCGAGCACGAAGCGCTCGTCCAGCCGATGAACGCCTGTCTGCTCGAAGAACGCACCACCACGGTGTTCAACGTCGTGGACTGACCGTCCGGTTGGCCGTCAGGCGGACGCCGACGGATGCGAGGCGGACCCGTCCCCGTGCACCGCGAGTGCACGCGCGGTGCACACCACGGGACGGGTCCGCCGTCAGGCGATCCGCCTTCCGGCCGCGAAACACCGCGCCACCGCTTCGTGGTCGGCCATGATGGTCACCGCGTCGTGGCGTGCGCATCGTGAATGCGCACGTGCCGCCGAGGCGTTGAACGGCGGCTCCGAGACCCGGCGCGCCACCGACGAGGCATTGTCACACCTCTCCGCTACGGTGCGGTCCATGGCGAACTTCGTACTGGTGGCAGGCGCGTGGCTCGGAGCATGGGCGTGGGACGACGTGGTGCCCGCGTTGCGTGACGCCGGGCACGGCGTTCATCCGCTCACGCTGTCCGGTCTCGCAGACAAGCAGGCACTGCCCGTCGGGGCGCAGACTCACGTCCGGGACATCGTCGACGAGGTCGAACGCCTCGATCTGCGCGATGTCGTGCTGGTCGGGCACAGCTACTCCGGCATCCCCGTCGGTCAGGCCGCCGCGCGGGTGGGCGACCGGCTGGCACACGTGCTCTTCGTCGACTCCGAGGTCCCGGCCGACGGCGAGTCGTTCATCTCGACCTGGTGGGAGGGTCCGGCGGCCCTGGAAGCCGCCATCGCAGGCAACGACGGCTGGTGGGCACCCCCGACCGAGGGGGACTTCGCGGGCCAGGGCCTGAGCGATGAGCAGGTCGCCCGGATCCTGGGCGGAGCGACACCGCACCCCGGTGCCTCGCTTGCCGACCCGGCGGTGCTGGTCCGGCCGCTGGGCGAGCTGCCGACGACGTACGTCAAGTGCCTGCTCGACGGTGCCGAGCCGAGCGATGGTGCGGCCCGGTTGCTGACCGGCGAGCGATGGCGGCTGGTCGAGATGGACACCGGTCACTGGCCGATGTTCTCCCAGCCGGCCCCACTGGCGCGGATACTCCTGGACGCGGCACGGCGTTGACGGTTCCCGTCCGGCACGCCGTCATCCGGCACGCCCTGCGCCCACGGGTCGCGGCCACGCCCCGAGCGGTACTCAGCCAGGAGGCCGCCGCCGTACCGCCGCACGGCGGCGGATCTCAACTCGCGGCAGCGGTGAGCCCGCCCCGGCGCGGGCGGGCGTATGCCTCGATGTCGGCGCGGGACAGACCGGTCAGCCCGGTGACCTCCGACTCGTCCAAGGCTCCGCACTCCAGCCCCCGCACCAGATAGCCGCCGAGCGCCTTCGCCGTGGCGGGCTCGTCCATGATGTCGCCTTCCGCCCTCGCCGCGTAGGCGGCGAGCCGGGCGGCTGCGGCGGCCATGCCCTCACGGTAGAAGGCGAAGACCGCGGCGTAGCGAGTGGGCAGATGGGCCGGGTGCATGTCCCAACCCTGGTAGTACGCACGGGCGAGGGCGCGGCGTGTAAGGCCGTAGTGCAGGCGCCATGCCTCGTGGACGTGCTCCGTGGAGCCGACGGGCAGCACGTTCGTCGAGCCGTCGGAGACCCGCACGCCGGTACCGGCGGCGGCGACCTGCATGACCGCCTTGGCATGGTCCGCGACGGGGTGGTCGCTTGCCTGGTACGCGGCACTGACGCCCAGGCAGGCGCTGTAGTCGAAGGTGCCGTAGTGCAGACCGGTGGCCCTGCCTTCGGCCGCATCGATCATCCGGGCGACGGTGGCCGTACCGTCGGCGCCGAGGATGGCCTGGCTGGTCTCGATCTGGATCTCGAAGCAGATCCGGCCGTCCGCAAGGCCGTGCGTCTTCTCGAAGGCTTCCAGGAGGCGCGCGAAAGCCGTGACCTGCTCGGGGTAGGTGACCTTGGGGAGGGTGAGGACCAGGCCATCGGGCAGTCCGCCCTGGGCGATCAGGCCGCTGAGGAAGACGTCCGTGGTGCGGATGCCCCGGTCACGGACTGCCGCCTCCATGCACTTCATCCGGATGCCCGTGTACGGCGCGGCGGTGTCGGCGCCGCCACCGGCGAGCAGTCGCGCCGCACGAGCGGCGTCCGTGTCCTCGTCGGTGCCCCGGTAGCCGTCCTCGAAGTCCACCCGGAGGTCCTCGATGGGCTCGCGCTCCAGCTTGGCCTTCACTCGGTCGTGGACGGGGCCTGCCAGCTCATCGGAGAGCCCCAGCACCCTCGCCAGTGCCTCGGCGTCGGGGGCGTGCTCGTCCAGCGCTGCGAGCGCCTGGTCGCCCCAGGACCGTACGGTGCCCGCGGTGAAGGCCTCACCCGGTACGTAGACGGTGTGCACGGGCTGACGGGTCCCGGGGTCTCCCGGATAGCGGCGGGCGAGCTCGGCGTCCACGGGAGCGAGAGAGGCGCCGATGGCCTCGCCGATCGCACCTGCCAGGCTCGTGGCCACCTTCTCCTGCTGCCCCATCGCCGCACACCCTCCCGTTTCCATCCAGCGGAATCAGCTATCCGTATGGTGAAGCTAGTCGGCGCGACTCGACTGCGTCAATGGTCCACCGAAACGGCCCGGGGCCGCGCGGTGGGATGCACCGCGCGGCCCGGGACGGATGCCACCTGTCGTGATCAGCCCTTGCGGGTGTTGATCTCCTCGGTGAGCTGGGGGACGACGTCGAAGAGGTCGCCGACGACGCCGTAGTCGACCAGGTCGAAGATCGGGGCCTCGGCGTCCTTGTTCACCGCCACGATGGTCTTCGAGGTCTGCATACCCGCCCGGTGCTGGATCGCGCCGGAGATACCCGAGGCGATGTACAACTGCGGCGACACACTCTTACCCGTCTGACCGACCTGGTTGGAGTGCGGGTACCACCCCGCGTCGACCGCGGCACGCGAGGCACCCACCGCGGCACCCAGCGAGTCCGCCAGCGCCTCGATCACCGCGAAGTTCTCCGCACCATTGACACCACGCCCACCGGACACCACGATCGCGGCCTCGGTCAGCTCCGGACGCCCGGTCGACTCCCGCGCCGTACGCGACACCACCTTCGTACCCGTCGCCTGCTCACCGAAGACCACCTCGAGCACCTCGACCGCACCCGCGGCCGCAGCCGGCTCCACCGCAGCCGAATTCGGCTTCACCGTGATCACCGGAACACCCCGCGACACACGCGACTTCGTCGTGAACGACGCCGCGAACGCCGACTGCGTGGCCACCGGACCCGACTCACCCGCCTCCAGATCCACCGCATCGGTGATCAGACCCGAACCGATCCGCACCGCCAGCCGCGCCGCGACCTCCTTACCCTCCGCCGACGACGGCACCAACACCGCCACCGGCGACACCGCCTCCACAGCGGCCTGCAACGCATCCACCTTCGGCACCACCAGATACGCACCGAACTCCGGCGCATCCGCGGTCAACACCCGAACCGCACCATGCTCGGCCAGCACCGACACGGTCTCCCCCGCACCGGAACCCAACGCAAGCGCAACCGGCTCACCAATCCGGCGAGCCAGCGTCAACAACTCCAGCGTCGGCTTGCGGACGGCACCATCCACGTGATCGACGTAGACGAGAACTTCAGCCATGGGACGTCTTCTCTCCTGCTATGCGACGAATGCGCGAACGCAACGGAACAAGGGCCGAACCAACGACCCCGACGGGCAGCAGCCCTCAGATGAACTTCTGACCCGCGAGGAACTCAGCGAGCCGCCTACCACCCTCGCCCTCGTCCTTCACGATCGTGCCCGCACTACGAGCCGGACGCTCAGCCGCGGAATCCACCACGGTCCACGCACCCTCCAGACCCACCTGCCCGGCCTCCAGACCCAGATCCGACAGATCCAACGACCGAACCGGCTTCTTCTTCGCCGCCATGATCCCCTTGAACGACGGATACCGCGCCTCACCCGACTGATCCGTCACCGACACCACCGCAGGAAGCGACGCCTCCAACCGCTCCGACGCCGCGTCACCATCACGACGACCCGTCACCACACCACCCTCGACGGACACCTCCGACAGCAACGTCACCTGCGGCACACCCAGACGCTCCGCCAGAACCGCCGGCAACACACCCATCGTCCCGTCCGTCGACGCCATCCCACACACCACCAGATCGAACCCGGTCTCCTCGACCGCCTTCGCCAGCACCAGCGACGTACCCATCACATCACTGCCGTGCAGATCGTCATCCTCGACATGAACGGCCTTGTCCGCACCCATCGACAACGCCTTGCGCAACGCGTCCTTCGCATCCTCAGGACCCACGGTCAGCACGGTGATCTCCGCACCGTCCACACCCTCCGCGATCTGCAACGCCTGCTCGACCGCGTACTCGTCCAACTCCGACAGCAGGCCGTCCACATCATCACGGTCAACGGTCAGATCATCCGCGAAGTGCCGGTCGCCAGTGGCATCGGGCACGTACTTCACACAGACAACGATCCTCAAGCTCACGCCGGCTCTCCTACTGCATCCGTCTTTTCCGTGGGTCCCCCGTCACCGAAGCCAAGGGGGTCCTGCCTTGTGCAGGCAGCATAGGCGCCCGAAGGCGGGGTTTCCGGTCAAGGCGACCGACGCCCCGTACGTCATATTACTCACCAGTACATTACGGTCGGCGGCCATGAGCAAGCGCTTGGAACTGTGACCTTGGCAACGCTGCGTAACCGGGCCTTCCCGGCCTTCCGGATCGTTGGATCAGTCCCTCAGAGAGCTGAAGCGCCCCTGGTGGTACACCAGCGGACGGCCCGCCCCGTCGGAGTCCCCGGCCACCGCCTGCGCGATCACGATGCAGTGGTCCCCCGCGGGCACGCGGGCGACGACCCGGCAGACCAGCCAGGCGAGCACTCCGTCGATGACCGGCACGCCTTCGGGCCCGATGCCCCAACCGGTGGGCGGGGCGAAGCGATCCGCGCCGCTGCGCGCGAAGGTGGCGGCCAGCTCGCCCTGGTGCTCGCCGAGTACGTGCACACCGATGTGTTCCGCCCGGGAGACCACGGGCCAGCTGGACGAGGCGGTTCCGATCCCGAAGGAGACCAGCGGAGGCTCGGCGGCGACGGAGTTGAGCGAGGTGGCCGTGAACCCGACGGGGCGCTCGCCCTGGGCGGTGATGACCGCGACACCCGCGGCGTGCCGTCTGAACACGGATCGGAGCAGGTCGGGGGAGGCAAGCTGTGCGGTTCCGAGTCCGGCCACTGCCGTCATCGAGTCATCGTCCTTCTGCGTTCGGGGCGGGTCGCGTCGTGGTCCGTGGCTGTTCAGACACCCGGACAGCGCGCACTCGCATGGCGGGCGCGGCTCCCGCACGGCCGACCTTGGCGGAGAAGGATGAGAGATGGCACCTCGTCAGACTGACGATTGATGGCATGCACAGTCAAGCGGCTTCCAGAAGATGGGAGAAGCGTCACGAAGCGGTGGCCGAAGTCACAGCGCCGCCGCGCCGATGGCCGCGATGACATGCGCCCTGCGGGGCAGGCCCGATGCCCGGCGCACGATCCGGCCGCTCGCGTCGAGCACCAGCACCGTCGGGGTGCGTGCGATGCCCAGCTCCCGCACGAGCGGGAGTCGGGCCTCGGCATCGATCTCCACATGGGCGACTCCATCGACCATGGCCGCCACTTCGGCGAGCGTCCGCCGGGTCGCCCGACAGGGCTGACAGAAGGCGCTGGAGAACTGGACCAGGGTCGCGCGCTCCCCGAGTTCCGCGCCCAGCTCGGCCGGGCCGAGGCATCGCTCTGTTTGTCCGCTGGTCATGTCCTCGTTCCCGTCCGTCCTCACCCCGTACACAGCGCGGCGCCCGGCTCCCGGATTCCCACCAGGTGACGCGACGTGACGAGAATCTCGCCGTACGAGGCGCCGCGGACTGGCCGATACGCCGCGCATGGTGCACGATCTGCCCAATGCCGAAAACCTACGGCTGCGTAACTTCCGCCGGGCGAACCCTCCCGGGGCACAGTGAAGGAAGGGTCTCCCCACCTATGGCAGAGCTTGTCTACCGGCCGGTCGTCGGCGCAGCCCTCACCCTGTTCAAGGCGCTTGACCTGAAGATCGACACCCAGGGGTCGGAGAATGTCCCCCGCTCCGGCGGGGCGGTGCTGGTGAGCAATCACATCAGCTACCTGGACTTCATCTTCGCCGGCCTGGCCACCCTGCCGCAGAAGCGACTGGTCCGCTTCATGGCGAAGGAATCCGTCTTCCGGCACCGGATCTCAGGGCCGCTGATGCGCGGGATGAAGCACATCCCCGTGGACCGGTCGCAGGGCGAGGCGGCATACGCGCACGCGCTGGAGTCGCTGCGCGCCGGCGAGATCGTCGGCGTCTTCCCCGAGGCGACGATCTCCCAGTCGTTCACGCTGAAGAGCTTCAAGTCGGGCGCGGCCCGACTGGCCCAGGAGGCCGGGGTCCCCTTGATACCGATGGCCGTGTGGGGCACGCAGCGGCTGTGGACCAAGGGGCGGCCGAAGAACCTCAAGCGCAGCCATATCCCCGTGACGATCAGGGTCGGCGAGCCGATGGCGGCACCCCGGGACCAGTACGCCGGCGCGATCACCCGGCGGCTGCGCGAGCGGGTGCAGGAGCTTCTGGAGGCGGCGCAGCGCTCCTACCCCGTGCGCCCCAAGGACGCGAGCGACACCTGGTGGGTGCCCGCGCACCTCGGCGGCACGGCGCCGACCCCGGCTGAGGTACGCGAAGCAGGCTGAGCCTCCACCCCACCGGCTGCGCTCCCGGCCGGGAGCGCAGCCGGTGCCCGCCTCACGGGCATGCCGCTTCCGCGCGTCACTCCGGTGCGTGGACGCTGATCCGCGCACCGGGGCAGAGCGACTCCAGCACGTGGGCGAGCTCGGCGCCCGCCGCCTCGAGTTCGGCGATCGTCATGGGCGGCAGCGACTCCAGCAGGAACAGCGCGTTCACCGACTCCTCGGTGAGACCGGTGCGCGGCCCCTGCCTCCAGTTCCAGCGCCGACAGGTGACGCCCTCGTCATCGCTCCACACGACCTCACCGGCCTCGGGGTGCTCCACCGTCTCGGCGCCTTGCGCGAAGGTGACGAACGGCTCGTCTCCGACGGCTCGGACCAGCCGCATCCCACCCTGGATCCGGTCCAGATCCTCGCCGCCCACCGGGATCAGGTGGGCCACGCTGATCGCGTTGTACGCGTCCACGAGGACATTGATACGCGGCAGACCGCCGTCCGCGAGAGCGCGCCGGGCGAGTGCCTCGGCCGAGTTCCGCGTACGGGACGGCTTGGCTCCGAAGGCCGTGTAGGCCGCCCGCCAGGCGGCGACATGCGGATCCTCCTGCGGGGCGCGACCGTCGAGCCGCTCGGCGAGCCGGGCCGCCGCGTCTTCCAGCAGCGCTGAACTCGCCTCACTGCTGGGCCCGTTGACCAAGCCGCGAGCCTCTACGGCGAGATGGGTGAAGCCGGGTGCGAGCGTCCGCACCGCGTCCGACACGGTGAGCGAGAGAGTCATCATCCGCCTTGCCTCGACGCTTCGCAGCGCAACGATCCGAACCTTTGCAGTTCATCATAGAGCACCCCTCAGTGCACCCCAATCAACTGACCTGATGTGACTTGAACGCGTTCAATAATACCTCTAGGCTCACCGGACGAAGGAACTGAACGCGTTCAACAGTCAACGGGAGGGTGTGTCATGACCGCGCTGGTCGGCATCATCGTGATGCTCGGCATGCTGCTGATCATCCCGATGGGACTGCGGCTGATCGACGACCCCGTCACACAGCGGATGGTGCGCTTCTGGCCATGGTGCGCCGTGCCGGGCGCGGCAGCCCTCTGGCTGCCGCGAGGGCCCTTCGGTGCGGCGCCGGCCTCGGTATACGCACTCGGAACCGCAGCCCTCGCCCTGAGCGCTGCCGCGAGACTGCGACGGACGCGCTCCCTGGCTCCGGCGGAGATCGCGACGCTCACGGCACTCGCAACCCCGGCCGTCGCCGGCGTGGCACTGGTGGCCGAACGCTCCGGCCACCGGCTCTTCGGCTTCGACCTGGACGTGCTCGCGCTGACCGTGCCGCACTTCCACTTCGCGGGCTTCACCGCGGCGCTGGTCGCCGGTCTCGTCTGCCGGGCGGCGCCTGCGCCACTCGGCCGCTTCGCCGCGCTCAGTGTTCCCTCCGGCACCCTGCTCGTCCTCGCCGGCTACTTCGTCAATAACGAGACCGAGTTGGCGGGGGCACTCGTGCTGACCGCCGGGATGTGGGCCGTCGCCTTGCTGACCTGGCGTGAGATCCGCCCCGGAAGCGGGCGGCTGAAGCGTGCCCTGCTCGGCGTGTCGGCGGCCTCCCTCGCGGCGACCATGGTGCTGGCCCTGTGCTGGGCGGTCGGCGAGGTCACGGGGCTGCCGCATCCCAGCCTCACCTGGATGGCAGCCACTCACGGCGTCGGCAACGCCTTGGGCTTCGGGCTGTGCTCCATGCTCGCCTGGCAGAGCACCGCGAGCAGGTCGCCGCGCCACGGCCGCCTTCCACAGCGTCAGCGGCGTAACCGACGCCTGACGTCCGCGACCGTCCACGACACTTAGGAGTGCCAAATGTCCGCCGCACGCCCGCTGAACTACACCGAGGTCGGCGCCACCCGTCACGCCGCGCTCCCGCAGAGGTACCGGCACCTCCACCACCGCACCGCCGTAGGACACGGCCCAGCGGCGTTCGAGGCAGCGGGGGACGCGGTCACCGGCTGGGGGATGCACCGCGCCACGGGTGCCCGGGTGCTGGCCGAATCGGCGCACGCCGAGCCGGGCACGGACGTCGAAGTGTCGCTCGGTGTGGGACCGCTGCGCTTCCGTGCCCCCTGCCAGGTCATCTGGGCCGAACACAGCGCTGACCGCCGGGGGTTCGCCTACGGAACCCGCCGCGGACATCCCGAGCAGGGCGAGGAGTCCTTCGTCGTGGAGCTCGCCGCGGACGGCACGGTGTGGTTCACCGTGACGGCCTTCTCCCGACCGGCACGTTGGTACACCCGGCTCGCGGGCCCGCTGGTACCGGTACTCCAGCGGCTCTACGCCCACGGGCTCGGCCGGGCGCTGCGGGAGATCGCCGCCCCGGCCTGAAGGAGAACGCCCAGGGCCGTCCGGCGGCGTGAGCCGGACGGCCCTGGGCGTGACGTGCGCGGGGGACGGACAGCCCTCAGCGGGCCATCTCCTCCTTCAGCGCGAGGAGGAAGGCATCCACGTCGTCTTCCCTGGTGTCGAACGAGCACATCCAGCGGACATCGCCTGCCGCCTCGTCCCAGAAGTAGAAGCGGAAGCGTTCCTGCAACCGCCTGCTCACCTCGTGCGGAAGGCGCGCGAAGACGGCGTTGGCCTGCACCGGGTAGAGGATCTCCACACCGTCGACGGCCCGCACGCCCTCGGCGAGCCGCTGAGCCATGGCGTTGGCGTGACGAGCGTTGCGCAGCCACAGGTCCTTGGCAAGCAGGGCCTCCAGCTGCACCGAGACAAAGCGCATCTTGGAGGCGAGCTGCATGGACATCTTGCGCAGATGCTTCATATGGCTGACGGCGTCCGGGTTGAGGACGACCACCGCCTCACCGAAAAGCATCCCGTTCTTCGTACCGCCGTACGACAGCACATCCACACCGACCGCGTTGGTGAACGCGCGCATCGGCACATCGAGCGCCGCTGCCGCGTTGGCTATCCGCGCGCCGTCGAGGTGGACCTTCATCCCGAGACCGTGCGCATGGTCCACGATCGCCCGGATCTCGTCGACGGTGTAGACCGTGCCGAGCTCCGTGTTCTGGGTGATCGACACGACCTGGGGCATCGCACGATGCTCGTCGTCCCAGCCGTACGCCTGCCGGTCGATCAGCTCGGGGGTGAGCTTTCCGTCCGGCGTCGGAACCGTCAGCAGCTTGAGGCCGCCCATCCGCTCGGGCGCACCGCCTTCGTCGACGTTGATGTGCGCGGACTCGGCGCAGATCACCGCGCCCCAGCGATCGGTCAGCGCCTGGAGGGCGACCACGTTGGCACCGGTGCCGTTGAACACGGGGAACGCCTCGGCGGACGAGCCGAAGTGGCTGTGCATGATCCGCTGGAGGTGCTCCGTGTACTCGTCCTCGCCGTAGGAGACCTGGTGTCCTCCGTTGGCCAGGGCGAGCGCGGCCAGCACCTCCGGGTGCGCACCCGCGTAGTTGTCACTGGCGAAGCCGCGTACCTCGGGGTCATGATGCCGTCGGGCATCCGTACTCGGGTGCTTCGACGAACTCACGGCTTGGGAGTCAGCCACAGACGCTGTCCATTCACTTCCTGGGCGGGCTGGTCCCAGACCCCGGCAATGGCCTCGGCCAGTTCCTTGACGTCCGTGAAGCCCGCGAACTTCGCATTGGGGCGCTCCGCTCGCATGGCGTCGTGCACCAGTGCCTTGATCACCAGGATGGCAGCAGCGGCCTGCGGGCCCTCTTCGCCCCCTGCCTTGCGGAAGGCGTCCGCGAGCGCCAGGGTCCAGGCCTCGGCCGCCGCCTTCGACGCGGCGTAGGCGGCGTTACCCTCGGTGGGCTTGGCCGCTCCCGACTGGCTCACCAGGACGAAGCGACCCCGGTCGCTGCGCCGCAGCGCCTCGTGGAACGCGAGGGAGGTGTGCTGGACGGTGCGGATCAGCAACTTCTCCAGCAGGTTCCAGTCGGAGAGCTCCGTCTCGGCGAAGGTGGCACTGCCGCGCCAGCCGCCGACGAGATGGACCAGACCGTCGATCCGGCCGAACTCCTTCTCCGTCTGATTCGCCCACTCGCGGGTGGCGTTCAGGTCGAGCAGATCGACCGTGTCCCCTGTGACGGTGGCACCGCCGTGCGCGTATCGGGCGGCGTCCACGGCCTCGGCGAGCCGCACGGTGTCGGCGTCGGCCCCCACGACGATCGCCCCGGCCTCGGCGAGCCGCAGCAGGGCGGCGCGACCGGCGGGCCCGGCCGCTCCCGCAACGGCGATGACGGCACCGTCCAGCGCCTTCGATTTCATGGTGTCGGTCTCCTCGGTACGAGAGTTCACGCAGCGACTCGCTCGGCGTTCTCAGCCGTGATCCCCTTGGTGGAGGCGATCACATTCTTCAGCTTCTTGGAGAGCGCCTCAAAGAACATGCTGAGCGGAAACTCGTCCGGAAGCACGTCGTCCACCAGCTTGCGCGGCGGCTGCGTCAGGTCCAGCGCGTCGGGACCCTTGGCCCAGCGGGAGCCGGGGTGCGGGGCGAGGTAGGTGGAGACCAGCTCGTAGGCCTTGAACCAGTGGACCAGTTTCGGGCGGTCGATACCGTCCCGGTACAGCTGCTCGATCTCACCGCAGAGCTGGTTGGTGACCTCGGGAGCCCGCTCCCAGTCGATGCGGAGCTTGTTGTCGGTCCAGCGGATGACGTCGTGCTTGTGGAGGTACGCGAACAGCAGCTGCCCGCCGAGACCGTCGTAGTTGCGCACGCGGTCGCCCGTGACCGGGAAGCGGAACATACGGTCGAAGAGGACCGCGTACTGCACGTCGCGGCCGTGCTCGTTGCCCTCGGCGTCGAGCTTCACGGCCTCCTTGAAGGCGGTGAGGTCGCAGCGCAGCTCCTCCAGACCGTACATCCAGAACGGCTGGCGCTGCTTGATCATGAACGGGTCGAAGGGCAGGTCACCGTGGCTGTGGGTGCGGTCGTGGATGATGTCCCACAGGACGAAGGCCTTCTCGCAGCGCTCCTGGTCGTGGACCATGGCGGCGATGTCATCGGGCAGGTCGACGCCCAGGATGTCCACGGCGGCCTCGGTGACCCGGCGGAAGCGCGCGGCCTCGCGATCGCAGAAGATGCCGCCCCAGCTGAAGCGCTCGGGGGCCTCGCGCACGGCGATGGTCTCGGGGAAGAGCACGGCCGAGTTGGTGTCATACCCGGGGGTGAAGTCCTCGAAGGTGATCCCGCAGAACAGCGGGTTGTCGAAGCGGGTGGCTTCGAGTTCGGCGAGCCACTCCGGCCAGACCATGCGCAGCACGACCGCCTCGAGGTTGCGGTCCGGGTTTCCGTTCTGCGTGTACATGGGGAAGACGACCAGGTGCTGGAGGCCGTCCCTGCGGTCCGCGGCGGGCTGGAAGGCGAGCAGCGAGTCCAGGAAGTCGGGTACGTCGAAGGCGCTGTCGGCCCACTTCCTCAGGTCGCCGACGAGCGCGGTGTGGTAGTCGGCGTCGTGCGGCAGCAGCGGGGAGAGCTCCTCGACCGCGCCGATGATCCGCTCGACCGCCTTGTCGGCGGTGGCTCGGGCCGGGGCGCCATCGGCGTCGAAGTCGACCGAGCCGTCCTCGGACTGCCAGGGCCGGATCTCCTCGACCGCGTCCTTGAGCGTCCGCCAGGCGGGCTGGTCGATCACCCGTTCCGCGGTGGCTATTTCGCTACCCCTGGCGTCCTGCACAAGGATTTCCGTCATTTCACTTCCTCCACGGGGGAAACTCGCGTCAAGAAAGCGTATCCATGCATGCCTCTCGACGACAAGTGTGACCTTGGGAAATCATCCTGCCACACCCCCGAATGACCGCAGATTTTCCTGTCTCGAACACATGGCAACGTGAAGGTTACGGTGAGTGAGAGGGGCGGCAGCCCAAGAAGGCAGTCCGATGCCGACCCGAAGCCATGGCGGCCGGCTACGACTCGGATAGACGTTCCCCGATGGCCGGATTCCATGCGTGACGGCTCGGGCCGGCCACGCCGGAGCAGAGTCCCGGTTCGTCAAGTCCCCGAGGACGCGCCCACGCACGAGTGCACGACCGGTTACGCAACGCACGCGGAGGATTAGGCTGCGCCCAGGCCGTGCCGTCAAGCGACCCGAGCCCGAGTCCGAACCATCGACGGAAGCGAGAAGATCTTGAGTTTCCTCACCATCGGTCATCGCGGGGTCATGGGTGTCGAACCGGAGAACACCCTGCGCTCCTTCGTCCGCGCCCAGCAGACGGGCATGGACGTCATCGAGCTCGATCTTCGACTGAGCAAAGACGGCGCGCTCGTCGTCATGCACGACGCGGACGTGGACCGTACGACCGACGGCAGCGGGCCGGTCGCCGACAAGACACTCGCCGAGCTGCGGGAGTTCGACGCGGGCCGAGGTGAGCGCATTCCGGTCTTCGAGGAAGTCTTGGACGCGGTGCGCGCACCGCTCCAGGCCGAGATCAAGGATGTCGCCGCGGCACGGGCACTCGCCGAGGTGATGCTCAAGCGCGAGCTCACCGACCGGGTGGAGGTGTCGTCCTTCCACGACGAGGCCATCGCGGAGATCGCGGCACTCGTGCCCGGGGTGCGCACGGTCCTGGTCGCCGGCCGCTGGGGCAGTGATGTGGTGGAGCGCGGCCAGGCGGTGGGCGCCGCCGCCCTCGCCCTGAACATCCGCAGGCTCACCCTGGAGACCGTGGAGCACGCGCACGGCGAGGGACTCAGGGTCATCGGTTGGGTGGTGAACACCCAGACCCATCTGCGGTTGGTGCGCGCGCTGGAACTCGACGGCGCGACCACCGACTACCCGGAGATCAGGCGAACCGGACGCTTCACGGCCTGAGCGCGGGCCGAGAGGCCGCGAGAACCCCCGCGCCCGAGCGGTGCCGGGCCGGATGGGTCAGCCGAGTTCCTTCACCAGCAGTTCGAACCGGAGGTCGTCGCGCTTCGGCCGCCCGAAGCGCTCGTCGCCGTACGGGAAGGGCGTCGTCCTTCCCGTACGGCGGTAGCCCCGCCGCTCGTACCAGGCTATGAGGTCTTCGCGCACCGAGAGCACCGTCATGTGCATCTCGCGCGCGCTCCAGGTCTCCCGCGCGCGACGCTCCGCCTCGGCGATGATCCGCCGTCCCAAGCCCGCGCCCTGCAGGTCAGGACGCACCGCGAACATCCCGAAGTAGGCCGCGTCGCCCCGGTGTTCCAGCTGGAAGCAGGCGACCGGCACGCCGTCGCCGTCCTCGACGACCAGCATCGTGCTGTCCGCCTTGCCGATCACGGCCAGCATGTCATCGTGGTCGGTGCGGTTTCCGTCCAGGATGTCCGCCTCGTTGGTCCAGCCGGACCGGCTGCTGTCCCCGCGGTAGGCGCGGTCGACCAGCGCGACCAACGCGGCCACATCGGCCTCGGTGCCCTCGCGATAGGCCGGCCGTGCGGGCTCATGCGGCGCTGTGACGTCCATGTGTCGGAACTCCGATCGCTCATGTGCCGTCTACTGTGCTGACCATGATGCACGTGCTGAGTAGCCGCGTCCTTCTGCGGCCGACCGATCCGGACCGGTCCCGGCGGTTCTACGAGGACGTACTCGGCCTCCAGATCTACCGGGAGTTCGGCACCGGGCCCGAGCGCGGGACGGTCTACTTCCTGGGCGGGGGCTTCCTGGAGATCTCCGGGCGCTCCGACGCCCCTCCCGCACCGGGTCTCTCGCTGTGGCTGCAGGTATCGGACGCCAAAGCGGCCTACGGACATGTGCTGGCGCATGGCGCCAACGTGGAGCAGGCGCCGCGTCGTGAACCGTGGGGCCTGGTGGAGATGTGGGTACTGGACCCGGACGGGGTGCGGATCGCTGTCGTCGAGGTGCCCGAGGACCACCCCCTGCGGCTGCGCCCCTGAGCCGAGCGCCGGCTCCGTGCCCCCGTGTACGCCCGTGCGCTCGTATGTGCCTCGCGCACCCGGGGCATCACCTCCCCCGACACCCGTCGAGCGGGGAGGTGCCCGGTGCACGGTACGGCGATGTCGGCCTGGTTGCTCGTCGCGCTCTGCACCACGTCGGGCGCGTACTGCGTACTGCGGATGCGCACCGGCGAGAGCGAGGAGCGCGGTGCGGCGGGCGGCGAGGCGGTGATGGGCTTCGGGATGGCCGCCATGGCCCTGCCCGCCGCGATCTCGCTGCCGCGACCGTGGGCCTGGCAGGTGTACGCGGCCGTGTTCGCGGCCGCGGGACTGCGCGCCCTGTGGGCACTCGGGCGTGCGCGCGGCGGCCCACACCATCTGCATCACCTGGTGGGCTCGCTGGCCATGGTCTACATGGCGCTGACGATGGAGCCGGGCACGGGGACGCACACCGGGCACGCGGCACGCACGGGTGCCGGTGGCGTACCCCTGCTGACCGGGGTGCTGCTGGTCTACTTCGTGGTGTTCGTGTTGCGCTCGGGCGCACGCCTCGTCCCGGCTGCTGCGCGCCCGGCGGCCGTGCCGGCGGCCTGGGGGGCACGGCCCGAACTGGCTCTGGCCTGCCAGGTGTCCATGGGAGTGGCCATGGTGGCCATGCTGCTCACCGTCTGACGCAGTGATGGGCGCAACCGTGCTGTGCGTCACATGGTGCGCGAGGCCGTACCCCCTGGTAGCGCCACGCTCATAGGCTGGTTCCCATGATGCTCTCGCTCGCGCTGCTTGTGCTCGGCGCACTGGCCGCCGTGGTGGCGCCGCGGTTGATGGCGCGGGCCGACTGGCCGGAGCGCGAGCCTGTGGTGGCGCTGTGGGTGTGGCAGTGCGTGGTCGCGGCCGTGCTGCTGAGCTTCGCGCTCTCCATGACGTTCAGCGCCGCCGCGGCCTGGCAGGCCGTACGAGGTCACGTGTTCGCACCCGCCCCGAGTGCCGTGGTGGAAGCCTATGCGCTCGGAGCGCATGCGCCCTGGTCCGCGGTGCTCGCCGTGGTACTGGCATGCGGCGGGCTGTGGACCGGCGCGATGCTGGCCCGGGAGGTGCACAGGGCGCACGCCCGGCGCAAGAGGCGCCGGGCCGAACTCCTTGTGCGCGCGCCCCTGTTGCCCGGCGAGGATCCGGGCAGCGACCCCCTGGTGCTGCTGGAGGCCGAGCGGCCCGACGCCTGGTGGCTCCCGGGTGCCGCGCCCCAGCTGGTCATCACCACGGCGGCGCTGCGCCGGTTGAAGGGCCGTCAGCTCGACGCGGTGCTCGCCCATGAGCAGGGGCACGCCCGGGCCCGGCACGACTGGCTGCTGCACTGCTCCGCGGCGCTGGCCAACGGCTTTCCGCAGGTGCCGGTTTTCGCCGCGTTCCGGGACGAGATGCACCGGCTGGTGGAACTGGCCGCCGACGATTCCGCGTCGCGCCGCTTCGGCCGGCTCACCATCGCCCTGGCACTGGTGGAGCTGAACGAGCACCGGGGCGTGTTCGGCCCGTGCCCCACACCCGACGCCCAGCTGCCGCAGCGCGTCAACCGACTGCTGGCACCACTCCCCCGGCTGACCGCGAGCCACCGGCTCGGGCTGACCGCGGCAGCGGCGCTGGTGCCGGTCGTTCCGCTGCTCGTGGCATTCGTTCCCGGGCTCAGGGCGCTCGGATAGCTTGGGGCGGCCGTCGTGGGCAAGGATCGGCCCTATGCGGTCTCCTCCTGCCCGGCCCGTCCGAGCGCGCACCCCCGTCCACGCCCCCGCCCGTACCTCTGCGGTGACCGCTGCGCTGGCACTGCTCCTGCTGGTGCTGGTCTCCGTCCCGTGGGCGCCGCTGCTCGCGCTCGACACCTCGATCGCGCGGGCACTGCACCGCTCGGCGCACGCCGAGCCCGGGTTCACCGAGGCCAACCGGGTGCTGAGTGACTGGGTATGGGACCCATGGACCATACGAGCGCTGCTGGTCACGGCGGTGGTGCTGCTGCTGTGGCGCGGCGCCAGGCTGCCGGCCCTCTGGGTGGCCGCCGCCGGCGCGCTGGGCGCGGTGGTGCAGCAGTCGCTGAAGTTCGCGGTGGGCCGCGACCGGCCGCGCTGGGAGCATCCGCTGGACACCGCCCAGTACGCCGCGTTCCCGTCCGGGCACGCCATGACCGCGACGATCGTCTGCGGGTTGCTGCTGTGGCTGCTCGGGAGAGAGTGCGTGGGGACCCGCGTCTGGTGGGCCGCGGTGCTCGTCACGTCCGTCTCCGTGCTGGGCGTGGGTTTCACCCGGCTCTATCTCGGGGTGCACTGGTTCACGGACGTGGTGGCCGGCTGGCTGCTGGGAATCTGCGTGGTGGGTCTGGCCATCGCGACCTACGAACGGTTCGCTTCCGACGCACCCACTCCGCCCGGGCGGAGAACCCCGGACTCGCGGAGCTGAGAGAGCCGGCCGGACCGGGCGATCCCCCGCGTCGCCCGGTCGGGCTGGTCACCCTCGCCGACCAGGCACGCAAGCCCGGTGCGGCGATATGCGCCGAGTATATTGGCTGGAAGCCAGTCAACGCAGGAGTCCAGCATGTCCCCGCGGAGCCCAGCGGTCAATGAAGAGCTGCGGCGGCGCTCCCGCGAGCGCCTCCTGCAGGCCACCGTGGACCTCGTGGGAGAGCGTGGTTACGAAGCGACGACCCTGGGTGACATCGCCGACCGCGCCGGATCGGCGCGCGGCCTCGTCTCGTACTACTTCACGGGCAAACGGCAGCTCTTCCAGTCCGCGGTGCACCGGCTGATGCATCTGACGCTCGAAGCGGCTCTGGAGCGCGCACCCCGGGCCGAAGACGGCGGGGAGGAGCTCGCACGCGCGATCGACTCGGTGCTCGGCCTCGCCGTACAGCGGCCGGTGCTGATGCGGGCGCACATGGCCGGGATACTCCAGGCCGAGGGTTTCGTCCGGTGCTCCGAGCAGCAGCGACTGGAGTTCCTGCTGCGTGGCGCCCTTGAACGGTACGGCTCCGCTGACGTGGACGCGGAGTACCCCCTGTTGCGCGCGCTGCTGATGGGTGCGGTGTTCACGGTGGTGGTGCCCGGAGCCCAGATGCCGCTGGAGCGGCTGCGCGCGGAGCTGTTCCAGCGGTACGGGCTGGACTGGGAACTCGGCGTCCCACCGGGCGGGGAACCGCCCGGTGGGACGCGTCGTACGCCCGCTGAACCCGCTTGACCGACCGGGCGGGGCCCGATCAGCCGCGCGCCGAGCCGACCCGGAGGACGGGTCGGCCCGTCAGCCGGGTCAGTGGCGGTCGAAGTAGTCCGGCTGGGTCTGCACATTGAGCTCGCGCATCCGAATCCGCTTCGCCGGGTCGGTGCGGCGGTCGTCGAGCCTCAGCACGTCGAGACCCTTGGCGATGTCGTTCGAGTAGATGTGGCCGTTGTAGTAGTACGCCGACCACGAACCACCCGTGGTGAGGGTGTCGGTGGACAGCGGGCCGCGCTCGAAGTAGGCGATCTCCCTGGGCCTGGCGGAGTCGGTGAACTCCCATACCGAGACGCCGCCCTGATACCAGGCCTGAACCATGATGTCGCGGCCCTTGACCGGGATGAGCGAGCCGTTGTGGGCCACGCAGTTCTCGGTGCTCGCCTGGTGACGGTCGATCTTGAAGTAGCTGCGGAAGACCAGTTTGCGCTTGTCGCCCTTGCCCACGATGTCATAGATGCCGTCCGCACCGCGGTTCGGCCCGATCTCGGCGTTGCAGGTGGCGCCCACACCACCGCCCAGCTCGTCGGTGAAGACGACCTTGTCGGCCCGCTGGTTGAACGTCGCCGAGTGCCAGAAGGCGAAGTTGACGTTGTCCTGGACCTGGTCGATGACCTTGGGGCGCTCCGGGTCCCTGATGTCGAACAGGATGCCGTCGCCCATACAGGCACCCGCCGCGAGGTCCTTCGACGGCAGCACGGTGATGTCGTGGCAGCCAGTCGTCTTCGAGACACCGGGGTTCGTGGGACTGCCCGGATTGCCGCCGCCGTCCGGACCCTCTCCGGGGAAGAGCACCGGGAAGTCGACGACCGCGGCCTTCTCCGGGGCCTTGCGCGGCACCTTGATGACGGAGATCCCGTCATGCGGGGGCTGGCAGTCGGGGAAGGCGGTGTTGGGCGAGTACGAGGACACGTACACGTACACGTTGCGGCGCTCGGGCACCAGGGTGTGGGTGTGCGATCCGCAGGCGGTCTCCACGGCGGCGACGTACTTCGGGTTGCGTTTGTCGCTGATGTCGAAGATCTTCATGCCCTCCCAGGAGGACTTCTCGGTCGCGGGCTGCGTGGTGCTACTGCACGAGTCGTCGCTGCGCGAGGAGTCGGTGGAAAGGAAGAGCAGATCGCCCGAGACGGACACGTCGTTCTGCGAGCCGGGGCACAGGACCTGTGCCACGGTCTTCGGGGCCTTCGGGTTGCGGATGTCGAAGATCCGGAAGCCGTCGTAGTTGCCGGCGAAGGCGTATCCATCCTGGAAGGCCAGGTCGGAGTTGGTGCCCTGGAGGGCGTCCTTGGGGATGTTGGCGAGTGGTGTGAGGTTGTCGCTGTGGACGACCTGGTCCACAGCGGGGATCTCACCGCCGGCCACGGCAGCCTCGGCACCGGCACGTTGGGCCGGGGACACCGCCTCCTGGTGCGGGCCGTCCCCGGGGTCGGGAATGGCCGCCGCCGGTCCGGCGGTCAGCAGCGTGGCGAGCATCCCGGCCGCGGCTGCGGCCACGGCCGTTCGTCTGCGCCACGGCATGCGGGTGGTTTGCAACGAGAACACTGGGACCTCCCTTTGCTCCGTTGTCTCCGTAATCCCCGTTCGGTATTGAACGGTTCGCGGATCCCCGGGCAGTATCACCCTTTGCATGTCCATTCCAATAGGGGACATCGGCACCGTCCTGCGGGACGCTGATCCTCCAGTCCGGCAAGTGAGCTCTTCCGATCGTCAACACACCATGATTCGCAGGAGGTTGCCGTGTCGCCGATCCGTGGCCCCCGCCGTTTCCCCGGCCTTGCCGCAGCCCTGGTGAGCGCCGCACTCGCCCTGACCGCCTGCGACTCGGAAACCGGGAGTGCGAAGGCGCAGAGCGCGGACGACGGAGGTCCGTCGGTGGTCGCGCCCGGCAGACCGGGCGAGCCCGCGCGGACGTTGTCGGCCGACGAGGCACGCGAGGCCGTACCGGACAACCGCCCGAACGCGGCGGATCTCGCGTACGCGCGGATGATGATCGTCCATCACCGACAGGCACTGGAGATGACGGCTCTGGCACCCGGCCGCGCGGCCGGCGAGCGGCTCAAGCGGCTCGCGAAACGGATCGACGCGGCGCAGCGGCCCGAGATCGACGCCATGGAGGCCTGGCTGAATGGCGACAGCAGGGCGGCGGACAGCGGCCACGGTTCCCACGGCGAGGGCGGTCACGACCACGGTGCGATGCCGGGAATGGCGACCGCGGCCCAGCTGGCGCAGCTGCGGGCGGCCCACGGCGCCGCGTTCGACAGGCTCTTCCTGACCTTGATGATCACCCATCACGAGGGCGCAGTCACCATGGCGACCGAAGTACTGTCGAACGGCCGGAACGTCCAGGTGGAGGAGATGGCGAGTGAGGTGATCGCCCAGCAGACCGCCGAGATCAACCGTATGCGCGCGATGTGAGTCTCCCCGGGCGCCGTTTCGGGTGCCATGCTGGAGACACCCTGCGGGAAGGAGCGCGGTCGTGCTTCGTGTCGCCGTCGTCGGTTCGGGCCCGAGCGGGGTGTACACCGCTCAGGCCCTTGTCCAGCAGACCCGGGTCCCGGACGTCCGTGTGGATGTGCTCGACCGCCTCCCCTGCCCCTACGGGCTGGTGAGATACGGGGTCGCACCCGACCACGAGAAGATCAAGTCCCTCCAGAACAACCTGCGGTCGGTCCTGGAGGACGAACGGATCGGTTTCATCGGCAATGTCGAAGTGGGCGCCAAGGGTCTGACACCCGCCCGGCTGCTCGACGCCTTCCACGCCGTCGTGTACTGCGTGGGCGCGGCGCAGGACCGCCGGCTCGGGGTGCCCGGCGAGGATCTGCCGGGAAGCCGTTCGGCCACTGACTTCGTCTCCTGGTACAGCGCGCACCCCGACTCGCCCGAACCCGGCTTCGCGCTCGGCGGCGTGCGTTCGGCCGTGGTCATCGGAGTCGGCAATGTCGCCGTCGATGTCACCCGGATCCTCGCTCGCGGCGCGGCCGACCTGCGTCCGACCGATGTGCCGAACGGGGCTCTCCACGCACTGGCCGCCAGCGGGGTGCGCGACGTGCACATGGTCGGCAGGCGCGGCCCGTCACAGGCGAAGTTCACCACCAAGGAACTGCGGGAGCTGGGCGCACTGCCACGGGTGGCGGTGGACGTCGAGCCGACGGACCTGGCGCTCGATCCCGGATACGCCGATCCGTCGGCGCTGCCCGCGGTGAACCGGCGCAATGTCGAGGTCGTCCGGGGCTGGGCCGCGGACCCGTCCGGTGCGGCGGGTCCCGCCCCGGCGAGGCGCGTTCGGCTGCGCTTCTTCCTGCGGCCCGTGGAGCTGCTGGCCGGTGAGGACGGCCGGGTCGCCGCCGTGCGCTGCGAGCGGACCGAACCGGACGGCAGCGGCGCACTGCGCGGCACAGGGACGTACGAGGACATCGAGGCTCAGCTGGTGCTCCGGGCGGTCGGCTATCGCGGAGTGCCCCTGGCGGGGCTGCCGTTCGACCGGACCCGGGGAACCATTCCCCATCAGGAGGGGCGGGTGCTGCGTGACAGCGCGCCGTCACCCGGCGAGTACGTCGCGGGGTGGATCAAGCGGGGGCCCACCGGGGTGATCGGCACCAACCGGCCGTGCGCCAAGGAGACGGTGGCCTCCCTGCTCGCGGACGCCGCCGAGCTGTCCGCGCGCCCTCTCACGGTCGAGCCCGTCCAAGTGCTGCGGAGCCTGGGGCACGAGCCGGTCGGATGGCCGGGCTGGCTGGCCATCGAGGACGCCGAAGCAGCCCTGGGACGCTCCCTCGGGCGGCGCTCGGTGAAGATCCCCGACTGGCACGGATTGCTGGGGGCGGCCCGAGGAGCGGACTCCGCGCGCGGCGACGGGGCCGCCGCACACGGAAACGGTGGTGCGATGCCGGTCCTGCCGGGCATCGCACCACCGTGAGCCTCAGGCCGGTCGCTCGACGACCGTTCGCCTGGCTTGCTCGACCTACTCGACCTACTCGACGACCAGCTCGACCTGGATGTTGCCGCGGGTCGCCTTGGAGTAGGGGCAGACCTGGTGGGCCTGCTCCACGAGCTTCTCGCCGGTCGCGCCTTCGAGTGCCTCGGGCAGCTCGACCCGGAGCACCACCGAGAGACCGAAGCCACCATCGGCCTCGTCCTTGCCTATACCGACCTCGGCAGTCACCGAGACCTCGCTGGTGTCGACCTTCGCCTGACGGCCGACGAGTCCGAGTGCGCTCGAGAAGCACGCCGCGTACCCGGCGGCGAACAGCTGCTCCGGGTTGGTGCCCTCACCGCTGCCACCGAGCGCAGGCGGCATGGCCAACGGCAGGTCCAGGCGGCCGTCGGAGCTGACGGCACGACCTTCGCGGCCGTTGGCGGTGGCGACGGCGGTGTACAGCGCGTTCATGGCGATCATCCCTCTGTCGACGGGCCGGGCCCCTGGCGGCCGGACCGGATGCCCATTACTAGAGCACACAATTAAGTTGTGCACAACTTAATTGGGCTGAGGTGGTTATCCTGGGGCCATGACAACGACACCGGACGCGACCCGCGGCACGGAGATCCTCCGACTCGACCGGCAGATCTGCTTCTCCCTGCACGCGGCCTCGCGCGCGTTCAACGGCGTCTACCGGATGGTCCTCAAGGACCTGGGACTCACCTATCCGCAGTATCTGGCGATGCTGGTGCTCTGGGAGCACGGAGAACAGCCGGTGAAGGCCATCGGAACCCGTCTCCGGCTGGACTCCGGCACACTGTCCCCGCTGCTCAAGCGGCTTGAGGCGGTCGATCTCGTGGAGCGCCGCCGCAGCACCGAGGACGAGCGGTCGGTGACCGTGCGCCCGACCGCGAAGGGCGCGGCACTGCGGGAGCGGGCCGCCCTCATCCCGCACAGGATCGCCGCGGCCACCGGACTCACCCTGACCGAGCTGGGCGACCTCCAGCAGCGTCTCGCGGAGCTGACCGCCAAGCTCGACGGGGCCGACCTGGAGCAGGCGGCGTACGACCCGGCGGCAGGCTGCGAGGGCGGGCCGACGGCAGGGCTGGGTGGCCCCGCGGGCACGGGAATCCCGGACTGACGCCCACCCGGCCGCTGTGACCTGCGGCGATGGACACTTCCTGGAGCGTTGTCAGCCGTGGGGTGCAGACTGGCCGGTGTCCGCGACAACGCCGCCCTGGAGGTGTCTGTGATGACTGAAGTGCTGCTCGCCGTGGGTACCAGGAAGGGGCTCTTCATCGGCCGCAGGCGCGGTGGCGACTGGGAGTTCGACGGCCCGCGCTTCAACGCGGAGGCGGTCTACTCGATCGGCATCGACACCCGCCGCCCGGTCCCCCGGCTGCTCGTGGGGGGTGACAGTGCCCACTGGGGGCCCTCCGTCTTCCACTCCGACGACCTCGGGGCGAGCTGGACCGAGCCGGCCAAGCCCGCGGTCAAGTTCCCCAAGGACACCGGCGCCTCTCTGGAGCGCGTCTGGCAGCTGCACCCCGCGGGCCCGGCGGCACCGGACGTGGTCTACGCGGGGACCGAGCCCGCAGCGCTGTTCCGCTCGGACGACGCGGGTGAGACCTTCGAACTCGTCCGCCCGCTCTGGGAGCACCCCACGCGCTCGCAGTGGGTGCCCGGGGGCGGTGGGGAGGCTGTGCACACCGTGGTCACGGATCGGCGGGACGCGGACGCCGTCACCGTCGCGGTCTCCACGGCAGGGGTGTTCCGCAGCCGTGACGGCGGCGCCGGCTGGGACCCGTCCAACCGCGGAGTCTCCGCTGTCTTCCTCCCTGATCCGAACCCGGAGTTCGGCCAGTGCGTCCACAAGATCGCGCAGGACGCGGGAGACCTCGACCGGCTGTACCTCCAGAACCACTGGGGCGTCTACCGCAGCGACGACGCGGGCGCCCACTGGAGAGACATCGGCGGGGGGCTGCCGTCGGACTTCGGTTTCGCGGTCACCGCGCATCCGCACCGCGCCGATGTGGCGTATGTCTTCCCGATCAACGCCGACGCGGACCGCGTCCCGGCCGGGCGCCGATGCCGGGTCTACCGCACCAGCGACGCCGGCGACAGCTGGGAGCCCCTCGCCGCAGGACTCCCCGACGGCGACCACTACGGCACGGTGCTGCGTGACGCGATGTGCACGGACGGCGCCGACCCGGCGGGAGTCTACTTCGGCAACCGGAACGGCGAGCTGTACGCGAGCGCGGACGACGGTGACAGCTGGCAGCAGCTCGCCGCACATCTGCCGGACGTGCTCTGCGTGCGTGCGGCCGTGCTCGGGTGAGGCCGCGGCGGTGCCGTCGGCGCCGCGCTGCCGTCATCACGGCGGCACCGGACAGGCGTCAGGGCAGGCGCCAGTCCACCGGCGCGGCCCCCAGCCCCACAAGGAGCTCGTTGGTACGGCTGAACGGCCTGGACCCGAAGAACCCGCGGTCGGCGGACATGGGGGAAGGATGGGCCGACTCGACCGCCGGCAGGCCGTTCAGGAAGGGGCGGAGGTTGCGGGCGTCCCTGCCCCAGAGCACCGACACCAAGGGCTTGCCCCGGGCGGCCAGGGCTCGGATGGCCTGCTCGGTCACTTCCTCCCAGCCCTTGCCGCGGTGCGCGCCGGGATTCCGGGGTGCGGTGGTGAGTGCCCTGTTGAGCAGCAGCACCCCCTGCTGGGTCCAGGGGGTCAGATCACCGTTGGACGGCCGGGGCAGCCCCAGGTCGGAGTGCAGCTCGCGGAAGATGTTCTCCAGGCTGCCGGGCAGGTTGCGCACCTCTGGCGCGACGGCGAAGCTGTGGCCGATCGCCATACCCGGGGTCGGATAGGGGTCCTGACCGACGATCAGCACTCGCACCTCGTCGAAAGGCTGCTGAAAGACCCGCAGTACGTTCGCACCGGCTGGCAGATAAGTACGGCCGGCGGCGATCTCCGCGCGCAGGAAATCCCCCATGGCGGCGATGCGCCCGGCCACGGGACGCAGCGCCTCCGCCCAACCGGGCTCGACAAGTTCGTTCAACGGTCGTGCTGCCACGGCGCGTCACTCTACTGGTGCACGGAGTGTCTTTTCGAATCCGGCCGCCATGAGGCCCCCCGAGGATAGGCTGGCGCTGTCGTTCCCCAGCCCCTCCCGCCCCATTCTCACCCTGTCATCCCGGAGCCGGCCCATGAGGTGGTGCAGTGCTTTCGCCCGGCAGCGGCCATGTGCGGCGGCATCCGGCCGGAGGTCCGGATGACCGGGCGGCGCACCGGACGGGTGCGCTGGGTGCTCGGAGTGGACTCCGGGGGTTCGGGGTTCAGGATCGCGCTCGCGCCCGTCGGGTCCGGGGTCGTGGACCTGTGCGGCGGCGACGCGATCGTGTCGGAAGAGCCTGTGCGCACCGGCCCTGCCGGGATCGACGCGGCCGCGCTGCTGGAGCGGCTGCTGCCGACAGCCCGCACTCTGCTCGGGCGGGCGGGCGCACCCGGGCCGGACGCGATCGCCATCGGCGCGGCAGGGATGGCGACGCTCGGGGACGAACTGCGGGCCGTACTCCCGGCCGCTCTGGGGTCCGGACTCGGGGCGAACGCCATCGCCCTCGCCGCGGACGCGGTGACCGCCTATGTCGGGGCGCTCGGACAGCGCCCCGGAGTCGTGGTCGCGGCGGGCACGGGGATGGTGGCGCTGGGTACGGATCTGGCCACCTGGCGGCGGGCGGACGGCTGGGGCCATCTGCTCGGTGACCGCGGTGGCGGTGCGTGGATCGGGCGGGCAGGCTTCGAGGCCGCTCTGTGCGCGCACGACGGGCGGGCGGGGGGCTCCGCCGCTCTGCTGGCCCGGCTGGAGAAGGTGTTCGGACCTCCTGACCAGTTGCCGGGACTGCTGTATCCGCGCTCCGACCGGCCCGCTCTGCTGGCCTCGTTCGCCCCCGAGGTCGCCGCCTGCGCGGTGGACGATCCGGTCGCCTCGCGTGTTCTCGAAGACGCGGCAGGCCACATCACCGCAGCGGCCGCGGCCGTATGCCCGCCGCCCACCGCAGGCGAGTGCGAAGTGGCTCTGACCGGAGGCTTGTTCAAGCTGGGCGAGCCCCTGCTGGCACCACTTTCGGCGGCACTGTCCCGGAGGCTCCCGCACGCGCGGCTGGTGGCCGCCGCGGGCGACCCGCTGGCGGGCGCGCTGACCGTCGCCGCCGCGCTGGCGACCGAACGGCTGATCGTGCCCCGGGACGGACGTCTGCTCCGTGTGACGACAGGTCGCTGAGCCGGCGGAGCAGCGCCCGCAAACCCGGACGCATCTCGCATAAGTCGACCGGTAAATCCATCGGGCATACACGGACAGACGGTGCGTGACCGCCCCTCCCCGAACAGCCCCGGCGACAAAACCAGTAGCATGCGGCGCCATGAGCTCCCCCACTGGGCCCGCATCCGGCCTGCCTGTACGAATGCCGCGACCCCGCCAGTCCGGGCGGCACCGCCGCCCGGAGCCCGTGGCGGCCCCCGAGGGCGCGCCCGCGCTCGTCCTCGCGGTGCCAGGAACACCCTCTTCCGCGATACGCGGGCTCGCCGAGGAAGTCATCAGCATCGCCCGCTCCGAGCTGCCCGGCCTTGAGGCCGTCATCGGCTATCTGGACGGTGACGACGCCGAGTACCCCACGCTGGGGAGCGTGCTCGCCGGGGCAGCCGCCCTGCGGACCGAGCGGTACGAGCTGGCGAAGGCGGCAGGCCGCGAGGTCGCGGAGCCGGACGGTCCCGCGTCCGTCGTGGTGCCACTGCTCGCCGGCCCGGACAGCGCGCTGACCCGCCAGATACGCCAGGCGGTCATGGACAGCCGGGGCACCGCGGAGCTGACCGACGTACTCGGCCCGCACCCGCTGCTCGCCGAGGCGCTGCACGTCCGACTGTCCGAAGCGGGCCTTGCCCGGGCCGACCGGGCGCGTCTGTTCACGGTCGCGACGGCAGCCGACGGCATCGTGCTGGCCACGGTCGGCGGCGACGAGGCCGTTCAGGCCGCGGGCATCACTGGCATGCTGCTGGCCGCTCGGCTCGCCGTGCCGGTGATGGCCGCCGCGCTGGACCGCGAGGGTGCCATCGCGGCGACCGCCGATGAGCTGCGCGCCTCCGGCTCGGGGCAGCTCGCTGTCGCCCCCTACCTGGTCGGCCCCGAACTGCCGGACGGCCTGCTGGCCGCGGCCGCCGCGGAGGCGGGCTGCGCCGCGGCCGAGCCGCTGGGCGCGTACCCGGCGATCGGGCGGCTGGTGCTGTCCCAGTACACGACCGCGCTGGGCATCCCGACGCAGGCGCCGGGCGCTCAGCTCCGCTGACGGCCCCCGCGGAGATCCGCAGGAAGGGCCCGCACCGCTTGGTGCGGGCCCTCGGCATCGCAGGAGTGAACGACACCTCCGTGAAAGCGCGGGGGTGAACGAACCCCCCTACCGCCGTGCCGGAAGTGCTCTCAGCACCCCGCCGGCTCCTCCCCTCTGGCGCGCCCAAGCGCCTCGGGGTGGTGCACGAAGGCCGGCTTCAGCTGCACGGGGTCGTAGGTGCGGTGGAAGACCGGGGTCGCGCAGCCGGAGACAGGCGGCACGATCCAGGACCAGTCGGCCCCCACCCGACGCCCTTTCTCCTCCTCGCGGGCGAGATGGGTGAGGAAGCGGCGGGACTCGGTGTGGTGGTCGGCGAGCGTCACACCCGCCCGGTCGAACGAATGCAGCACGGCGCGGTTGAGTTCGATGAGAGCGCGGTCCTTCCACAACGTCCGATCGCTGGACATGTCCAGGCCGAGGCGTTCGCCCACCGCCGGGAGGAGGTCGTAGCGGTCACGGTCGCCGAGGTCGCGGGCGCCGATCTCGGTACCCATGTACCAGCCGTTGAAGGGTGCCGCCGGATAGCAGATCCCGCCGATCTCCAGACACATGTTCGCGATCGCGGGTACGGCGTGCCAGCGCAGCCCGAGGTCGTCGGCCCAGTCGCCGTCAGGGTGGGTCAGCGGCACTTCGAGCACGGCGTCGGCGGGCAGTTCGAACCACCGGGGCTTGTCGTCACTGCCCTGGACGACGAGCGGCAGGATGTCGAAGGGAGTACCCGGGCCGCCCGGCCAGCCGAGCCGCTGGGCATAGGCGGTGATCCCGGCATTGCGCGGGTCCCCGGTGCGGCCGCCGCCACCGTGTGCGGTGTAGCCCGCGTAGCGGACCAGTTGCTCGTTCCAGATCCTGGGGCCGCGACGGCTGGGGGAATCAGGCGCGAAGACCGTGATGACGGGGCGTATACGGCCGCCGTTGGTCGCTTCCCGCAGATGGGCGACGGCTTCGGCGGCGATGGTGTCGGCGTCATGGACATCACGCCGGTCCCTGACCCGTAACGAGTGCCAGTACAACCTGCCGATGCAGCGGTTGCTGTTGCGCCAGGCGACGCGCGCTCCATGGGCGAGTTCGGCCGCCGTGTGCCGGTAGGTGCCGGTCGCGTCGATCTCGGCGTGGACTGCGGCGATTCTGGAGGTCAGCGCGGCCTGCCCTCCGGCGGACGGGTGCTCCTGGTGGAACAGCCGCAGGAATTCCACTGCCTCCCGACGCAACGAGTCCGGGCTCGACGAAGCCCGGCCGTCCTGCCGGTGGGCGGCCTGCGGTCCGGGGTGCGCGGGGCACTGCCCCTGCGCCGCCCCTGCGCCCGCGGCGGGGCGCCCGTCGCCTGGCGCGGCTCGTGAGGGCCGGTCCTGGGGCGCGGCGGCTCGTCTGAGGAACTTCCGCATCATGGGCACCTCCGGGCCTGAACGGGGACGAGTAGTGCGGACGCCGGAACAGCGGACCATGGGAGACCGCCCACGATCAACGGCTGGTGATCGAATGATTACCGACCTTGGCTCACAGTTGACGAGCGGACTACCCCGTACGCCGGCTGATCCACCCCCCGGATGCCACATGCACGCGCCTCGTCCGCGACGGGCATCGGCGCCGGTTGCCAGGCACTGCGGTAAGGACGGCACGCGAAGCACCGTGGTCAGCCAGGTGGTGATCCGGTCCGGGTACGAACCCCGGCCGCTGCGCCGTAGACGTCAGGCGGGCATGAGCGGGGAGCGCGGCGATGAGCGCAACGGGTCCGCCAGACCGGCGAGCGCCTTCTCAAGACCGTGCAGGTGCATGAGCACCGCCTCGGCACCCGGGTGAGTGCGGCCCCCGGCCGCCAGGGTCTCGGCGAGCGGTCCGTCGGTCGCGGCGCCCGGTTCCTCAAGCGCGTGCACGGCGGCTTCCAGCCGCCAGCAGGCGGCGGCCAGACGGGCGTCGTGCGAGGCTTCGGGGTCTGCGGCGACCGCGATGAGTCCGCGCACCTCACGGGCGCAGTCGTCGAGCAGTCCGAGCACCTGCCGCGCCCGCGTGCCCCGGGCGCGGGAGGGGTTGAGGGGGTGGACCAGAGGCGCCAGGGACATCCGCACCCGGGCGAGGAGCAGTTCCAGTTCGGCGGCGTGCACGGCCGGATCGGCGCTCTCGTCCCCGGCGAGCCGGTCCATCGACGCTGTGGTGCAGGCATGCACGCAGCGGACGGCTCTGCGGATCCAGGCGTTGGTGGCTGTGTGCGTGGTGATCGGCAGCACGAACGCCACGGCCAGCAGCGCGCCCAAGGCGCCCACGCAGGTCTCGGCGAGCCGCAGCGCCAGCAGGCTGGGTTCCAGCACCCCGAGCAACCCGTACAGAAGGGAGGCCAGCACGGTGACGGACAGCATCATCCAGCTGTACGAGACCGGTGCGCTGTAGAAGATCCCGAAGACGCACATCGCCACGAGGACGGCCGTGGGGATCACGGCGCCCTGTACGGGAACGGCGACGAACAGGCCTGCGGCGACGCCCAGGACGGTGCCGAGGATCCTGCGGAACCCGCGGACCAGGGTCTCGCCGCGCGACGCAGTGTTGACGAAGATCCACCAGGCCGCGCCGACGGCCCAGTACCAGCGGTCCTGCGACAGCAGTTGGCCCACGGTGAGCGCGAACGCGCCGGCCGCCACCACCTGGGCGGCCTGCCGGGTGGTCGGTCGTTCGAGGCCCCGGCCGCCGGGCGGGAACGCCACGGCCGGCGGCGGCATTCGGCGCTCGTAGCACCAGACACCGAAGCGGACCGTGGACGCGGCGATCAGAGCGAGCGCGATGGCCGAGCACAACCCGGGCAGCTGCGCCGGCAGCGTACCCAAGAACTGCGCCACGAAGAACATCATGAACGCGAACACGCCCAGGGCATGGCCTCGCGCTCCCCAGCGCCGTACGTACACCGCCGCCCCCGCGACGGCGAGGAATGCCATGTCCCGCGCCAGTGGCTGTCCGTGGAGTTCCGCCGCGAGCACCAGCACGGGGACGCCCACGACGGGCAGCAGCGCCGTGGTCAGGGCCTGACCGGGAATCGCCGTATCGGTCACGGTGAAGAGGGCGAGCATCGCGGCGAGTCCGCCGGTGAGCACCGCGGGCAGCGGGTGCCCGGTCAGCGCGCAGGCGGCCACCGCCGACGCGACGCCGAGGACGGCCCGTAGGGCGCTGCGCAGACGCAGCAGACCCGGGTCCGGAGCCACGAACACCCTCTTGAGCACTGCTTCCCGCTCCTTCCTCTAGCGCCTCGTGGGCCTCGGCCGTGCCGTGGCAGGTGACGGCACGAAAAAGGCGCCGCGGGATCCCGCAGCGCCATCGACATGACTATGAGAGCATCTAGTGCCCCAGCGGCTCAAGTCGCACCGACTATGCTGAGCCATTGGTACAGTCGAGAGCCGTCCTGGTCAGCCCAGGCGAGCCATCGGCACAGGGAAGCCCCCATAATCCGGTGCGGCGGCGGCCTGAAAGGGGCGGACCGAAAATGGCCGTAGACGAGCTGGACACCCGAATCCTGCGCCTGCTCATCGAGCAGCCGCGCACCAGCGTGCGGGAGTACGCACGCATACTCGGAATCGCCCGGGGCACCCTCCAGGCCCGTATCGACCGCCTGGAGCGGGACGGCGTGATCATGGGCAGCGGGCCGTTCCTGTCCCCGACCGCGCTGGGACACCCGGTGCTGGCGTTCGTGCACATCGAGGTCACCCAGGGGCACCTGGACGAGGTGGGCGACGAGCTCGCCCAGGTGCCCGAGATCGTCGAAGCCTTCTCGATCACTGGCGGGGGCGACCTGCTGACCCGGGTGGTGGCTCGCGACAACGGTCATCTCGAGGACGTGATCCAGCGGCTGATCAATATGCCGGGCGTGGTCCGTACCCGTACCGAGATGGCCTTGCGCGAGCGCGTTCCGCAACGGCTGCTGCCGCTGGTGGAGTCGGTCGGCCGGGCTGCCCGGGCGCCTCACTGATAGTGCCGCGTCAGGCGATGTTCGCGGCGTTACCGAATCAACCGAGCAGGGCCTCTGCGACAGGGCGATCCGGCGGCTGGAGACCCCACCCCCTCGGCCCCGGAGAGCCGGGAGCGGGCCCGTGTACCGGGCGCCGCTCCTCGGCGGGCGAACCTTGCCCGACGCGGCACTGAGGCCTGTCCTGGAGGCTTGATCCCTTGGGTGGTGGCCGGCCACCGGGTGCGGAGCGGGCGCGCGGGGCCGGAGCCGTCCCGCGCCGTCGCGGACCGGCAGGGCACGGCAGGGCACGGCAAGGGCTACGAACGCCCTGAGCCGGAAACCTCCGCGGCGAAGGCCCGGCGGATCAATCGCCTCTGCCACGGCACCTCGACAGCGCGCGGATGGTGGTGCCGCCGCACCCATGTGACGGCTTCCCGGGGTTCCATGCCTTCGAAGACGCAGAAGACGGAGAGCGCCGTACCGGTCCGTCCGACGCCTCCCCCGCAGCAGATCTCCACGCGTTCACCCGCGGCCCGCCCGTAGGCGACACGGAGCTTGCGCAACGCGTCCACGGGGTCGGCGGGAAGCCGGAAGTCACGCCACGGGATCCAGAGGGACTCCCACAGGGGCTCGGGCGGCCGGTGATCCGTCAAGTGCACCGCGAACGTGGGGGTCTGCCCTTGCGGCAGGCCGTACCTGAGTCCGCGGCCGCGGACCATCCGGCCCGAAGGGAGCGTCAGCACCTTGGGGTCGCACGGGTTCCATGGCTCGGTCATGACGGATCCTCCCGCCCTGCGCAGCGCAGGGCCCGCGACAGCAGGGCGGAGACCTCCTTGAGCGGCTCCGAACGCATCATCTCCAAATGGTCGCAGCCCACCAGGCGGGTGTGGACGTTCCCGGTGACGAAACGCTGCCAGTCGTCCGCTGTCGGCGCTCCCGCCGGCCGTCCCTCGGTCGCGGTCAGATGGAGTACGTCCCCGACGAAGCGGCCCGGCGGCGCGGCCTCCACCAGGGCCGCCACAGCCTCCGCCGCACACGAGACCTCCGTGACGTCCCGAGGGTCCAGCCGCACATGCGGGCCGGCCTCCCGACGCAGCAGGTCGGCGATCTCCCGCGCGGTCGGGCCCCGCGTCCCATCGGCGACGGCCGGGTACGAGTCCAGCAGCGCGAGCAGCGCCGTCGGTTCACCGCACTGCTGCAACCGGCACGCCATTGCGTGGGCGATGTTCCCGCCCAGCGACCAGCCGAGAAGGTGGTAGGGGCCGTGCGGCTGTATCGCCCGGATCCGGGCGACGTATTCATCGATCAGCTCGGTGAAGCCCTTCGCCCGGCGACCCCTTCCGTGCCCGGCGGTGGATACCTGGATGGCGTGCACCGGCCGGTCGTCGCACACCGCCGCCAGACCCGCGTAGCTCCAGCCGAGTCCCGTGACGGGATGCACGCAGAACAGGGGAGCGCTCTCCCCCGCCGCTCGAAGCGTCAGCACGGGCTTGAGCGCGTCGACGGGGGCGGAAGGAGCCGATCCCACCGCGGCCGTCACTGCGGCGAGGCCGGCCGCGGTGGGCGCATCGAACAGAACCCTGATGGGCAGTTCGGCCCCCAGCAGCGCCGCGACCCGGCCCATGAGCCGGGTGGCCAGCAGCGAGTCGCCGCCCAGTTCGAAGAAGCCGTCGTCGAGTCCCACACCGTCCACGCCCAGCACTTCGCCGAACAGGTCGCAGAGGGTTCGCTCCCAGGGCGTCGCGGCGAGCTGAGGACGCCGTGACACCAGCGTGCCTCGGCGCGGTGCGGGAAGCGCACGCCGGTCCCGCTTGCCGTTGGCCGTGGCCGGCAACGACTCCAGGGAGACGTACGCCGCGGGCACCAGGTGGGCGGGCAGCGCGGCTTCCATGAATCCGCGCAGGTCGGCCGCGGCGACCTGCGCTCCCGAGTGCGGAACCACGTAGGCCACGAGGAGCCTGAGTCCCGGTTCGTCCTCACGCACAACGACGAGGGCCTGCGCAAGGGCGGGGTGAGCCGCGAGGACCGCCTCGACCTCCCCGAGCTCGATGCGGAATCCGCGCAGTTTCACCTGGTCGTCCCCGCGTCCGCGGAACTCCAGGCTCCCGTCGTCACGCCAGCGCACCAGGTCCCCTGAGCGGTACATGCGGATGCCCTCGCCGAAGGGGCACGCCACGAACCGCTCGGAGGTCGGCCCGGCCGCCGTGTATCCGCGTGCGAGTGCGGCCCCCGCGATGTACAGCTCGCCGGTCACGCCCGGCGGGACAGGTCGCAACCGCCGGTCGAGCACGTAGGCACGTACGTTGTCGAGCGGCCTGCCGATCACGGGTGTCGGTGCGGCCGTCATACGTACGGTGAGGGCTTCCACGGTGCACTCGGTCGGACCGTAGAAATTGTGGCCGCTGACGGCGGGCTCAGCCTGGATCCGCTGCCACAGCGCGTCGGGCACGGCCTCACCGCCCAGTACGAGGGTGGCGGGGGTGGACTCCGGTGTGGCGAGCAGCCCGTGGGCGAGCAGTTCGAGCGCGTACGTGGGCGTGGTGTCGAGGAGGTCGACACGGTGGCGTCCGATGTACGACACGAGGGCAGCGGGGTCGCGCCGGGTCGGCTCGTCCAGCAGATGCAGTCGGTGACCGGCGAACAGCGCGAGCAGTCCCGTCCAGGAGGCGTCGAAGGCGAGGGGTGCTGTGTTGGCCACCCGTGCCGCTGCCAGGCCCGTCGCGCGCACATGACCGGCGAACAGCCCGGTCCGGTGGCTGTGGAACAGGTTCGTGAGGGAACGGTGTTCGACCACCACGCCCTTGGGGGCGCCGGTCGATCCCGAGGTGTGCAGCACGTAGGCGGAATGGGTGGGCAGCAAGGGCACGGCCCTGTCCCGCTGGGTCGGGTCGTCCGTCCGCGCCGCGCCCTTCCCGTCCGTCCCCGTTCCGCACGGGCTCCCCGTCGCCTCATCGACCTCGACCGGCACCACTCGCGGTGCGGTCGTACCGAGCCGCGCGTACACGGTCTTCGTGGTGATCAGCGCCCGGGCCCGTGCGGTGTCGATGATCCGTGCGACGCGCACGGCCGGATCGCCTGCATCGACCGGCAGACAGGCGGCACCCGACTTCAGCACGGCCAGGACGGCGACGACGGAGGCGACCGACCGGTCCAACAGCACCCCGACACGGTCTTCGGGACCGATGCCCTGGGCGAGAAGGGTCCAGGCGAGCCGGTTCGCCCGGGTGTTCAGCTCGACGAAGGAGAGGTGCTCCTCGCCGTGCACCAAGGCGGTCTCATCGGGGCGGGTACGCGCCTCGTCCTCGAAGTACCCGTGCACGGGCCGCCGGTCGGTGTAAGCGGTGGTCCCGCCACTCCATTCTCGGACGACGCGCTCGCACTCATCGCCGACCGGGACGCCGACCGAGGACGGAGGCACGTCGAGGCCACCGGAGGCGGCGAAGTCGTCCAGGATCCGCGCCAGCCAGCCCGCGACCCGTTCCGCGAAGGCGCGGTCGAAGACGTCCTCGCGGTAGTCGACCCGGAACCGCAGCCCCTTGCCAGGGGTGCAGAGCAGCGACAACGGGTAGTGCGTGGCGTCGAATCCCCCTGACCCGACGAGTAGCGCTCCGCCGAATCCGACGGCGCCCTCGCCTACGGGGTAGTTCTCGAAGGCGGTCGTGGTGTCGAAGAGCGTGGCCGATCCGCTGATGCGCTGGATCTCACCGAGGCCGACATGGTGGGCGTCCAGAAGGTCGATCTGCTCCTCCTGAACGCGCCGCAGCAGCCCGCCGAGGGTCTCGCCGCCCCGTAAGGCCACCCGTACCGGAAGGGTGTTGATGAACAGGCCGACCATGCCTTCCACGCCGTCGACCGGAGCGTCGCGCCCCGACACCGTCGTACCGAAGACGAGGTCGTCTCGGCCGGTGAGCCGCCGCAACACCAGTGCCCAGGCCACCTGCACCAGGGTGCTCAGAGTCGCGCCGTGGCGATGAGCCTGCTCCTCGAGGGCTCGGGTCACGTCCTCCGGCAGTGCGCGGCCGACGGTCGCGGGCGGAGCGGCGGCTCCGCGGCTCACGGCCGGAGCCACCAATGTCGGCCCGTCGAGGTCCGCCAGGGCGTCCGCCCAGGCGCTCCTCGCATCCGTGAAGTCCTCTTCCGCCAACCAGTCGAGGAAGTCCCGGTAAGGGGGTGCGGGGTCCGGCTCGGTGTCGACCGGGCTTCGGTGGAGGGCGAACAGTTCCTCCACGAGCAGCGCGGTCGACCATCCGTCCAGGATGATGTGGTGGTTCGTCATCGCCAGTCGCCAGCACGTGTCCGAGACCCGGACGAGCAGAAATCTGATCAGCGGCGGGCGGGCCAGGTCGAACCCGCGCAGGCGCTCCTCGATCAGCAGAGCGGCGACGTCGCTCTTTCTGCCGTCCACGGACCGCCAGGGTGCCTCGGTCGGCGGCGCGATGAACTGGACCGGGTCACCCGCTTCGCCGAGCCGGAATCCGGCCCGCAGACCGTCGTGGCGGAGCAGCAGCGTGTCGCAGGCGCGGCGCAACTCCGAAACGTCGAGCTCCCCCTCGAAGTCGAGCGTGAGCTGGGTGATGTAGACGTCCGGGTCGTCACTCCGGCAGGAATCGAACTTGGCGTGGAAGAAGAAACCCATCTGAAGCGGAGCGAGCGAATACCCCGCGACGCGATGCGACTCTGTCCATTCGTCCCCCGCCATACCGGCCCGATCCCCTCGACTCCACCGCATCACCGCCCGACTTCGCGCGTGGAAATCCCCGTTCCCCTCCGCGCGGGCAAGGCACCCTCTCATTCGAGCAGCGGCCTTTCAAGGGCGGACCGATCCTGCCCGGTCTCCGGCGGACTCGTTCCGTGGTCTCCTCCTTCGATCCGGTCCCGGACACGGAGCGGACTCACCATGTCCCGGGCGAGCACCGGGCGCCGAGGCGCGAGCATGGACGTATGGCTGACACCTTCACCACACGGACCATCGACGTGACCACCGGCTCCCGGGAGACCGTCCACGACCTGACCGCCGCCTGCGAGTCCTTCCTGCGGGACGTGGCCGCCGGGCGGGACGGGCTCCTCAACGTCTTCACGCCGCATGCGACCGCGGGCCTGGCGATCATCGAGACCGGCGCGGGCAGTGACCACGACCTGCTGTCCGCCCTCCACCAGCTCCTCCCGGCCGACGACCGCTGGCAGCATCGGCACGGCTCCCCCGGGCACGGCCGTGACCATGTGCTCCCGGCCATCGTCCCGCCCCACGTCACACTCCCGGTCATCGACGGCATCCTGGAGCTGGGTACCTGGCAGTCCGTCGTCCTCGTGGATACGAATCGGGACAACCCGGAGCGTCAGGTCCGACTGTCGTTTCTCGGATAGCCCTGCTGCGGTCAGGGCTGTGGGAGGCCATGGCCGGGTCGGAGCCGGCGGTATGGCCCGCAGGTCGCCACAGCCCTTCGGAGGGGTACCCAGGGCCACGCCCAGGACGGGCTCGTGGTCCGGTACCCGTCGGCGACGGACAGGACCGGACCGGCCGCGGGCACGTGGCCGGGCGCCGTGCCCGCGGAGTTGCCGGAGACGCAAACGGATGTGCGAATGTCAGTCGCGCGTGATAGTCACTACCTCCACGAGGGAGTGATCGTTTGCCTCCCCGTGCGAGATACCAAGGGGTGGGGGACAGTGGCATTGCTCCGTGACAGGGGGCTCAACCTGGGACGATGGACCGGTCGGCCCGGGGCGCGGCTGGAGAAGGGTTCCGGGCGTCCGGACGTGGCACGGGTGCGCCAGGCTGCCGCCGCAGCGGACTGGACCGCCGTGCGGGGCCTGTTGGAGGCGCGACCGGAGAGCCAGGACCGTACGGGGCTCTTGTGGGCCGTCGGCGACACGTCCGGCGTCGAGCGGTGGATCGGCGACGTGCTGAAGACGGAGCCCGAGTCGGCGCTGGCGCTGACCGTCGCGGGCATCCGTTACGTCAGCTGGGGCTGGGAGGCCCGGACCTCGGCACTCGCGAAGAACGTCTCGCGTGAGCAGTTCGAAGTCTTCCACTCCCGGCTGCGCCAGGCCGAGGAGTGGCTGTACCGGGCTGCCGAGCTCGAACCGGGCTGGACCTCGCCCTGGTACGTCCTCCAGGTCACCGGCCGTGGCCTGCAGGTCGGGCAGGCCACGGCGCGCCGCCGGTTCGATGCGGCCGTGCGCCGGGACCCTCACCACCTGGGGGCGCACACGCAACAGTTGCAGCAGATCTGCGAGAAGTGGGGCGGGTCGCACGAGGAGATGCACGCGTTCGCCCGCGAGTCGGTGTTCAAGGCTCCTGGCGGCACGCCGCTCGGCCAGCTGGTGCCGGACGCGCACATCGAGGAGTGGCTGTCGCTCGACTCGGGCCCTGACGCCACCTACATGCGCCGGCGCGAGGTGGTGGAGTCACTGAGGCAGGCGGCGGACCACTCGTACCGGCATCCGGACTTCGTACACGAGGGTTCCTGGCTGGGGCTGCTGAACAGCTTCGCGATGGCGTTCTCACTGGCCGGGGACCGGGCCTGCGCGCGGGAGTGCTTCCAGGCCACGCAGGGGCGCGTCACGGAGTCCCCGTGGGAGTACCTGAACGGCTCCGATCCCGTCGCGGCCTACCGCAAGCACCGCTCGGCCGCCGGGCGCTGACCCGCAAGGCGTGCAAGCCGAGACGAGCCCCGCACCCTCCCCTGCTCCCCTCTTTGCCCGACTTCCCGTCCGTGCCGCTCGCCGGCGCGGACGCACCAGTGAAGGATTCCGTCCGGTGTCCCCTTCCGAGACCGCCCACACGTTCCAGGTCGACCTGCGCGGTCTGGTCGACCTGCTCTCCCACCACCTCTACTCGAGCCCCCGCGTCTATCTGCGCGAGCTGCTGCAGAACGCCGTGGACGCGATCACGGCCCGTCAGGCCATCGCCCCTGACGCACCCGGCGCGATCACCGTACGCACCGGTGACACGCTCACCGTCACTGACACCGGTATCGGGCTGACCGAGGCCGACGTCCACCGCTTCCTCGCCACCATCGGTCGCAGCTCCAAGCGGACCGCCGAAGGCGCCTTGGACGGTGTCGGACTGGAGTCCGCCCGCGGCGAGTTCATCGGCCAGTTCGGCATCGGTCTGCTTGCGTGCTTCGTCGTCGCCGACGAGATCACCGTGCTCAGCCGGTCAGCCGCCGACCCAGCGGCGCCCGCGGTCGAGTGGCGCGGCCACTCCGACGGCCGGTACACGATCCGTACGCTGCCGTCCTCGGCCGTGCCTGAGCCCGGCACCACCGTGCGGCTCGTCCCCCGGGCCGACAACGCCGAGTGGACGAGTCCGCAGCGGGTCGTCGATCTGGCCCGGCACTACGGCAGCCTGCTGCGACACGAGGTCACTGTCGTGGACTCGCACGGCGAGAAGGTGCGGATCAACGACACGCCGCCGTGGGAGCAGACCCACCGCTCCCCACTCGCGCGCCGCGAGGCCATGACCGCCTACTGCCGCGACCGGTTCGACTTCACCCCGCTCGACACCATCGAGCTGGACCTTCCGGCGGCAGGGCTGCGCGGTGTCGCGTATGTGCTGCCGACGGCCGTGAGTCCGGCGCAGCGCGCCGGTCACCGGGTGCACCTGAAGGGCATGCTGCTCACCGATCAGGCGCCCGAACTGCTGCCGGACTGGGCGTTCTTCGTGCGCTGCGTGGTCGACACCACGAGCCTGCGACCGACGGCCTCGCGCGAGTCGCTGTACGAGGACGGCACGCTGTCCGCCGTACGGGACACCTTGGGCGACCGGATCCGGGACTGGCTCACGGGGCTCGCGGCCAGCGACCCGGCGCTGCTGCACCGGTTCATCGATACCCACCACCTCGCGGTGAAGGCGCTGGCGCGCTACGACGACGAGCTGCTGCGGGTGGTGCTGCCGTGGCTGCCGTTCGAGACCACCGACGGCAACGTCACGCTGGAGGAGTTCGCACGCACGCACTCGGCGCTGCTGGTCACCCGCAGTGTGGAGGAGTTCCGGCAGGTCGCCCCGATCGCCGCGGCGGCCGGCCTGGGCGTGGTCAACGGCGGCTACACCTACGACCGCGATCTCGTTCACCGGCTGCCGGAGATCCGTCCCGGCACCTCCGTGAGCGATCTCGACCCGGCCACGGTCACCGCCCATCTGGACGCGGTGGACCCGACGGCCGAACTGCGAGCGGCGGCGTTCCTGCTCGTCGCCCGGGAGACGATCGGCACCCACGACTGCGATGTCGTGCTGCGCGACTTCCAGCCGGTGACCGCCCCGGCACTGCTGCTCGACAACCGGGAGGCACGCCACGAGCGGACCCGGTCGAGCCTCGCCGCCGAGAGCGACGGTCTGTGGGCCGACATCCTGGGCTCTCTGCGGCACGAGACGCCGCGCGCCCAGCTGGTCCTGAACCACCTCAACCCGCTGGTGCGCCAAGCGATCACGATCGCCGAGCGCGGTCTGGCCGTCACCACAGCCGAGGCGCTGTACGGGCAGGCCCTGCTGCTCAGCCGCCGCCCGCTGAAGGCGAGCGAGAGCGCCCTGCTGAACCGGGCCTTCATCGGCCTGCTCACCCACGCCATGCACAACCCCGGCACGGACGCGGACGGCTCCGGGCCCCGGAAGGACATCTGATGCTGGACACCCCCGAGGCCGTGGTCGAGGCGCTACGTGAGAACCACGACCGCCCGCACGGTCCGCAGCGCACCGTGACAGCCGAAGAACTCGTGGAGGCGGCAGGACAGTTCGAGAAGCCGGACGTCCTGGTCACCGCTCTGCTGGAGCTCATGACGGCGTACGAGTTCACTGGCGAGAACCGCAAGTCGCCGGTCGTCTTCGGTCGGCTGCTGAAGCTGTGGGACGAGTCTCCGGAGGAATTCAGCGAGTGGGAGGCACACCAGGTCTACTGGCGGTTCAAGTGGGTGGCTACCTCGCTGCTCGACGTGCCCGAGGTGTCGCTGGCCTCCATCCGCGGCTGGACCGACGAGGCCCGGCGCCGGTACGAGGAAGCCGGGCACGGCATGCAGCCCGTGGCGGCGATGCGCTACCACGTCGCGGCCCACACGGGCACGGGGGTCGCCGACGCGTACGACCTGTGGGTCACCCGACCGCGCACCGAGCTGAGCGACTGCGACGCGTGCGAGACCCGGCACCTCGCCACGCACCAGTTGAACGGGGGCGACGACGCCGGGGCACTCGACACACTTCGGCCGGTCCTCGACGAGGGGATCGGCTGCACCGAGGAACCGCAGATGAGCCAGGCGCTGGCACTCGGGGCGCTACTGCGCTCCGGCCGGCTCGACGAGGCCCGCTCGCACCACCTGACCGGCTACCGCAGGGTCCGCGGCAACACCGGCATGCAGACCTGGGTCGGCCGGCATCTGGAGTTCTGCGTGCTGTCCCGCAACGAGGGTCGCGGCCTGGAGATACTCGCCGAGAACCGGCCGCTGTTCGAGGCGACCGGCGCTCCGCTGGCCCATCTGGACTTCCTGACCGGCGTCGAGCTGCTGCTTGCCCGGATCGTCGAGGACGGGCATGCCGACACGGTCGTCGCGGGCCCGCCGGGACGGAGCTGGGCGGCGGACGAACTGCTCACGCACGTCCGCACCGAGGCGGACCGGCTGACGGCGGCGTTCGACACCCGCAACGGCACGACGGCGGTCGGGGACCGTCGCCGGGAGCGTCTGTCGCAGCGTCCGCTCCTCGACGCGCCGCTGCCGCTCGGTCTGAGGACGCCGGTCGCCCGCCCGACTGCGACTGCGACTGCGACTGCGACTGCGACTGCGACGACGGCCCCCGCCACCGTCGCGGTTCCCGAGGACTTCGTGGCCCTGGTGCGCGAGGCACGGCGGATGGCGAGCGCGGGCCACCCCGGCGACACCCGGCTGTGGACCCGGATCGCCGAGCGCCTGGCCGACGGCAGCGCGGTGCACGACGAGGTGCTCGGCCCGCAGGAGCTGCTGCGCGCCGAGCTCGCCGAGCAGCAGGCGGCTGAGCTGACGATGGCGGACCGCGACGACGAGGCCGCCGCGGAGGCGCGCCGGGCCGCGGAGCTGTACGAGCGGCTCGGCATGCCGTGGCAGGCGCTGTCCACGCGGGCCCGGGCCGTCGCCTGGTCGAGCACGTCGACCGCCGGGCCGGCAGGAGAAGCCGAGCGGCTGGACTCCGACGGGATCCGGGACGCCCTCGACGAACTCCTCCACGAGGCCGAACGGCTCTGCACCGAGGTCCCGTTCACGGGCGAAGCCCTCGGGGCGGCGGAGGCTGCGGCCTGCGACGACCTGGGGCAGGAGCGCAAGCTGGCGTACCTCACGGTGCACTACGCGCGCACATACGCGGCCTATCGGGAGCTGGGCCGCGGCGGTCCGGAGGCCTCCCCGTGCGCCGTCGAGCGCTTCGAGGGGTGCGTCCGGGCCCTGCACACCGAGGCGGAGCGGCTGTCCGTCCTTCACCAGGTCGCCAACGCCCGGCAGTTCGCCGCTGACGTGGCCGCCCGCAGCGGCGACCTCGTGCGTGCCGAGGAGGGGCTGCGCGCCGCGCTGAAGGACCTGGACGCCGCCGGCCGGCCGTGGCGCGGTTCGCGTCCGCGTGCCCTGCTCGCCCAGATCCTGATGGCACAGGAGCGACCGCAGGAAGCGGTGGAGCTGCTCCACCAGGCGATCGCGGACGCGGTGCGGTACGACGACGCGGACTTCCCCGTGGCGCCGACGTACGCGCTGCTCGGCCACGCGGTCTCGCACTCTGGCGACCACGCGGGTGCGGTGCGCCACCTGTCGGAGGCGGCCGCGCGGTTCGACCAGTCCGGAATGTCGGAGGACGCGGCGGACGTGCGGCTGCAACTGGTCGACGTCCTGATGCGGACGGGCCGGCAGGCCGACGCGGTCGCGGTCCTGGAGTCGCTGGTCGGCGAGGAAGCGGTGGCCGCGCTCGACGGGCGGATGGTCGCCCAGGCTCGGCTCATGCTGGCGCGCGGGCTGCGGGAACTGGAGGAGTTCCTGCCGTCGGCCGAGGAGTTCCTGCGATTGGCGGATGCCGTCTCCGGCTGGGAGGACGATGCCCCCATCCAGACCATGGTGACCGCTGAGACGGCCATCGCGCTGGCTCTGGCGGACCGCTGGGATGTGGCGGACACGGCGTACGAGCGGGCCCTGTCGGCGCACGCACAGGCACCGAACCCGTCCCTGATCATGCACATGATGTGCGAGTTCGCGCGTCTGGTCATGAACGCGCAGGACTCGGACGGCCTGGAGACGGCGCTGAAGCATCTCGCAGGGGCGGACGCGTTGGCGGCATCCGTGCCGGAGGGCACGGAGGGCTTCGTGCCCTGGTTCGAGCAGGGCACCGTGCACTACCGCCGGGGCCGTGTCCTGGCGGACGCGGAGCGGTTCGAGGAGGCCCTGGCCGAGATGGAGGCCGCCATCGCCGCCCACGAACAGGGCGGCGATGAGGGCGAGTCGGCGCGTGCCGAGGCGGTCCGGATCGCCGCGCTGATCGAGGGCGGCGCGCTGTGCCGGCTCAAGGAGGCCATCGCCCGGCTGACGACGGCGGCGGCACGCTGCCGGAAGGCAGGCCTCCCGGAGGCGGCGCAGATCCTCGGCTCGCTGCGGCAGGACTACATGTCGCGCCTGACGGAAGGTCGTTGAGCCGACACCGCGCCAACCGCCCCGGGCCCGACCGTGGTGCACGGCCGGGCCCGGGGCGGTCGCGGCCGATGTCGGAGCCCGCGGACAGTGGGGCTTGGCCGGTGGATCGATCGCGAACGACACCGTCTCCCCGAAGGCGGGGGTCTGACGTCTTCGGACAGCCCCGGTCGGCCGACGTCCGGGTGGCCCGACACCGACTCCAGCGCGGCTGGAGTGGCTCACGCGTCGAGTCGTCCTGACGGAGGTCGGCGGACACCAAGCGTGACGATCCTCAGCGACGGGCTCGGACGTCGTTCCTCTGCTGGTCGCTGCCGAATTCCCAGGACGCCTGTTGGTGCACGGTACGGAGCGGCGGATGTGGTACTGCCTAAGGGCTGTCCCGCAATCCCCGGCGGGCGTACGACGCCGGCCACGGCGCTCCCCCTGGCTTCGCCGGGAGGTGCCCCGGCGCTGCGTTGTCGAATCATCCGCATACGCCCGGTATGAGGATGGCTCTTCGCCTTGCGATGCGTCCCCTCGGCCCCAAGGGCCGGGGGGAGACCCCATACATCTGACGCCGCGCGTTGAACCGCCGGGCATTACGGGACAGCCCTGAGCACAAAGCGAGGACTGGCTCGTAACAGGCCGGAAAGGTACCAACCGTGTCCGATGAAGTACCGCGCCGAGAACCGCACGACCACGAACGCAAACCACCGGCCCGGAGCGCGCTGCCGGTGACCGCCGACCTGCCCGCGCTACCCGAGTCCGCGAGGCACGTCGGTACGGACCCGGTGGTGTTCGGTGTCACCGCCGCGTTGGCGCTCGCCTTCGTCGTCTGGGGCTCCGTCGCCACCGACACGCTGGGGCGGGTGTCGAACGCTCTGCTGTCCGGACTGATCCACAATTTCGGTTGGGCGTTCGTCCTGGCGGCATCCGGGTTCGTGGTCTTCGCGCTGTGGCTCGCCATCAGCCGCTACGGCTCCATCCCCCTCGGGCAGGACGGCGAGGGCCCGGAATTCCGCACGGTGTCATGGGTGGCCATGATGTTCAGCGCCGGTATGGGCATCGGCCTGATGTTCTACGGCGTCAGTGAGCCCCTCGCGCACTTCGTCGCTCCGCCGCCCGGGACCCACCCCGCCGACGCCGCTGCAGCCATGGCGACGTCCATGGCCACCACCCTGTTCCACTGGACGCTCCACCCGTGGGCCATCTACGCGGCGGCCGGTTTGGCGATCGCGTACAGCACCTTTCGCCGCCGCCGGCGGCAGACCGTCAGCGCCGTGTTCGTTCCCCTCATCGGCGAACGGCACGCGAACGGGACGAGCGGGCGCGTCATCGACATGCTGGCCATCTTCGCCACGCTGTTCGGCTCAGCGGCGTCGCTCGGGCTCGGCGCCCTCCAGATCGGCAGCGGTATCGGAGAACTGGGCTGGTTGCAGAAGGCGGGCACCGGGCTGCTCGTCGGCATCATCGCGGTACTGACGCTGGCCTTCGTCGCTTCCGCGGTGTCCGGGGTGGAGAAGGGCATCCAGTGGCTCTCCAACATCAACATGGTGCTCGCCCTGATCCTCGCGGTGTTCGTCTTCGTGGCCGGACCGACCATCGCCGTCCTCGACCTGCTGCCGACCTCGATCGCCACCTACTTCGGCGAGCTGCCGGAGCTCGCCGGTCGCACCGATGCCGCCAGCGGTTCCGGTGTGGCCGCCTGGCTCGGGACATGGACCGTCTTCTACTGGGCCTGGTGGATCTCATGGACCCCCTTCGTCGGCATGTTCATCGCCCGCATCAGCAGGGGGCGTACCATCCGCCAGTTCGTCGGCGGTGTCATCCTGGTGCCCAGCGTCGTCAGCCTGTGCTGGTTCGCGATCTTCGGCGGCACCGCGATGACGCTTCAGGGACGGGGACGCCTTGGCGCGGAGCAGACCCCTGAAGGCCAACTCTTCGACGTGCTCAGGCAGTTCCCCGCCGCCACGCTGACAAGCCTGTTGGTCATGGTGCTGGTCGGCATCTTCTTCGTCTCCGGTGCCGATGCCGCCTCGCTCGTCATGGGCGCCCTCTCCCAGAAGGGCGCACTGGAGCCCGGCCGCTTCGTCGTCGTCTTCTGGGGTCTGCTCACGGGGGCGGTCGCCGCGGTGATGCTCCTCGTGGGAGGCGGTCAGGCAGATGCGCTGGCCGGTCTGCAGAACCTGACGATCCTCGTCGCCGCACCGTTCGCGCTGGTGATGATCGGCATGTGTTTCTCGCTGGTGCGCGATCTACGGCACGACCCACTGATCGTGCGCGGCGAGCGGGGCGATGAGGCGGTCGGCGTCGCTGTCGTCGAGGGCCACGAGAAGTACGCCGGGGACTTCGTGATCCGCATCGGGCCGTCACCGCGGCCGACCGGGGCCGCGGAGGACGCCTCGCCTCGGCCGAAGTGAGCGGCGGTTCGGCCGGTCACGTGCCGTAGCCGTCGTGCACGGGGCCCGCTCAGACCGTCCTCGGGAAGATCCTGAGCACCCCCGTAGTTGGTGGAAGCGTGAACGACTTTGGGGAGAAGGACGCCGGACGACCGGTCGATGTGGTCGTCATCGGAGCCGGTCAGGCCGGTCTTTCGGCTGCCTACCATCTGCGGCGTGTGGGTTTGCGGCCCGATGAGGACTTCGTGGCGCTGGACCATGCCCCGAAGCCCGGTGGCGCCTGGCAGTTCCGCTGGGACTCGCTCACCTACGGCAAGGTGCACGGGATGCACGCGCTCCCGGGGATGGAGCTGGTCGGCGCGGCTGAGGGCCGTCCGTCGTCCGAGGTCATCGGCGACTACTTCGCCCGCTACGAGCAGGCCTTCGACCTCCGGGTACACCGGCCCGTGGATGTGCGCGCGGTGCGGGAGGGCGAAGGCGGCCGGCTGCTGGTCGAGTCGTCGGAAGGTGCCTACTCCGCACGCGCCCTGATCAATGCCACCGGCACCTGGGACCGGCCCTTCTGGCCGCGCTACCCCGGTCAGGAGGTCTTTCGCGGGCGTCAGTTGCACACATCGGACTACCCGGGCCCCGAGGCGTTCGCGGGGCTGCGGGTGGTCGTGGTGGGCGGGGGTGCGTCGGGGACCCAGCATCTGATGGAGATCGCGGACTTCGCCGCGGAGACCACCTGGGTGACACGGCGGCCGCCGGTGTTCCGTGAGGGGCCTTTCGGCGAGGTCCAGGGGCGTGCGGCGGTGGCCATGGTGGAGGAGCGGGTGCGGCGCGGGCTGCCGCCGCTGAGTGTGGTGTCGGTGACGGGACTAGCGCTGAACGAAGCGGTCCGACGGGCCCGGGCCGCAGGAGTGCTGGACCGGCTGCCGATGTTCGATCGGATCACCCCCTCCGGTGTGGCGTGGGACGACGGGCGCACGATCGACGCGGACGTGATCCTGTGGGCCACGGGCTTCCGTGCCGCGATCGACCATCTGTCGCCGCTGAGGCTGCGCGAGCCTGGGGGCGGTATCGCGGTGGACGGTACCCGCGCGGTGCGCGATGGGCGTGTTCACCTCGTCGGCTACGGCCCGTCGGCTTCGACGATCGGCGCGAATCGCGCGGGACGGGCCGCGGTGCACGAGATCCAGCGGCTGCTCGCGCGCGAGCCGGTGGTGGTCTCCGGATAGCTCAGGAAGCCGCTGCTGCCACCGTGGCCGGTGCCGCGTCTCGTCGCACCAGTGCCGCGTAGCGCCCGCCCCGCTCCATCAGTGCGGTATGACTGCCGCGTTCCGCGATCCGTCCGCCGTCCAGAACGACGATCTCGTCGGCGTCCCGCACTGTTGACAGCCGGTGGGCGATGGTGATGGTGGTGCGACCGGCCGACAGGGCGTCGATGGCCTGCTGCACCGCGTGCTCCGTTCGGGTGTCGAGCGCGCTGGTCGCCTCGTCCAGGATGAGCACCGGAGGGTCACGCAGGATGGTGCGCGCGATGGCGAGGCGCTGTTTCTCGCCGCCCGAGAAGCGGTAGCCGCGCTCGCCGACCAGGGTGTCGTACCCGTCGGGCAGGGATGCGATGTGGTCATGGATCTGGGCGGCGCGCGCGGCCGACTCGATCTCCTCGTCCGTGGCGCCGGGTTTGGCGAAGCGCAGATTCTCGGCGACCGAGGCGTGGAAGAGATAGGTCTCCTGGGAGACCACGCCCACCGCCTGCGCGAGGGTGTCGAAGGCCAGCTCGCGTACGTCGACACCGTCGAGCGTGACCCTGCCGCCTGTGACGTCGTACAGCCGGGGCACCAGATAGCTGAGTGTGGACTTCCCGGAGCCGGTGGGGCCGACGACGGCCAGGCTGCTGCCGGCCGGCACGGTGAGCTCGATTCCGCTGAGGGTCGGCTCGCCTCTGGCGTCGTAGCCGAATTCGACGCCCTCGAAGCGCACTTCGCCGCGTACCTTGTCCGGCCGGACCGGCTGCGCGGGTTCGGTGATGTCGACCGGCAGGTCCAGGTACTCGAAGATCCGCTGGAAGAGCGCCAGCGAGGTCTGGATCTGCACCCCGGTGGACAGCAGGCTCACGGCCGGGCGGAACAGGCCCTGCTGAAGCGAGACGAAGGCGACGAGGGTGCCGAGGGAGATCGCCGCACCGCCGCTCTGGAGCGTCAGTCCGGCCGCCCAGTACAGCAGCGCGGGCATGGCGGCCATGACGATGCCGATGGTGGACATCCGCCAGCGCCCCGCCATGCTGGAGCGCACCTCCAGGTCGACCAGCCGCTCGGACTCGTCGGCGAACGAGCGGGTGAGCGAATCGGCACGCCCCATGGTCCGGCCGAGCAGGATGCCGCTGACCGACAGCGATTCGGTGACCGTGGCGGCCATGGTCGCCATCTGCTTCTGTCGCTGGGCCGTGATGGCCTTGCGCTCCCGGCCGACCCTGCGGCTGATCGCGACGAAGACCGGGAGGAGAACGAGCGAGACCACGGTGAGCCGCCAGTCGAGCGCGAGCATCGCGACGACGGTGGCGACCACTGCGGTCAGGTTGGAGACCAGGGAGGTGGCGGTGGAGGTGACCGTCGCCTGCATTCCGCCGATGTCGTTGGCGATGCGCGACTGGACCTCTCCGGTGCGCGTCCTGGTGAAGAAGGCCAGCGGCATCCGCTGGAGCCGGGCGTAGACGCCCGTGCGCAGGTCATGCATGACCCGCTGGCCGACAGTGGTCGAGATCAGCGTCTGGAGCACGCCGAAGACGCTCGTCGTCACCGCCGTCAGGATCATCCCGAGTGCGAGCAGCGAGAGCAGCCCCGTGCGGCCCTGCGGGATCGCGGTGTCGAGGATCTCCCGGAGCAGGAACGGCGAGGCCACCGAGACGAGCGACGAGGCGCCGACGAGCAGACCGACGATTGCCAGCCTGCCGCGGTAGGGCTTGAAGAGCCGCACGATGCGCCGGAGTTCCGCGGGCCGGCGGTCGGGGAAGGCGGCGCGGGACGGGTCGATGGGACGGTCGGGGGGCGTCCAGGTGGGATCGCTGTGAGGGCGCATGGGCTCCTTCGGAGGCAAGGGAACGGCTCAGGCGGCGGGACGATTGCCGCGACACCACATGAGGAGCATAGCTCATTGTTACCTATACTCACAATGAGCCAGGTCCTGATAGTGTTTCCGCATGAACGCCCCCGTGCCCGCGCCCGATGCGGATGGCCTGCTGGCCGAGCAGCTGCTGCGGCTGACCCGACGGCTCCACCGGATTCAGAAGCGGCACTTGGAGCCGGTCGGCGTCACGCCCGCTCAGTCCCGGCTGCTGCGGGTGCTGGCGCACTACGACGGGGCGCCCCGGATGGCCGACCTCGCCGACCGCCTCGAAGTGGTCCCGCGCGCGGTGACCACGCTGGTGGACGGTCTGGAGGCGAACGGCCGGGTGCGCCGCGTACAGGATCCGGCCAACCGGCGCGTCGTACGTGTGGAGCTGACCGATCTCGGGCTCGCCACGCTCAGGGAGCTGCGCGGTGCCCGGCGGGCGGCCGCGGAGGACATCCTGGCGCCGCTGAACGCCGAGCAGCGTGAGGCGCTCGGTGGACTGCTGTCCGCGCTGGTGCCTTGACAACCCGCCCTTGGGCCCTGCCCGACGGGGTGTGATCCGGCGCGGCCGACCGGGCCCGGAGCCGGCGGGGTTCGGGCCATCCCGGAGCGGGGCGGCGGAAATTCGTTTGCCCCAGTTCCCGGCGGGGGCGAACCTGCTGTTCCGATACGGTTTTCCGAACGATCTGGGATGTCATGCAGATTCGCGACCTTCCGTATGCCGATCCAGGCACCCCGGACGTCCGCTCCGGCCTCAGGTTCCTCATCTGGCTCGGGCGCGGGCAGCTCGGCGGGCAGTTCCGCGCGCTGGCCTGGGGGCTGGTGCACTTCGGCTCGGTGCTGGCACTCCCCTACGGCGTGGGTTTCGCCGTACAAGCCGTCGTGGAACGATCTGCCGGCGGACTCGCGCTGGCGGGCGGGCTGCTCGCGGTCTCCGGCATCGCCATCGCGCTCGGCGACACCATGATGCACCGTGCCACGGTCACCAACTGGATCACCGCGGCGGCCAGGACACAGCAGTTGCTCGCTCGCAGCACCGCCGAGCTGGGTAACGCGCTCACCAAGCGGGTGGCGGCCGGTGAGGTCGTCGCGGTCTCCACCGGGGACGTGGAGAAGATCGGCTGGTTCGTCGAGGCGGCCTCACGCTTCCTCGCCGCCGCGCTGACCATCGTCGCGATGGTCGTCGGGCTGCTGTTCTACCAGCCGGACCTCGGCCTCCTGGTGGCGGTCTGGGTCCCCGTGCTGGCCCTCGGTGTGCTGCCGCTCATGCCGCGCGCCACCAGGCTCGCGGACATCCAGCGCGAGAAGGCGGGCCGGGCGACCGAGCTGGCCTCCGACACCGTCGCCGGGCTGCGGGTGCTGCGTGGGATCGGCGGTGAGGAGCTCTTCCTCTCGCGCTACCGGCGCGCCTCCCAGCAGGTTCGCAAGGCGGCCGTCCGCAGTGCCCGCATGTGGGCCCTGATCAGCGCGCTCCAGGTGCTGCTGCCGGGGCTGCTGCTGGTGTGGGTGGTCTGGTACGGCATCGGTCTGGTGTCCGCCGGCCGGATCGACGTGGGCGAACTGGTGGCCGTTTACAGCGCGGTGATGCTGCTGTCCTATCCACTGCGCCCGGTCGAAGAGGTCGCCATGGCCTACAGCTTCGCGCAGCCGTCGGCTCGGCGGGCGGCGAGAGTGCTGTCACTGGAGCGGCCGCAGGGCGGTTCGGCGCAGGGCTCCCGCACTCGGGTGTCCGGTACGGAGGCATCCGGAGCGCAGCCGGTCGGACCGGCCGGTGGCGGTGCCGATCCGGCCGACGACGTACCGACGGGCGGCCCGCGGGGCGATGTACCGGCAGGTGACCTGTACGACCCCGCCAGTGGCCTGCTCGCCCCCGCGGGATCGCTGACGGCCGTCGTGTGCGGTGACCCCGACGCCGCGGGACGACTGGCCGAGCGTCTCGGCGGGCATCCCTCGGAGACACACGGGCTGCCGTCCGTGCGGCTCGGCGGCGTGGAACTGGACGCGTTGCCGCGGGACTCCGCGCGCACCACCGTGCTCGTGCAGGACAAGGATCCGGTGCTGCTGTCCGGAAGCCTGACCGAACTGCTCGATGTGCCGTCGTCCGGCATGGTGTCCGTAACCGCGGCGCTGACCGCCGCCGAGTGCGGCGATGTGCTGGATGCCCTGACGCAGGCCTCGCTGGACGGGGATCCGATGACCGCGCCCATCACAGAGCGCGGGCGCTCCCTCTCCGGCGGGCAGCGGCAGCGCCTGGCGCTGGCCAGATCACTGATCACCGACCCCGAGGCGCTGGTGCTGGACGAGCCCACGTCGGCCGTCGACTCGCACACCGAGGCGCGGATCGGCGACGGCCTGCGGGCGCTGCGGACGGGACGTACGACCGTCGTGTTCACATCGTCGCCGCTGCTGCTGGACCGGGCCGACCGGGTCGTCCTGGTCCGCGCGGGAGCGGTCGCCGCGGTGGGCGGGCATCGCGAGCTGATGCTCAGGGAGCCCCACTACCGCGAGGTGGTCACCCGGGACGAGTCCGCCGAGTCGCCTGAGGCCACGGGCTCAGGCACAGGCATGGACATGGACATGGACATGGACATGGACATGCCCGTACGCGAACGCTTCGCCGAGGAAATCTCCAGAGGACTGGCCGATCGGTTCACCGAAGCCGCCGCAGACATCGAGGAGTCCGCATGATCGGCGTGCCACCGCCGGTGTACGACCCGGCCGCGCCCCGTGCGGCGGCCACCCTTCCGGTCGGAACCTCCGCCACGGTCCGCTGCTACGTACGCGAGTTGCTGCGCCGGCACCGGGTGGCCTTCGTGCTGCTGGTCTCCGTCAACACGGTCGCCGTCGTGGCCTCGATGGTCGGTCCCTGGCTGCTCGGCGACCTGGTCCAGCGGTTGGCGGACGGGGCGAACGTCGTTCATCCGGAGCGCACGGTGGCGCTGTTCGCAGCGGCACTCGCCGTGCAGGCCGTGTTCGTACGGCTGGTGCGGCTGCGTGGGGCGACGCTGGGCGAACAGATGCTGGCGGATCTGCGCGAGGACTTCCTCGTCAGGTCCGTGGGACTTCCCCCGGGTGTGCTGGAGCGAGCCGGTACCGGCGATCTGCTGTCGCGTATCACCACTGACGTCGACCGCTTGGCCGATGCCATGCGGGAGGCCGTACCTCAGCTCACCATCGCGGTGTTCTGGGCCGTGCTGCTGCTCGGCGGGCTGGCGGTGACCGCGCCCCCGCTGGCTCCCGCGGTGCTACTGGCCGTGCCGCTGCTGGTGGTCGGGTGCCGCTGGTACTTCAAGCGGGCGCCCGCGGCCTACCGCTCGGAGTCCGCCGGGTACGCGGCGGTGGCGGCGGTGCTCGCCGAGACCGTCGATGCGGGCAGGACGGTGGAGGCCCACCGCCTGGGGCCCGCCCGGGTCGCGCTGTCGGACTTGCGGATCAGGCAGTGGACGGCCTGGGAGCGGTACACACTCTGGTTGCGGTCCGTGCTGTTCCCGATCATCAACGTCACGCACACGACGGTGCTCGGTTCCGTCCTGCTGGTCGGCGGGGTGTTCGTGCTCCAGGACTGGATCGGCATCGGACAGCTCACCACAGCCGCGCTGATCGCCCAGATGATGGTCGATCCGGTGAACCTGATCCTGCGCTGGTACGACGAGTTGCAGGTGGCGCAGGTGTCGCTGGCCCGGTTGGTGGGCGTACGCGAGGTAGAGCCCGACTCGGGTGACCCCGATGTGCGCCCCGAGGGGCGCGTGGTGCGCGCGGACGAGGTGCGTTTCGGCTACCGCGAGGGAGTCGACGTACTGCACCGGGTCTCGATGGAGGTGCCGCCGGGCACCCGGGTGGCGCTGGTCGGACCGTCCGGCGCCGGCAAGTCGACGCTGGGCCGGCTCCTCGCGGGGATCTACGCCCCGCGAAGCGGCCGGGTCACCCTCGGCGAGGCCGAGCTCTCCCGGATGCCCGCGGAACGGGTACGGGAACAGGTGGCACTGGTGAACCAGGAGCACCATGTGTTCGTCGGCTCGCTGCGGGACAACCTCCGGCTGGCCCGCGCGGACGCCGAGGACGCCGAGCTGTGGGCCGCCCTCGGCGCGGTGGACGCGGACGGCTGGGCGCGGGCCCTCGACGACGGCCTGGAGACCGAGGTCGGCTCGGGCGGGGCGGCGCTGACCCCGGCGCAGGCCCAGCAGATCGCCCTGGCCCGGCTGGTGCTGGCCGACCCGCACACTCTGGTGCTTGACGAGGCGACCTCGCTGCTCGACCCGCGTGCCGCCCGGCATCTGGAGCGCTCACTCGCCCGGGTGCTCGACGGGCGTACGGTCGTGGCGATCGCCCACCGGCTGCACACCGCCCATGACGCGGATGTGATCGCCGTCGTCGAGCGGGGCCGGATCAGCGAACTGGGCAGCCACAGCGAGCTGGTCGAGGCCGGCGGAGCGTACTCGGCGCTGTGGCGGTCCTGGCACGGGTGAAGCCGCCGGCCGGTGCATACCGGCCCAAGGGGTGCAGCCGCCTCGCGGGGCGGCGTTCAGATGAAGTTGAGCGCCGCCGCCGCGCCCACTCCCCCGAGCAGCATGAACACCGGCATCAGCACCTTCAGCTCCACCCAGCTGCCCGCGCGGAAGCGGATGGCCTTGGGCGGGCCCACCGGGTACCAGCGCTTGTTGCCGATCGGGATCGGCCACAGGATCGGGCAGCCGGACACGGTGATCGAGTCTCCGATGTCGTGCACCAGGGCGCCGAGCACCACCGGCAGCCCGAGCCAGAGATACTCCTGACCGGGGCCGGTGAACAGCCAGTCCGCGCCGTTGCCCGACTGGTCCAGGATGCCCGCCAGGATCCAGGCGCTGGTCGCGCCGAGCAGCCACACCAGCACATCGCTGGAGACCCGGGCTGCACGCCACAGCAGGCCCTCCACGGCGAGCACCAGATGCACGAAGAGGATCGCGAGGACGGCCCAGCGGCCACCGGTCATGGCCAGCCCCGATGTGCCGCCGCCGATCAGCACGGCCCAGAGCCAGGTGTGGGTGAGGGTGCGATGGCCGCCTGTCCTGCGCTTGTCGCCGGGCTTCCTCGTCGCCTTGTAGACCGCGTACGAGAGCTTGTCGACAATCTCGCACAGCGTGCGCGATACCGGCCCGAAGGCCCGGGATATCGTCGCCGCCTTGTGGTCGAGGTCGGGCGCCAGTGCCGCACCGGCGCTGATCAGAGCCCCGACGACGAGCACGGGCCACGGCATCGGATGTCCGGCGGCGGCTGTCGCCGCGCCGACCCCCAGCCAGGCAGCCGCCCCGGACAGGGAGTGCGCCGGTCCCATCATGCTCGTACCGCCCCATCTGCTGTTGTCTTCGGCCCCAGTTGACGAGGCAGCTTAGCGGTAGCGATCTTCCACTCGGTAGCCGGTTCCCGCTCGGGGCCGCGGGCCAGGCAAGATGGGGGCGTGACGCTTATCGATCAGCTGCCGCAGGACGCCGACCCCGATGCCCTCTTCGAGGCCTTCTCGTCATGGGCCGAGGGCCGGGGGATCTCGCTCTACCCGGCCCAGGAGGAGGCGCTGATCGAGGCAGTCTCCGGGGCAAACGTGATCCTCTCCACACCGACCGGCTCCGGGAAGAGCCTGGTCGCGGCTGGCGCGCACTTCGCCGCGCTGGCCCGGGACGAGGTCACCTTCTACACCGCGCCGATCAAGGCGCTGGTCTCGGAGAAGTTCTTCGACCTGTGCAAGCTCTTCGGCACGGAGAACGTCGGCATGCTCACCGGGGACGCGTCCGTGAACGCGGACGCGCCCGTGATCTGCTGCACGGCCGAGGTGCTGGCGTCCATCGCGCTGCGGGATGGCAAGGACGCGGACATCGGCCAGGTCGTGATGGACGAGTTCCACTTCTACGCGGAGCCGGACCGCGGCTGGGCCTGGCAGATCCCGCTGCTGGAGCTGCCCCAGGCGCAGTTCGTGCTGATGTCGGCGACGCTCGGCGATGTGTCGATGTTCGAGAAGGACCTGACCCGCCGCACCGGCCGGGAGACGGCCGTGGTGCGCTCGGCGACCCGCCCGGTGCCGCTGTCCTACGAGTACCGCACGACGCCGATCACCGACACCCTGACCGAGCTGCTGCAGACCAAGCAGGCGCCGGTCTACATCGTGCACTTCACCCAGGCCCAGGCGGTCGAACGGGCACAGTCGCTGATGAGCATCAACATGTGCACCCGCGAGGAGAAGGACCAGATCGCGCAGCTGATCGGCAACTTCCGCTTCACCACCAAGTTCGGCCGCAACCTCTCGCGCTATGTGCGCCATGGCATCGGCGTCCATCACGCGGGCATGCTGCCCAAGTACCGGCGGCTGGTCGAGAAGCTGGCGCAGGCCGGTCTGCTGAAGGTGATCTGCGGTACGGACACCCTCGGCGTGGGGGTCAACGTCCCGATCCGCACGGTGCTGTTCACGGCACTCACCAAGTACGACGGCAGCCGGGTGCGGACGCTGCGCTCCCGCGAGTTCCACCAGATCGCGGGCCGGGCCGGCCGGGCGGGCTTCGACACGGCCGGTTTCGTGGTCGCACAGGCTCCCGAGCATGTGATCGAGAACGAGAAGGCGCTGGCGAAGGCGGGCGACGACCCGAAGAAGAAGCGGAAGGTGGTCCGCAAGAAGGCCCCGGAGGGCTTCGTCGGCTGGACGCAGAATTCGTTCGAGAAGTTGATCGCCTCCGACCCGGAACCGCTGACCTCCCGGTTCAAGGTCACCCACGCAATGCTGCTGTCGGTGATCGCCCGCCCGGGCAACGCGTTCGAGGCGATGCGCAAGCTGCTGGAGGACAACCACGAGCCGCGCAAGCAACAGCTGCGGCACATCCGCCGCGCCATCGCGATCTACCGTTCGCTGCTGGACGGCGGGATCGTGGAGCGGCTCGAAACCCCGGATGCCCAGGGTCGCATCGTCCGGCTCACGGTCGACTTCCAGCAGGACTTCGCACTCAACCAGGCCCTGTCCACCTTCGCGCTCGCCGCGTTCGACCTGCTCGACCCCGAGTCACCGTCGTACGCGCTCGACATGGTGTCGGTCGTGGAGTCGACCCTGGACGACCCGCGTCAGATCCTTGCCGCCCAGCAGAACAAAGCGCGCGGTGAGGCGGTCGGCGCGATGAAGGCGGACGGGGTCGAGTACGAGGAGCGGATGGAACGGCTCCAGGAGATCTCGTACCCGAAGCCGCTGGAAGAGCTGCTGTGGCACGCGTACAACCTCTACCGCAAGTCGCATCCCTGGGTGGGCGACCATCCGGTCTCGCCGAAGTCCGTCATCCGCGATATGTACGAGCGTGCGCTGTCGTTCACCGAGTTCACCTCGTTCTACGAGCTGGCGCGCACCGAGGGCATCGTGCTGCGCTACCTGGCGAGCGCCTACAAGGCCCTGGACCACACCATCCCGGACGATCTGAAGACCGAGGACCTGGAGGATCTGATCGCCTGGCTCGGCGAGATGGTGCGCCAGGTGGACTCCAGCCTGCTGGACGAGTGGGAGCAGCTGGCGAACCCGGAGACCGAGACCGCCGAAGAGGCCCAGGAGAAAGCCGACCAGGTCAAGCCGGTCACGGCCAATGCCCGTGCCTTCCGGGTGCTGGTGCGCAACGCGATGTTCCGCCGGGTGGAGTTGGCCGCGCTGGACCAAGTCTCCGAGCTGGGCGGGATGGACGCCGACGCGGGCTGGGACGAGGACGCCTGGGGCGAGGCCATGGACGCGTACTGGGACGAGTACGACGACCTGGGCACCGGGCCGGACGCGCGGGGACCGAAGCTGCTCTCGATCGAGGAGGACCCGGCGCAGGGTCTGTGGCGGGTCCGCCAGACCTTCGCCGACCCGAACGGCGACCATGACTGGGGCATCAGCGCGGAGGTCGATCTGGCGGCGTCCGACGAGGAGGGCAGGGCGGTGGTCAGGCTGACCTCTGTCGGGCAGCTCTGACGGCCTGCCGGGGCGCCTGCGCCGCAGAGCTGTCCCGTAGTCCCAGGTGGATCAGCGCGCGGCGTCAGATGTATGGGGTCTCCCCCGGCCCTTGGGGCCGAGGGGACGCATCGCAAGGCGGAGAGCCGCCCTCGTACCGGGCGCATTCGGGCGATCCGACAACGCAGCGAGGTCCCCTTGGCCCGCAGGGCCCGGGGAAACCCCGCGCCGTGGCTGTCGTCGTGCGCCCGCCGGGGACTCCGGGACACCCTTGGTGGGGTGGCGTGCGAGAGTGGGCGCTGAGGACTGTGACCGAGGAGAGACTGATGAGTCTGCACGATATTCCCCTGCGCACCCTGAGCGGCGAGCCCACCTCGCTGTCCGCGTACGCGGACAAGACGGTGCTGCTGGTCAATGTGGCGTCGAAGTGCGGCCTGACGCCGCAGTACGAAGGGCTTGAGCGGTTGCAGCGGCAGTACGGCGACCGTGGCTTCACGGTGCTGGGTGTGCCGTGCAACCAGTTCATGGGGCAGGAGCCGGGGACCGCGGAGGAGATCCAGACGTTCTGCTCGACGACGTACGGGGTGTCGTTCCCGCTGCTGGAGAAGACGGATGTGAACGGCGACGGGCGCCACCCGCTCTACGCGGAGCTGACACAGGTCGCGGACGCCGACGGCGAGGCCGGCGACGTACAGTGGAACTTCGAGAAGTTCCTCGTTTCCGCCAAGGGTGAGGTCACCCGCTTCCGGCCGCGCACCGAGCCGGAGGCTCCGGAGATCGTGGCCGCGATCGAGGCTCAGCTGGGCGCCTGACGGCAGCGAAGGGGGCGGGGCACGGCACACGCCGTACCCCGCCCCCTTCGGGTTTCAGCGGATGGGCACACCCGCGAGGGTGCGGGCGATCACCAGGCGCTGGATCTCACTCGTGCCCTCGACGATGGTGCAGATCGCGGTGTCGCGGTGCCGGTGCCCCTGTCTTCGTCCATCGGGGCGCGAGGTTTCACCCCCGGTGCGCTGCACCGCTCCCTGGTCGACCAGGAAGAACAGAGCCGCTTCCAGTTCGTCGCCGACCATCAGCGCCGTCACGCCGGGAAGCTGCTGTGCGGCATCCTGGGCATCGCGCGCTCCGGCCTCCACCACTGGCGCCGGACGGCCGTGGACCGGGCCACCCGGCGGCCGACGCCGGCTCGGCCGCCCGGATACGGGCCGTGTACCGGGAATCGGACGGCACTACGGCGTCTCCAGGATCACCGCCGAGTTCCGCGAGGACGGCGAGCGCGCCAACCACAAGCGGATCGTGCGTGTGATGCGGAGCATCGGGCTCGCCGGGCTGCGACCGCGGCGCAGGCACCGCCGCAGCACGACGGACGGAGAACGCATACGCCGGGCCGGGCGCGGCACGGGATGAGTCCTGTGGCCGTGCGGCGCACGCCTCGTCACGCGCTGCCGACGAAGCCCTTGGGTGCCGGTCGCGAGCGGGCCCGGCCATGGACGCGCCCGGGCCCACGAAGAGGGCGCCGGCGTACCTCCCCCACGTCCGTGGGTGGACACTGTCCATCAGCCGCCGAGGGGGCCGATTGGTCGACAGGTACACCGCACGGCGGTCGATAGCGTCATCAGTGCGGAAGCGGTACCACCGCCTGTGAACGCGGCCACCGGTCGCACTTCGACGGCGGTTCGCACGAACCAGTCGGCCGCCAGGGCACGACCCGCCCCGCCCGCGGAGCGGTGTCGGACCCGGCCGGGATTCCCCCACACGCCCATACCGGACGTCCGCACGCAGCGCGGTACCCGTCACCGGACACCCGCCGAGACGGACACCGCGATCCGCAGTGACGCCCGGTCCTCTCGAAGGCCAGAGCATGCCCTCCACCTCAGCCTCCTGTCCGCCGCACGAGTTCGACGTCCGACCCGCCGTGGCGGCGGTCCCTGCAGCCCGCCGCAAGGTCCGTGCTCTCGCCCACGAGCTCTGCCTGTCACTGGGCGACAGTTCGCTGTCCACGATCGAGCTGCTGACCGGTGAACTCGTCGCGAACGCCGTCGAGAACACGCATGAGCCGTGCGCGGTCTGCGTGCGCCGAACCTGCAGGGGCCTGCGCGTGGAAATCACGGACACCGCGGACACGAAGATACGAGTGCAGTCGCGGACACCCCCTCTCGACGCGGAGAGCGGCCGTGGCCTGTTTCTCGTCGCTGCGCTGGCCACCGCCTGGGGGACGGACCCGCAGGAGCACGGCAAGAAGATCTGGTTCGAGATCCGGGCCTCGGCGTCACCGGCGTGCTGCCGCCGCTAGGTGACTGGTGTTAATCGTGTGAGCTCGCGCTGGGTCTTCGTCCTGTGTCAGGCTGCGGGGTGTTGGTCGCTGGGTGTGGGGAGAGGTTGAGCGATGGCAGTGGGCCGGACTCCGATGCAGCCGGGGTTGCTCTCCTCCACAGTGGGTTTCTGCGAGGGTCGGCTGGCGCCGAACTCGATCTACGCGGTGCTGCACCGCGAGTGCCGGGCGTTGTTCCCCGATGAGATGTTCGCCGATCTGTTCGCCGAGGACGGCCGCAGGTCGGTGCCGCCGATGATCGTGGCGGTCGTGATGGTCCTGCAGCGTCTGGAGGGTTTGTCCGATCGCGAGGCGGTCGAGCGGTTCGCGTTCGATGTGCGCTGGAAGTACGCCGCCGGCGGGCTGGACTTCGACCATCCGGGGTTCGTGCACACCGTGCTGGTCGACATGCGGGCGAGGCTTGCCGCTTCCGCCCGGCCGAACCGGATCTTCGAGCGGACGGTAGAGGTTGCTGCACAGGCCGGACTGGTCGGCCGCAGGAGGGTGCTGGACTCGGCACCGATCTATGACGCGGTGGCCACGCAGGACACCATCACGCTGATCCGTTCGGCCATCCGCGGCCTGCTGCGGGCGGCCGATCACGTGCTGCGGGCCGAGCTGCGGGCGGTGATCTCCAGCGGGGACGCCTACACCAGCACGGACAAGCCGGTCATCGACTGGACGGACGCGGCCGAGCGGGAAGCCCTCATCGATTCGCGGGCCCGTGACGGGTTCGCGCTGCTGACCGTGCTGGACGGCCGGGCCGTGCCCGGGGATGTGGGCCAGGCCGCGCGGTTGCTGGCCACCGTGCTGGGCCAGGACCTGGAGCAGGACGGGGGCGTCTTCAAGATCGCCCGCAAGGTGGCCGCGGACCGGGTCATCTCCACGGTTGATCCCGAGGCCCGGCACGGCCACAAGACCGTCCGCCGGTCCTTCGACGGTTACAAGGGTCATGTGGCCGAGGAACCCGACAGCGAGGTCATCACCGCGACCGAGGTCACGGCGGGCAACGCCGGCGATGCCGAGCCCGCCGCCGACCTGCTCGCCGACGTTCTCCAACCACCTGCCGCCGAGCAGGCAGACCAGGCGCGGGCCGAAGTCTACGGCGACGCCGCTTACGGGACCGGGCCGCTGCTGGCCGAGCTGGACGACGCGGGCGCCCGGGTGATGGTCAAGGTGCAGGCGGCCAACGCGCCCGGTGGGCGGTTCTCCAAGGACGCCTTCACCATCGATCTGGAGGCAGGGCAGGTCACCTGCCCGAACCAGGTGACCGCCGCGATCCGCCCGAAGTCTGATGGCGGTGGGACGGCCTGCTTCAAGACCGCCTGCGCCGCCTGCCCCCTTGCGGCGCAGTGCACTACCGCCAGGAACGGACGCGTCATCACCATCGGCCCTCACGAAGAACACCTGGCCCGGGGCCGGGCTCGCAGTGCGGACCCCGTCTGGCTGGCCGCCTACCGGGCCACCCGCCCCAAGGTCGAACGCAAGATCGCCCACCTGATGCGGCGGCGACACGGCGGACGCCGCGCCCGGGTGCGGGGCCGGGCCAAGATCGCCGCCGACTTCTCCTTGCTGGCCGCCGCCGTCAACGTCGCGCGGCTCGGCGTGCTCGGAATCATGTCCACAGGCAGTGACAAGTGGGCGGTCGCCGCCGGCTGACCGTCCCGAGGGCGCCCTGGACCATGCAAACGACCCGCACGCGGCCGTGCCAAGCCCTCAACAGCCCCCACGACGGCCACGAACCACCCACACGCCGCCCGACCACCAGCCAGCAACCACGACCCTGACACCCCCAACGGCGACACCGCACGCCCAGGACGACCCGCTTAACACCAGTCACCTAGGGCGTGTTGCGAAAGTAGCTCCGTCCGCCCGCAGGGCGGGGCCTGCGGCGTCTGGTGCGTGCGATCGCAAGGCGGAGGATCATCCTCGTACTGGACGTACGTGGATGACTCCGACAACGCAGCGAGCGTGCGTGCCAGACGTCGCGGGTCAGGAGGGACTTTCGCAACACGCCCTAGACGCACGATCTGGTTCCGCCACACACTGCGGGCCGTTCGGGAGGACCTCTCGCACGTCCCCTCCACGACCAAGCCGGCCGAGTAACGAGGATGGTCGTCAGCGCTGGGCACGGCGCCATGGCCCACGTCACGGTCTCCCACACGCGGTTTCCGCGCGGGGACGTCTTCCACCGATCCCATCGCCCCCGGTCCCGTCCGGCGAGGCGGGCAGGCCGCCCACACCACCCCCGACGTACCGGTCGGTCTGCACCGCAAGGCACGCACCCGACCCGGCACGCGGGTACGACTGGGAGGCCTGGCCATCAGCCGGTCCCGGCGGGAGCGGACGACTCGAGCGGAAGTTCCACGGTCGCCGTGGTCCCGGTGGGATCACGCGGCTCCAGCAGGAAGCGCCCTCCCGCCGTCTCGACCCTGACACGCAGCGAGGCGAGGCCGATGTGGCCGCTGCGCACGCTCTCCTCCAGGGCCCCCGGCGGCAGCCCCCTCCCGTCGTCCGCCACGAGGAGACGCAAGAGTCCTTGCCGCGCCTCCAGACGGACCTCCACGTGCGTTGCCTCCGCATGCTTCACGACGTTGCGAAGGAGTTCCCGCGCCGCGGCAAAGGCGATGGGCTCGAAGGGAGAAGGCGGTATGGGGGCGCAGTGGACACTGACGTCGAACCCACCGCGCTGCGTCGAGCTGTGGGCGAGGCTCTGCACCGCTCCTGCCAGGCCGAGCTGTTCGAGGACCGTCGGATGCAGTTCCCCAACGATCGACCGCATCCTGCGCGCGGCTTCCTGGAGCGCACGGTCAGCGCGGTCCAACACTTCCGTGCCGTCGGACTCACGGGCCTCGTCCAGGTCCTGACGTGCGGCGAGCACGTCCTGCAGGGCCTCGTCGTGCAGTGCCTCCGCAAGATCGCGACGCTCGTGCTCCTCGGCGTTCATCGCCTGCCCGAGCAGATCGCGGCTCCGCTCCAGAAGCACCCCCATGCTTCTCACCCGGTCCCGCTGGATCCGGGTGAGTACGGTGCAGACAGCACCGAGCAGAAGCAGGCTGAGGACGATCAGGGCGGTGCGACCCCATTCGCCACCCGCACCGGCTCCCTGTACGGCGAGCACGTATGCGAGACCGGAGGCGCCGGTCATCACGGCCGTCACCCACGGCGAGGCTTGGAAGGCGGCGAGTACGGGGATGAGGAAGAAGGCGTCGTCGACCAGAGGCCTGATACCGGGCGGGGTGCCGAACCCCCCCGCCATCGCCAGCAGCGCACCGAGGACGACGAGGTCGATCGGCAGCAGCTGCCAGAGCCGCGGTAGCACGCGGTCGCCACGCCAGGCCTTCCACGTCAGGAACACCGCCCACAGTGCGTAGCCGATGACCAGCGCTCTGCATGCGCCCTCGTTTTCGAGCGGAGGGAACAGCGAGAGCTGCACCACCAGCAAGGCGACGATCAGAAGACGCACGGATGTCTGGGACCGTGCCGCGCTCAGACTCTGCGCGTCCGCGACGGTACGGGCCGTGGGGGCCACGCGCTCGGGGACCGCGCCCTCGTGGTGCCGACGGGATCGCGCGTGCCGAAAGAAACCGCCCACCGTGACGCGCCGGAGGGCCACGGTCATTCCAGCAGTCCACGGCGCATCGCCTCTGCCACCGCAGCGGCCCTGTCACCGACACCGAGCTTCTCGTAGAGGCGTTGGGTATGGGTCTTCACCGTGCTGGGGGCCAGGAACAACTCCTCGGCGACCTGAGGAATGCTCTTGCCCTCGGCGAAGGCCTGCAGCACCTGCCGCTCACGCTCACTGAGCAGCACCCGGTCCTCCCCGGCGGAGGCCCGGCGCCGTACCTGTTCCATCAAACCGCTCGTGAGGTCCGCAGGAAGCGCCGTCCCTCCCCCGGCCACCTTCAGCACGGCATCGACGATCTCGCTCCGCGTGGCGTCCTTGGCGAGATAGCCGGCGGCCCCCTCCTCGACGGCGCGGAACACCACGGAATCGTCCGTGTGGGCGGAGAGGATGATCACCCGCACCGGCAAACCGTCCCGTGCGACGGCATGGACCACGGCAAGTCCGTCCAGCTTCGGCAACCGGAAGTCCACAAGGGCGACATCGGGCTTGTGCACGCGGATGTGCTCCAGAGCCTGTGCCCCGTCCCCCGCTTCCGCCACAACCTCGACCAGTCCGCTCTGCCCCAGCGCACGGGTGACGCCCTCGCGGTATATCGGGTGGTCGTCGGCAACGACGACGCGTACGCGGGTCTCATGTGTACGCATACGGCACACCGTCCTGTCAGCACTCGGCTCACGCGGAAACACGGAGCCTCAACCCATTGTCAACGCCGGGCATGCCCCGGTCCACACAAGCCGGCGGACGAGCCATGGTCGTGGCGGTCGACCAGCCCGCCCCCATCGGCGCCCTATCACTCGAACCGTTCAAACGCCCTCTCAGTGTCCACGTCACGGGCGCGCCTCACCGGCCGGTGTCCCCCGGACGGGGGATACGTGGTTCCTCCGTCGAGGGAACCGTTCGGTGGACCGCGGCGGCGGACCGCATTTCCTAGCGTGGGGACCACGAGGTCGAACCCGCTGGGGCAAGGACCCGGCGGGTCCGCCGCACCACGTGAAAGGAGTCCTGCTATGAACGTCATCGCCAAGTCCGCCCTGGCCACCGCTGCTGCAGGCGCGCTCGCCCTCGGAGGCGCAACCGTCGCCAGCGCAGACGCGAAGGTGGCGGCACCCACGGGCACCATAGCGGCTGTACCCGCTGCCAAGTCTGTACCCGCCGCCAAGAAGGCCGTGGCAGCGGCACCCGCCGCCAAGAAGGCCGTGGCAGCGGCACCCAAGGGCACCATAGCGGCTGTACCCGCCGCCAAGAAGGTTGTGGCAGCGGACAGGGTCGCTTCCGTTGCGGAGGGCAAGGTAATCAAGGTCGCTTCCGTTGCGGAGGGCAAGGACTTGGCGCTGAAGGCCAGTGCCAAGGAACCTCGTGCCATCGCCGCTGCGCCGAAGACCGACGCCCTGGCCATCGCAAGGCCGGCACCCAAGCCGTAGATCGCGTACGGGACCGTCCTTGGCCTTGCCGTTTCACTTGGAGACGGCCGGCTGTGGGGCTGAAATGTGAAAGTGCCTTCCTGACCCGGGACGGCGAACCTCGCTGAGGGGTTCCGTCGGTCCGAGGGAGGGCACTTTCCATGTGCAGACCATCGGGCGTGGATTCCCTTCGGCGAGCCCCTGAGCACATCGCCGTCGCCTCGGCAGCCCAGGCGGCGTCACGGATCCCTCCGCCGGGTTCGGTGGCCGCCGTCCAGGCCGGGGCGGGAACCTTCAGGACGGCGTGGTGGATCTGCTCGGTGATGGTCGTGCCGACCGAGTACGGCAGCCACCGGCCTCGCCTGGCGAGCCAGGCCACGAACTCGCGGGTGCCGCCGCCGGAATCGGCCCGGATAGGTCTCTACCTGGCACGAGGCGATTCACTTGAACTCGGTGAGGCTGTCCACGAGTGCTTCCACGACCCGGTCGACAGCCCCGCGCGCCGCCTCGACACGGCTCCCCGGAAGGTGACCGTGCCGGTTGCCCACGCGTCGCGACCGGCCAGTCGTCAACACCCGGGCACAGTCGGACAGCCCCGGTTGAACAGGAACGTGACTGAAGCTCGCTGAGGTCGCCGAAGCCGAGCCGACGCCGGGAGCGATGTCATGCCGTACAAAGCATTGAAGCTTTGAAGGATGTCGTCCCCGTTCTGCCGTCCTGCTCGCACGCTGACCTGCGTGTATCGACGAGACAGGAAGGAAGCCGACCGCCCCTCCCGAATGGCGCAGCCGGCCGCGGACTCAGAAGGAGTTCGCCCACTGGCGACTGCACTGGTTGCCGTGAGCACGCGATGGAGGCGGCGGAGGAACCAGAACAGCAGCGTACTTCCTGACCCGCGCAGCTCCCCGCCCCCTCGGGTTTTCAGCGGATGGGCACACCCGCGAGAGTGCGGGCGATCACCAGGCGCTGGATCTCACTGGTGCCCTCGAAAATGGTGTAGATCGCGCTGTCGCGGTGCATACGCTCCACCGGGTACTCGCGGGTGAAGCCGTTGCCGCCGAGGATCTGCACGGCCTGGGCGGTCACCTTCTTGGCGACCTCGCTGGCGAAGAGCTTGGACATCGAGCCCTCGGCCGCCGTGAAGGGCTTGCCGCTGACCGCCATCCAGGAGGCGCGCCAGACCAGCAGCCGGGCCGCGTCGATCTGGGTGCGCATATCGGCGAGCTGGAAGGCGACGCCCTGGTTGTCGATGATCGGCCGGCCGAACTGCTCACGGTTCTTGGCGTAGTCGAGTGCGTAGTCGTACGCAGCCCGCGCCGTGCCGACAGCCATGGCACCGACAGCGGGGCGAGAGGCCTCGAAGGTGGCCATGGCGGCGTTCTTCACGCGCTCGCCGCCGCCCACCCTGGCCCGCTCGCGGGCGCGGGCGAGGCGCTCGTCGAGCTTCTCCTTGCCGCCGAGCAGGCAGTGGCCGGGGACCCTGACGTCCTCCAGGACGACCTCGGCGGTGTGGGAGGCGCGAATGCCGTGCTTCTTGAACTTCTGCCCCTGGGACAGCCCGGGAGTGTTCGGCGGGACGATGAAGGAGGCGTGACCCTTGCTGCCGAGCTCCGGGTCCACCACCGCGACGACGACATGCACGTTGGCGATACCGCCGTTGGTCGCCCAGGTCTTGGTGCCGTTGAGCACCCACTCGTCCTTGGCCACGTCGTAGACGGCGCGGGTGCGCATCGAGCCCACGTCCGATCCGGCGTCGGGCTCGGACGAGCAGAACGCGGCGACCTTGACGTCGTCCACGTCCCCGTACATCTGCGGGATCCAGGTGCCGATCTGCTCCTCGGTGCCGTTGGCGAGCACACCGACGGCGGCGAGGCCGGTGCCGACGATGGACAGGGCGATACCGGCGTCGCCCCAGAAGAGCTCCTCCATCGCCATGGGGATGCTGAGGCCGGTGGGGTCGAAGTACTGCTGGGCATAGAAATCCAGGGAGTAGATGCCGACCTTGGCCGCCTCCTGGATGACCGGCCAGGGGGTCTCCTCGCGCTCGTCCCACTCGGCCGCGGCCGGGCGGATCACATCCCGGGCGAAGCCGTGCAACCAGTCACGGACCTGCTTCTGCTCGTCGTTGAGATCGAGCGCGAACTCGGTCATAGTCCCCTCCTGATGTGCACCGATCCATGACCCACCCGCAGCGTTACTGGCGGTAACAACAGTCTGTTACTGCCGGGTAAGCGCTGTCAACCGGAACCAGCGTGTTCGGCACGCTGTCCCTGCGGAGTGTTACTTTGCGCAGGCCTCACGGAATACACACGGGCGGGGAGAACCACCATGGACAGCACCACTCAGCAGACCGACCAGCAGCGGTCGGCGGACCAGCGGCGGCGTGAGTTGCTCGAAGCCGCGGACCGGGTGGTGCTCCGGGACGGGCCGCAGGCGTCGATGAACGCGATCGCGGCCGAGGCCGGGATCACCAAGCCGATCCTCTATCGGCACTTCGGTGACAAGAGCGGCCTCTACCGGGCCCTCGCCAAGCGCCACACCGATGCCCTGCTGGACGCCCTGCGCGCCGCGGCCGACGCGCCCGCGACCCGGCGCGGCCGGGTCGAGAACACCATCGACACCTACCTCGCCACCATCGAGGCGGCACCGCAGGTCTACCGCTTCCTGATGCACCCCGCCGAGGACCCGCACGCCGCCGAGCAGTCCGCACGCGGCTTCGACATCGGCCGCCATTCCGCGCCGCTGCTGCGGCGCCTCGGGGAGGAGTTGGGCAAGCTCATCGGGGACCGCGTGGACCTCGGCCCGGGCGGCAGCGAACTGGCCAGGGTCTGGGGACACGGGATCGTCGGCATGATGCACGCCGCCGGCGACTGGTGGCTCGGCGAGCGGCCCTGCTCCCGGACCCAGTTGGTGACCAGCCTGGTCGATCTGCTCTGGGGCCGGCTCGCCGAGGTCGAGGACCGCGACGCCGACACCGGGCCGTAGGCCCCGGAGGGGCGCAGCGGGCGGGTCTCACACCCTGGGCGCCGGGGCCGCGGCCCGGGTTCGGAGGTGCCAGGCCCCTCACACCGCACGGCCCGGGCGCCGGGCCGTCCGGGCCCTACAGGTCGCCAGGAAGCGCACGTCCGCGCGCCCAGGGCGCCCGCCGAACCGCCCGCAGGGCGCGGTTGCGGCGCAAGCCTTTGACGTGGTCCAGATAGATCCCACCCTCCAGGTGGTCGCACTCATGCTGGAGGCAGCGGGCGAAGAAGCCCGTACCCTCCACACGCACCGGATCCCCGTGCATCGTGACGCCTTCGACCACGGCGTGGTCGTAGCGGGGTGTGCCCGCCTCGACTCCGGGCAGCGAGAGACAGCCTTCGGGGCCGCGCACCGCGACCCCGCCGGCATCGACGAGTCGCGGGTTGACCAGATGGCCGATATGGCGGACGTCCTCGTCGTCCGGGCAGTCGTAGACGAACACCCGCAGGGGGACGCCGACTTGGTTCGCGGCGAGGCCGACGCCCTCGGCGGCGTACATCGTGGCGAACATGTCGTCGACGAGCGACGCGAGCGCAGGACCGAAGTCGGTGACGGGCTCGCACGGGGCGTGCAGCACGGGATCTCCGAGCAGGCTCATGGCTCGTACGAGTCCGGAACTGCCGGGGATCGAACGCTTTGGCATGGCGGTAAGCCTACGTTTCGCACCACCCTGGTCCCGAACCCCTCGGTGACCTCCCGCTTTCGCCGTGGAGCCGGGGTCGGCCGGTCGGTCGGATCTCGATAGGCTGATGCCCGACCGACGCAAGGAGGATCTAGGACGATGGCAGGACACCCTGGCAACGCAGAGTCGCTGTCGCCGCGGGCCAAGCTGGCCGTGACGGCCGGCAAGGCCGCAGCGGCGGTGTCGCGTGCGGCGGGACGTGGCAGCGGATCGGTGATCGGCGGCCGGGTGGCGCTCAAGCTCGACCCGGATCTGCTGAGCGCTCTGGCCCAGCACCTCGATGTCGTCCTGGTCTCGGCGACCAACGGCAAGACCACGACCACCCGCCTGATCGCCGAGGCGCTGCGCGCCAGCGGCCCGGTCGTCTCCAACGCGCTGGGCGCCAACATGCCGGCGGGCATCACCTCCGCGCTCGCCGGTGGGTCCGACGCCAGGTACGGCGTGATCGAGGTCGACGAGAAGTACCTGGCGGGCGTCGCCCGGGACACCACTCCCAAAGCCATCGCCCTGCTCAACCTCTCCCGCGACCAGTTGGATCGTGCCGCCGAGACCCGGATGCTGGCCGAGAAGTGGCGGGAGGGCCTGTCCGGCTCCAAGGCGGTGGTGATCGCCAACGCCGATGACCCGCTCGTCGTCTGGGCCGCCTCGTCCTCCCCCACCGTGGTCTGGGTGGCTGCCGGCCAGGAGTGGAAAGACGACGCCTGGTCGTGCCCCGCCTGCGGCGGTGTGATGCAGCGCCCCGGTGACGACTGGTTCTGCGGCGAGTGCGGCTTCCGGCGCCCCGCCGTGAGCTGGGCGCTCAGCGGCGACCACGTCCTGGACCCGCACGGCTCCGCCTGGCCGATCCACCTCCAGCTCCCGGGCCGCGCCAACAAGGCCAACGCCGCCACCTCCGCCGCCGTCGCCGCGGTCTTCGGCGTGCCGCCGCAGGTCGCCTTGGAGCGCATGTACCAGGTGCAGGCGGTCGCGGGCCGCTACGACGTGGTCTCCTTCCTGGGCCGCGACGTACGGCTGCTGCTGGCGAAGAACCCGGCCGGCTGGCTGGAGACCTTCTCGCTGATCGACCCGCCGCCCACCCCGGTGATCCTCTCCGTCAACGCCCGCGGCGCCGACGGCACCGACACCTCCTGGCTGTGGGACGTGGACTACACCCGGCTCGCCGGCCACCCGATCTTCGTGATCGGCGACCGCCGCCTCGACCTGGCAGTACGCCTCGAGGTCGCCGGTCTGGACTTCCGCGTCTGCGACACCCTGGACGCCGCCGTGCAGGCGGCACCGCCCGGGCGGATCGAGCTCATCGCCAACTACACCGCCTTCCAGGACGTCCGCCGCCGCGTCGGCAACTGACCCCGCTGACCGCAGAGATCGCAGAGGAACACGAGCATGAGCGACAGCAGCCTGCGTCTGGTGTGGGTCTACCCGGACCTGCTCAGCACGTACGGGGACCAGGGCAACGCCCTGGTCGTGGAGCGGCGCGCCCGGCAGCGCGGCCTGGACGTCACCCGCATCGACGTCCGCAGCGACCAGCCGGTGCCGACCTCCGGTGACATCTATCTGATCGGCGGCGGCGAGGACCGCCCGCAGCGGCTCGCGGCCGAGCGGCTGCGGCGCGACGGCGGGCTGAGCCGGGCCGCCTCCAACGGCGCGATCATCTTCTCGGTCTGCGCCGGCTACCAGATCCTGGGCCATGAGTTCATCAACGACATCGGCCAGCGCGAACCCGGTCTCGGCCTGCTCGATGTCGTGTCGACCCGCGGCGAGGGCGAGCGCTGTGTCGGCGACGTGCTGGCCGACATCGACGCGCGGCTCGGCCTGCCCCAGCTCACCGGGTTCGAGAACCACCAGGGCATCACCCACCTCGGCCCGGCGGCCCGCCCGTTCGCCCGCACCGTGCTCGGCAAGGGCAACGGCACCGGGGACGGCACCGAGGGCGCGTACAACGACACCGTCTTCGGCACGTACATGCACGGCCCTGTCATGGCCCGCAATCCGCAGATCGCGGACCTGCTGCTGAAGCTCGCGCTGGACGTGAACGCGCTGCCGCCGACCGACGACCGCTGGTACGAGGCACTGCGCGCCGAGCGGATAAGGGCCGCCACGCAGCCCGCCTGACCGTTCCTCCGGCGGGTACTCGGGCCGGCCTTCGAGAGGTCATCGGAGTGCTCGTCTGAGCGGTCCACGCGACGAACGAAGACGAACGGCCCGGCGCTCATCCGCCGGGCCGTTCGCACATCTGCGCCGATGTCCACTGGACGGACTTCCGGTTCGGCTCAGGGGGTCTCGCGCCGGTAGGGTGGCGGGGATCCCACCGGACGACGTGGTCCGGGAGTCAGCCCACGTTGCAAAGGTATTCGGGCAATGCGCATTGGTGTCCTGACCTCCGGGGGCGACTGCCCCGGCCTGAACGCGGTCATCCGTTCCGTCGTCCACCGCGCGGTCGTCGACCACGGCGACGAGGTCATCGGTTTCCACGACGGCTGGAAAGGCCTGCTGGAGGCCGACTACCGCAAGCTCGACCTGGACGCCGTCGTCGGCATCCTGGCGCGCGGTGGCACGATCCTCGGCTCGTCGCGCGTCCAGCCCGCGCACCTGGTCGACGGTGTCGAGCGCGCCAAGGGCCATGTCGCCGAGCTGGGCCTCGACGCGATCATCCCGATCGGCGGCGAGGGCACCCTGAAGGCGGCCAATCTGCTCTCCGAGGCGGGACTACCGATCGTGGGCGTGCCGAAGACCATCGACAACGACATCGCGTCGACCGATGTGACGTTCGGCTTCGACACCGCCGTCGGTGTCGCAACCGAGGCCCTGGACCGGCTGAAGACCACCGCCGAGTCGCACCAGCGGGTGCTGATCGTCGAGGTCATGGGCCGCCACACCGGGTGGATCGCCCTGCACTCCGGCATGGCGGCGGGAGCACACGCGATCGTGGTGCCCGAGCGACCCTTCGACATGGACGAGCTGACGCGACGGGTCGGCGAGCGCTTCGAGGCGGGCAAGCGGTTCGCGATCGTGGTGGTCGCCGAAGGCGCCAAGCCGCGTGCGGGCAGTATGGAGTTCGACGAGGGCGGCAAGGATATGTACGGCCACGAGCGCTTCGCGGGAGTTGCCCGGCAGTTGTCCGTCGAGCTGGAGCACCGGCTCGGCAAGGAGGCCCGGCCCGTGATCCTCGGGCATGTGCAGCGCGGTGGAACGCCGACCGCGTACGACCGCGTCCTCGCCACCCGATTCGGCTGGCACGCCGTGGAGGCCGCACACCGCGGCGAGTTCGGCATGATGACGGCCCTGCGCGGCACGGACATCACCATGGTGCCCCTGGCGCATGCCGTCGAGACGCTCAAGACGGTGCCGGACGAGCGCTACGCCGAGGCCGAGTGCGTCCTGTGATCCGGACGCCGGTCCGCTGAGCGGTCGGTACGATCGCGGCCGTCCCAGAGCCGCCCCCGCCCGCAACCGCGGCCGGGGGCGGCTCTAGTCTGGTGCGGACAACAACCCCGAATCGGGACGCTCCAGGAGTACACAGATGGATCACAGCGGGCACGGCGGCCAAGGCGAGCACGGTATGCCGATGGACCTCCCGCCGTTCACGCTGGGGCGCGGTCTCGAGCTGTCGGTGGATCCGGTCTTCCTGATCGGCTGCCTGCTCGCGCTGGGCCTGTACGGCTGGGGCGTCGTCCGGCTGGTGCGGCGCGGCGACGCCTGGCCGGTGGGCCGCACGATCGCGTTCGCCATCGGCGTGCTGAGCATCGCCCTGGTGATGTGCACCAAGCTGAACGACTACGGCATGGTGATGTTCAGTGTCCACATGGTGCAGCACATGGTGATCAGCATGCTGTCACCGATCCTGCTGCTGCTCGGCGCCCCGATGACCCTGGCGCTGCGTGCGCTGCCGGTGGCCGGCCGGGGCACCAAGGGGCCTCGCGAGCTGCTGCTGGCACTGCTGCACAGCCGCTACATGCGGATCGTCACGCATCCCGCGTTCACCATCCCGATGTTCATCGCAAGCCTGTACGGGCTGTACTTCACCCCGCTGTTCGACACCCTGATGGGATCCAGGGCCGGACACATCGGGATGATGGTCCACTTCCTCGCGGTGGGCCTGGTCTTCTTCTGGCCGATCATGGGGGTCGACCCGGGCCCGAACCGTCCCGGCTACGTGATGCGGATGCTGGAGCTGTTCGCGGGCATGCCGTTCCACGCGTTCTTCGGTATCGCGCTGATGATGGCGAGCGAGCCGATGGTGCGGACCTACGCCGATCCCCCGGCGAGCCTGGCGATCAGCGCGATCTCCGACCAGAACGCGGCGGGGGGAATCGCCTGGGCCTTCAGTGAGATCCCGTCCGTGCTGGTACTGATCGCCCTGGTGTACCAGTGGTACCACTCCGAGCAGCGCCAGGCGGTTCGCAAGGACCGAGCGGCCGACCGGGACGGCGACAAGGAGCTGGAGGCGTACAACGCGTATCTCGCCTCGCTCCAGACCCGGGGGCGCTGACCTCTCGATCCCGGCGGGCTCGGATACGTGCCGGAGAGTGGCGCGGGGCCCGTACCAGGGGTCACGATGGCTGCAGAGGCCACGGCCGGGCTCCCAGCCACGGCGGCCGGCCCGGAGGAGGACGCGGATGTCCGGAGCCACGAAGACGATGGGCGTGCTCACCGTCATCAGCCTGGTGCTCATCACCGGCTACACGGTCGCACTCGGCAGTAACGGCTGGCTGTGGTTCGCCTGGGTCGTACTCGGCCTCGTCACTCTCGGAATGCTGACCTCAAAACCGACCTGACGCGTGAGCGGGCGCGCCCCGGTGAGCTGAGCGGACGAGCGCTCCCGCGCCCCGGTTGCCTCGGGTGCGCCGGGAGCGGCCGGTCCCCGCGGGTTCGGCCCGGGTCGGCAGGCTCGGCCTGGCCGCTGCGGCGGACATGGCCGAGCAGCACGATGTCCGGGCAGCAGGGCGATCCGCGACATACCGTGGGCGGATTCGGGGTACCGCGCCCACGAGGAGTGCCACTCCCGCGGGGGAGCCCGTCCGCTCGGGACGGGTGGTCGGGCCGCCACCCGAGCCGCCCCCTGGAGCCGGATCGGTCACAGTTGGGAGCACACCGTGTTCTACTACGTCCTCAAGTACGTGGTCCTGGGTCCATTGCTGCGGTTGCTGTTCCGGCCCAGGATCGAGGGTCTCGAACACATTCCCGACGAGGGCGCGGCGATCATCGCGGGGAACCACCTGTCCTTCTCCGATCACTTCCTGATGCCCGCCATCATCAGGCGCCGCATCACCTTTCTGGCCAAGGCCGAGTACTTCACGGGTCCTGGTGTCAAAGGGAGGATGACCGCGGGATTCTTCCGCAGTGCGGGGCAGATCCCGGTGGATCGGTCGGGCAAGGAAGCCGGTCAGGCGGCCATCCGGGAGGGGCTCGGGGTGCTGGCGCGCGGCGAGTTGCTCGGCATCTACCCCGAGGGGACCCGCTCGCATGACGGGCGGCTGTACAAGGGGAAGGTCGGAGTCGCGGTGATGGCGCTCAGGGCCCGGGTGCCGGTGGTGCCGTGCGCGATGGTCGGGACGTTCGAGGTCCAGCCGCCAGGGCAGAAACTGCCGAGGATCAAGCGGGTGGCGATCAGGTTCGGGGAGCCGCTGGACTTCTCGCGCTATGAGGGCATGGAGGGCGAGAAGTCGGTGCTGCGCGCGGTGACCGACGAGATCATGTACGAGATCCTCGCCCTGTCGGGCCAGGAGTACGTGGACGAGTACGCGGCCACGGTGAAGGAGCGCGAGGCCGCGGAACAGCAGCAGGGCAGCCGGTTTCGCCGGCTGCGGCGCTGAACCGCAGCCTGCGGCTGCACGGTCGGCTCAGCCGCTGCCGCTGTTGAGCGCGGTGTCGAGTACCCGGCGCAGCGCCAGGGCGTCGGGTGCCACGGCGGTGACCAGCACCGCGGGCCCCGCGAGCGGGGTGAGCACCGCACTGTCTCCGAACTGCCGTGCCTGGGCCGGGTGCTTCTCGAACTCGGGGTCCACGACGAGCAGCTGGCCGACCGCCCGGTGTCCGCCGAGCACTGCCGGGCCGTCCCAGCCCGCGGGCGCGGCCGGTCCGTAGGCGAGTTCCTGGTCGAGCAGCGGGCGGCCGGCGCGGTGCACGGTGAGCCGGGTGCTCAGGCTGCCGCTCTGTTCCCCATGGCGGCCCAGGATCTGCTCCTCACGCAGCACCAGACGTGCGCCGGCGGCGAGCCGTACTCGGGTCCGCATCCGCAGTTCGCTTCCCCGGGCGCTGATCAGCGGCTCGGGCAGCCAGCGCACCTCGGCGTCATCCGCCACGTCCAGTGTGACGTCGTAGTCCGCCGGGGCAGGCCCGGGACCGGGCAGGGCGACCGTCGCCGCTGCCGAGTCGACGTACAGCCGGGCACCCTCGCATACCTCGGCCTCGATGGCCAGCCGATCACCTCCGAGCGGTGCGCTCATGGCGCCGACCACGGTGACACGGGTGTGGGCTCCGTCGCCCCGAGTCCGGCGCAGTGCGAGCGGCCCGGCGCTTTCGAGTACGGGCAGCCCGCCGTCGCGGGTCGCGACGATGCGTGCGGTGGCGTGGAGGCTCACGTGCACGCGGTCCAGGCGGAGAGCTGTGCGCGTACCCATTCGGCGACCGGGCCGACGCCGTGCTCCCCGGTCAGGGAGGTGAAGGCGACGGGCAGTTCACCGCGCTGCTCCTTGGCGTCACGCGCCATGCGGCCCAGGTCGGATCCGACGTAGGGGGCGAGGTCGGTCTTGTTGACCACCAGGAGGTCGGCGGTGGTGACCCCGGGGCCGCCCTTGCGGGGGATGTCATCGCCCCCGGCCACGTCGATCACGAAGATCTGGGCGTGCACCAGGCCCTTGGAGAAGGTGGCCGTGAGGTTGTCGCCGCCGGACTCGACGAGGATCAGGTCCAGCGGGCCGGCGGTGTCCTCCAGGTCCTCCACCGCTTCGAGGTTGGCGGAGATGTCGTCGCGGATCGCGGTGTGCGGGCAGGCTCCGGTCTCGACCGCCTGGATGCGTTCGGGCGGCAGCACCGCGTTGCGCAGAAGGAACTCGGCGTCCTCGCGGGTGTAGATGTCGTTGGTGACGACCGCGATGGAGAGCTGGTCGCGCAGGGCCCGGCAGAGGGCGGCGACGGTGGCGGTCTTCCCGGAGCCGACCGGCCCGCCGAGGCCGATACGCAGGGCGCGCCGGATGCCGTCGGGACGTACGGCGTCGGCGCTCGCGGCCGGCGGGCCGTCGTGGCCGGTGTGCTCGTGGCTGAGGTGCATGGGGCAGCTCCAAACGGGGGCTATGAGGCGAAGAGACGTACCGGCCAGGCCGCGTGCTGCTCGGCGGTGATGTCGAGCAGGGGTGCCGACGCGGCGGGCAGGGAGTCGATCCCCTGCCGTGCGGCGGCCGTCGCACGGTCGGTGACCTGGTCGATGGCGGGGGCGAGGCGGGCGAGTACGGCGGTGGCTTCGAAGGGGTCGAGGCCGAGCAGGCGCACGGCGGCCGACGCGGGTCCGCTGACCGCCTCGTACACGGCGCAGTGGGCGGCGTCCCAGCCGGTCAGCCCTGCGGCCCGTGCGGTGAGTCCCAGCACCACCGGCTGGTGCGCGCCCCTGGGACGTGCGGCGGCGAGTGCGTCGAGTTCGGGCGACGGCCAGACGGCCCTGGCGGCCCGCATCAGCTGGCGGCCGAGTCGCCGGGCAGTGGTGCGCAGTACGGGTGAGGGGGTGCGGGCGTCGGCGGCGGCGTCCAGTGCGAGCGGGTCGAGCCCGTCCGCCGCCGCGGCGGCGAGCGCGGCGGCGGTCAGGCCCGTGGTGTGCAGTCGGCCCTGGCAGAAGGCACCGAGTCCGGCCGCGTCCCGGATCCGGCCCGCCTTGACTGCCGCCTCCATCCCGCCGGAGTGGGCGTGGCCTCCGGCGGGGAAGCGGCCGTCCGCGAGGACGAGCAGGGCGGCCCGGGCGGAATCAGCGGCGTGTGCGCGGTCGTTCGCTGCCATGGATCAGAACAGGAAGTACCGCTGGGCCATGGGCAGCACCTCCGCGGGCGCCGGTTCGACCGTTTCGCCGTCGATCGTCACCGTGAAGGTGTCCGCGTCGACCCGGACGTGCGGCTGGGCGGCGTTCTCCCGCATGTCCGCTTTGGTCACCCGGCGGGTGCTGTGGATCGGCGTGAAGGGTTTACCGAGGCCGAGACGTCCGGGGAGGTCGTCCTCGATCGCCTGCTCGGTGGTGAAGTTGACCGAGTTGGCCGCCGGGGCTCGTCCGGTGGCGCCGAACATCGGGCGAGGCAGCACCGGCTGCGGGGTGGGGATGGAGGCATTGGCGTCGCCCATCTGCGCGTAGGCGATCTGGCCGCCCTTGATGACGAGTTGGGGTTTGACGCCGAAGAAGGCGGGCTCCCAGAGCACGAGATCGGCGAGCTTGCCCTGCTCGACCGAGCCGATCTCGCGGTCCATTCCCTGCGCCACGGCCGGGTTGATCGTGTATTTGGCGACATAGCGACGAGCCCGGAGGTTGTCGGCGCGGCCGTCTCCGGGCAGCGCGCCGCGGCGCAGCTTCATCACGTGCGCGGTCTGCCAGGTCCGCAGGATCACTTCGCCGATGCGGCCCATGGCCTGGGAGTCCGAGGAGATGATGGAGATCGCGCCGAGGTCGTGGAGCACGTCCTCGGCGGCGATGGTGGAGGGCCGGATGCGCGATTCGGCGAAGGCCAGGTCCTCGGGGACGGCCGGGTTGAGGTGGTGGCAGACCATCAGCATGTCGAGGTGCTCCTCGATGGTGTTGACGGTGTGCGGGCGGGTCGGATTGGTGGAGCTGGGCAGCACGTACGGCTCGGAAACGACCGTGATGATGTCCGGTGCGTGGCCGCCGCCCGCACCCTCGGTGTGGTAGGCGTGGATGGTACGGCCCGCGATGGCCGCCAGGGTGTCGCCGACGAACCCCGCCTCGTTCAGGGTGTCCGTGTGGATGGCGAGCTGGGCGCCGGTCTCGTCGCAGACGGTCAGGCAGGCGTCGATGGCGGCGGGGGTGGCACCCCAGTCCTCATGGATCTTGAAACCGATGGCGCCTCCGCGCAGCTGGGCGTACATCGCCTCGCGCGAGACGGTGTTGCCCTTGCCGAGCAACCCGATGTTGACGGGGCTGTGCTCCAGGGCCTCGAACATCCGGGCGAGATGCCAGGAGCCGGGTGTGATCGTGGTGGCCTTGGTGCCTTCGGCGGGTCCGGTGCCGCCGCCGACCAGCGTGGTGATCCCGGAGGCGAGCGCCTGGTCGATCAGGGTCGGCGAGATGAAGTGCACATGGGCATCGATCGCCCCGGCTGTGACGATCCTGCCGTTGCCGACGATGATCTCGGTCTCGGGGCCGATGACCAGACCCGGATGGACACCGTCCATCGTGTCGGGGTTTCCGGCCTTCCCGATGCCGGTGATACGGCCGTCTCGGATGCCGATGTCGGCCTTGACAACGCCCCAGTGGTCGATGATCACCGCGCCGGTGACGACGGTGTCCGGTGCGCCTTCCGCCCGGGTGGTGGCAGCCTGGCCCATCGACTCCCGGATCACCTTGCCACCGCCGAAGACGGCCTCGTCCCCGGCGCGTCCCGGGCCGCCCGAACGGTCCTCCTCGATCTCGACCAGCAGCGCGGTGTCGGCAAGCCTGATCCGGTCCCCGGTGGTGGGACCGAAGAGATCCGCGTACCTGGCCCTGGACAGCGCCACGGTGGTCGCCGAGCGTCCGGTGTGCCCGGTGTTGTCAGCCATCGAGCGGCCCTCCCGTCTCGGCGCGCAGACCGGGCACCGCGCGCAGTCCGGCGAGCGGTACGAGTGCGACCTCGACCGGGATACCCGGCTCGAAGCGCACGGCGGTGCCCGCGGCGACGTGCAGCCGACGGCCATGCGCCGCGGCCCGGTCGAAGCGGAGGCCCGGATTGACCTCCGCGAAGTGGTAGTGGGAACCGACCTGGACGGGCCGATCGGCGGCGTTGAGCACGGTCAGCAGGATCACGTCCCGCCCTTCGTTGAGCACGACGGGCTCGTCGGCATGGAGGATCTCTCCGGGGATCATCGTCGGCACCCCCGGTCAGACGATCGGGGCATGGACGGTGACGAGCTTGGTGCCGTCCGGGAAGGTCGCCTCCACCTGGACGTCGTGGATCATCTCGGGGATGCCCGGCATGACGTCGTCCCGGGTGAGCACCTTGCGTCCGGAGGCCATGAGTTCGGCGACGGTACGACCGTCCCTGGCCCCTTCGAGGATGTGCGAGGTGATCAGGGCCACCGCTTCGGGGTGGTTGAGCTTCACGCCTCGGGCCCGGCGCCTGTCCGCGACGTCCGCGGCCACATGGACGAGCAGGCGTTCCTGCTCGTGCGGGGTCAGTTGCACGCTTCCACCTCACAAGCTCGATCCGGTCGGGGCCCGTTCGGCCGGGGAGCCGACCGCGGCCTCCCACCCCACCAGCCGTCGACGGCGGCGTGATGCTTCGTGGCCAGGAGTTTGAACGTTAGGGCGGAAGTTTTTCCGGCACGTTAACTGATCTTTGGCAGTTGCATGGACATCAGCCCGCGCAGCCCGTTCTCCAGAACCCGGACGTCCACGTCACCGAACAGCGCCTTCTGGGCGATGAACCCCTGGGCCGCGGCCATCAGCGTCTGCGCGAGATCCTCGGACGCCACGTCTGCCCGGAGGATGCCGCTGTCCCGGTAGGCGTCGGCAAGCCGCGCCCAGGCCCCGCGCATGTCGGCGAACGCACCGTCCAGCATCCCGCTCAGCCGCTCGTTGCGCAGCGCCTCGGTCCACACCTGGATGATCAGCCCGGCGGACGCCCGGCCTCCGCCGCCGGGTGCCAGCTCCTCGAAGAGTCTGCGCAGCAAGCGGCTCAACAGGATGTCGGGAGTCGGCACCGGCGTCGCTTCGGCAGCCTCGTAGAAGGCCGCGCGCACGCCGCCGAAGGCTTCCTCGGCGATGGCGACGATGAGTTCGTCCTTCCCCCTGAAGTACCGGTAGACAGCGCCTGCCGAGAGTCCGACCTCGCTGAGGACATCCTGCATCGAGGTGGCGTGGAAGCCGTTGCGGGCGAAGCAGCGCGCGGCGCCGTCAATGATCTGACGGCGGCGGGCGTCGAGGTGTTCCTGGGATACACGAGCCATGATCCCAATTTAAAACGAACGTTCATTCTTGACAAGGGGTCACGCTTGCCCCACATTGGCGTCAGCGACGTAAAACGAACGATCCTTCTCTTGAGCTGGAATCGAGGAGCCCATGCCCGCCCTGTCCCCCGCGACACCGCCCGCTCGCCGCATACGCCCCATGATCGCGGTGATGGTGCTCGTCCCCGTCCTCGTCTCCCTGGCGCTGTGGGCCTTCGCCTGGCCCGCCGCCCGGATGGCGCCGAACGAGCTGCCGATCGGCGTCGCGGGCCCGGCAGCCGCCACGGCCCAGCTGGAGCAGAACCTCGCTCAGCACGAGGAAGCCTTCGAGATCCGTCACTACGACGACGAGGCCGCCGCCCGTGAGGCGATCGAGGACCGCGATGTATACGGCGCGATGGTGGTGACCACCGATGGCCCGAAGGTGCTGACGGCCTCGGCCGCGAGCCCTGTCGTGGCGGCACTGCTCAAGGAGTCCGCCGCCATGGCGGCTCCCGAGGGCACCCGACCCGTGATCGAGGACGTCGTCCCCGCGTCCCCCGACGACCCCCGGGGCAGCGCCCTCGCGTCGAGCATCCTGCCCCTCGCACTGGCCGGTATCGCGGCCGGAGCCTCGGTGACCCTGCTCGGCCTGCGGGGATGGCGTGCGGCGACCGCGCTGAGCGGCACGGCCGCATTGTCCGGACTCGTCGCGACCGCCATCGCCCACAGCTGGCTCGGCGCACTCACCGGTGCCTGGTGGACCGAGGCCGGGGTACTGACGCTCACCGTGCTCGCCGTGGGCGGGGGCATCGCCGGGCTCGCCGCGGTGCTGGGACGCGAGGGGATCGGCCTCGGCGCCCTGCTGATCATGCTGATCGGCAACCCGTTCTCGGGCGTGGGCACCGCGCCGGAGCTGCTGCCCGAGCCGGCCGGCCTGATAGGCCAGTGGCTGCCTCCGGGCGCGGGTGGTTCGCTGCTGCGGTCGGTGACCTTCTTCGACGGCGCCGGAGCCGCCTCACCCGCGATCGTCCTGACCCTTTGGGCCCTACTGGGACTGACCGCGGTCCTGATCGGCGGACGCCGCCGGGTGCAGAGCCCCGCGCGGCAGCCGGTCCCGGACGCTGCGCCGACGGCCTGACCCGGGACAGCCAGGGCGTTCGACCGCCCTCCACAACGGCCGCGTGCCCCCGCTGTAGCGGACGGGGGCACGCGGTTCTCTCGCGTCTCAGGAATCGGCACCCGGGTCGCGGTGCTCCGCCGCGATACCGAACCTGCCCCGTTCGCCGGTAGCGGACGGGGCGGGCGGGCGAAGCGTCGAGACCGAGGCGATCGCCGACCCGCCCACGGGCTGCTCCGCGTCCTCAAGCGCCTTGAGTCGTTCCAGGTCAGCGGCGGAGACCAGGGCGACGAGCGGCTTTCCATGCCGGGTGACGACCACCCGCTCGCCTCCGTACACGACGCGGTTGATCAAATCGGCGAGCTCTGCCCGCGCTTGCGTCACCGGAATCTCGTAGGCCATGCTCCCCATCATAGTCGTCTGTACGTCCTGTACATTTTTTACGGATGGAGATGTGCGATGCAGCGTTCACAGGCCCGCTATGTGCTTCCGGAGTTCCACGAGCGGACCACGTCCGGAATCCGCACCCTGGACCCGTACTCGAAACTGCTGGGCGAGCGCATCGTCTTCCTCGGCACGCCGATCGACGAGACCGCGGCCAGCGACGTGGTCGCCCAACTGCTCTACCTCGAATACGCCGCCCCCGAGCAGGACATCCAGCTCTACATCAACTCGCCCGGCGGCCCCATCAGTGCGATGACCTCCATCTACGACACGATGCAGGTGGTGGGCTGCGACGTGGTCACCACCTGCATCGGGCAGGCTTCTTCCACGGCCGCCGTACTCCTCGCCGCGGGCACCCCCGGCAAGCGCATGGCGCTGCCGGGAGCCCGGGTCGTGGTCCAGCAGCCCGCGCTGCCCGAGCCGATGCGGGGGCAGCCGTCCGATCTGGACATCCAGGCCCGGGAATTGCTGCGGATGCACGATCAGATCGCCGCCATGCTCGTACGCCACACCGGGCAGAGCGACGAAAGCGTCCGCGAGACGCTCGACCGCGTCACGGTCTTCGACGCGGCTTCCGCGCAGGACTTCGGCCTGATCGACCATGTCATCAAGAACCGCAAGGCATCGGCGGCTTCGTCCGGGACACGGTGAACGAGCCGTGCTGCCGCCCGAACTGCCGCCGCTGCCGGCGCTGACCCGCGCCGAAGGCCAGGTCATCGACCGCTACCTCGAAGTCGTCGACCAGCTGGGACGCATCAACCCGGCACACGGCACGCACACATACGGGGCGCTGCGCGCCGCGCAGGCACTGGCCGCAAGGGCGGATGCACTCCGGGACGCCCTCGCGCTGATGCACGCGCGCGGGGAGAGCGAACTGCACGCACCCACACTGACGCGCGCCCTGCGGGTGCTTGGCGGGGAACGGCGCACCGCCCGCATCACCCTTCCACCGGAATCCAGGAGTTGAGGTGGCCGAGGAGCCGTCAGCGGCGTGGCGCACGCGTACGAGTGGGTGTCGGCCAACCGGCTCACTCGATTCCGCCGCTCATGCGCCCGGCAAGTTGCGTTCCCCGATGGGCCATCCGATGCAAGGCGGCGTTATGCCGCAGGTACGGCGCCTGCAGCGGTAGCGGCCGGCACGGCCGAATGGGGTCCTCCACCTGATTGGATGAGCGGTGAGGAGCTTCACGAAATGCCGTTTCGACGAGGAGATCCGGCAGTTCGTGCGTCAAGATCGCTGGGACGACAAGCCCCCGCCACCACGGCGGGGCGGTCCGGGCGGACGCCGAGTCCTGCCGCCGCCCCGGATGCCTGAGTCGACATGAGTGCTTTCGGCAGGAGTGGAGGACCCAGGCAGTACGGTCCGGCCGCCATATCCGGGCGGACCTCGGGGTGAAGCCGCGCTCGCGGCCGGGCACCTTCGCCAGCCCGAACCCGACAGGTCATCCTTCACAGGCGGCTGACGAAGGGTTGCGCATGACTGCGCATGCATACAGTCCGTCCCTGTTCGCGCGGACGGGTACCGTCTCCGCTGTCACGCTCGCCGCTGTCGGCGGCTCGCTGCTCGTACCGGGCGGCGCCCCGGAAGCCCATGCGGCCGCCGCGCACGCGGCCAAGGCCCTGAAGGTGGCCGCTTCCAAGAAGGGCGCACCCTACGGGTACGGCGCCACCGGCCCCAGCAGCTTCGACTGCTCGGGCCTTGTTCTTTACTCGTACCGGAAGGCCGGCAGGAGCCTCCCTCGCACCGCACAGGCGCAGTACAACCGGACGCGCCACATCGCGGCGTCAAGCCGTCAGAAGGGTGATCTGGTGTTCTTCCATCACGGCGGGCAGGTCTACCACGTCGGGATCTACGCGGGCGCAGGGAAGATCTGGCACTCCCCCAAGACCGGCTCCGTGGTCAAGCTGACCAAGATCTGGTCGAAGGGTGTGCGGTACGGGCGCGTGGGCTGACCGAGCAGGACGGCTGTCGCCGGCCGCCGCCGGCAACAGGACACAACGTGCATAGTGTGGGTTACTCATACCATATGGACGATGAGGAAGCCCGCATCGCGCGGGACGAGACCGAGACCGAGCGGGCGGACCGCAATTTCGCCGAGCTCCTGCAAGAGCTGAGGGTCATCCAGACCGGCGTGCAGATCCTTTTCGCCTTTCTGCTGACTCTGGCTTTCACGGCCCGGTTCCCCTCACTCGACTCGTTCCAGCGCGGCACCTATGTGACGACGCTGATGCTGGCCGTGGTGGCCGCGGCGCTGTTCACCGCCCCCGCCGCGGTCCACCGCGGGCTGTTCCGCAGGGGTGCCAAAAAGGAGATCGTCTCGGTCTCCTCGCGGCTGGCCGGAATGGGGCTCGCCGTGCTCACCCTGGCGTTGACCTCGGCGGTGCTCCTGGTGGTCGACGTGGTGCACGGTACGCCCGAGGGGGTCACCGCTGCCGCCGCGACCCTGTTCGTCTGCGTCATGCTGTGGGGGGTTCTACCACTCGGCATGGCGCGGAAGTTCGACCGTCGAGGGCAGCAGTCGGACCTCGGCGACCCGATGCCTGACTCCGAGCACCGTGGCACGGACCACGGCGACCGTGGCACGGACCACGGTCGCCGGTGAGGACCTCAGCGGCCCGGCGCGGCGCCCAGGATGACGGCGATCGCCTCGTCCAACTGCCGCTCCGTGAGGTCGGCGCGCGCGGTCAGCCTGAGCCGCGAGATACCGTCCGGCACGGACGGCGGCCGGAAGCAACCGACGGCGAGACCCGCGGCGCGGCAGTCGGCCGCCCAACGCACGGCAGACTCCGCTGACGGCGCCCTTACGGAGACGACCGCGGCGTCGGGGCGGGCGGCCGTGAGCCCTGCGTCGGTGAGGCGTTCATGGAGCGTCGCCGCCACGGCGCGGGCCCGGTCCGCCAGCTCCGGCTCGCGCTCGATCAGACGCAGACTCGCCAGCGCGGCGCCCGCCGCCGCGGGTGCGAGGCCGGTGTCGAAGATGAACGTCCGCGCGGCGTTGACCAGGTGGGCGATGACCCGTGCCGGGCCGAGCACGGCTCCACCCTGGCTGCCCAATGACTTGGAGAGGGTCATGGTGGCGAGCACGTCGACCGCGCCCGCGAGCCCCGCCGCGTGCAGCGCGCCCCGGCCGCCGTCGCCGAGTACCCCGAGGCCGTGCGCGTCATCGACGACCAGCGCGGCGCCGTGCGCGCGGCAGGCCGCGGCGAGCGCGGTGAGCGGCGCCGCGTCTCCGTCCACCGAGAAGACCGAGTCCGTGACGACGAGCGAGCGCCGCCCGGGGTGCGCGTCGAGGGTCTTGCGCACCGCCTCCGGGTCGGCGTGCGGGACGACGGCCGTCTCGGCCCGGGCGAGTCGGCAGCCGTCGACGATGGAGGCGTGGTTCGCCGCGTCCGAGACGATGAGGGACCCGTGTGTGCTGAGCGCGGTGAGCGCGGCGAGGTTGGCCGCGTAGCCGGAGGAGAACACCAGCGCGGCCTCGAACCCGCAGAAACGGGCCAGCTCCGCTTCGAGTTCGGCGTGCAGCGCCGTGGTTCCGGTGACCAGCCGCGATCCGGTGGCTCCCGCGCCCCAACGGTCGGCGGCTTCGCCTGCCGCAGCAGTGACTTCCGGCCTGCGGGTGAGCCCGAGATAGTCGTTGCTCGCAAGGTCGAGCAGGGCATCGTCGACCGGGCGCGGGCGCAGGGTACGGACGAGACCGGCGTCCGCGCGCAGCCGCGCAGCCTCGTCGGTCCAATCGAACGGATCCTTGAGCATGGCCTGAGGCATGGCAGTGCGGTCCTTTTGTAGGCAGCGAACAGACCCTAGCGCCGCGCGGTAAAGGTCAGAGTGTGGCCATACACACACCTCAATCCGTGTGTGTTGTCCGGTTCCTCCTTGGCCGACAGGCGCCCGGTACGCGAGGATCTCCGCCATGGACCTCCTGAACACGCTGGTGGACAAGGGCCTGCGGCGTGAGCTGCCGACCCGTGAAGAAGCCCTCGCCGTACTGGCGACTTCCGACGACGATCTGCTCGATGTGGTGGCCGCGGCCGGCAAGGTGCGCCGCCAGTGGTTCGGACGGCGGGTGAAGCTGAACTATCTGGTGAACCTGAAGTCCGGTCTGTGCCCCGAGGACTGCTCGTACTGCTCGCAGCGCCTCGGTTCCAAGGCCGACATCCTCAAGTACACCTGGCTCAAGCCCGATGAGGCATCGAGGGCCGCAGCGGCGGGCGTCGCGGGTGGCGCGAAGCGGGTGTGCCTGGTGGCGAGCGGCCGGGGACCGACGGACCGCGACGTCGACCGGGTCTCGAAGACGATCGAGACCATCAAGGCGGAGAACGAGGGCGTCGAGGTCTGCGCCTGCCTGGGGCTGCTCTCCGACGGACAGGCGGAGCGACTGCGGGAGGCGGGCGCGGACGCCTACAACCACAACCTCAACACCTCCGAGGGCACCTACGGGGACATCACCACCACGCACACGTACGCCGACCGCGTGGACACCGTCCAGAAGGCGCATGCCGCGGGCCTTTCGGCCTGTTCGGGTCTTATCGCCGGTATGGGTGAGAGCGACGAGGACCTGGTCGACGTGGTGTTCGCGCTGCGCGAGCTGGACCCGGACTCGGTGCCCGTCAACTTCCTGATCCCGTTCGAGGGCACGCCGCTGGCCAGGGAGTGGAACCTCACGCCCCAGCGGGCGCTGCGGATCCTCGCCATGGTGCGTTTCGTCTGCCCGGATGTGGAGGTACGGCTCGCCGGTGGCCGGGAGGTGCAGCTGCGTTCGCTCCAGCCGCTGGCGCTGCACCTCGCCAACTCGATTTTCCTGGGCGACTATCTGACCAGCGAGGGACAGGCCGGCCAGGCGGACCTCGACATGATCGCGGACGCGGGCTTCGAGGTGGAGGGCGCGGACACGACCACGCTGCCCGAGCACCGGGCTGACGCGATGGCCGCGGCTGCCGCCGGCGGCTGTGGCTCGTCGCACGGCGGCGGTGGCGGCGCCTGCGGCTCCGCCCACGGTGACGGCGGCTGCGGCTCGTCACACGGTGACAGCGACGGTGGCTGCGGACCTTGCGGCGGCGCGTCCACACCGGCGGCGGCTGCTCCCGACACCGCCGGGGCGCGCCCGGACCTGGTCTCGGTGCGGCGCCGTGGTGCCGGTACGGACCTCGCGCCGAATGCGTAGCGACGAGGTAAGAAGCCTGGTCGAGCTCGACCGGGCGCATGTCTGGCATCCGTACGGCCCGATGCCGGGCCGTACGGATCCGCTCGTCGTCGAGTCGGCGTCCGGGGTACGGCTGCGGCTCGCCGGACCGGCCGAGGGCAGGCGGGAGCTGGTCGACGGCATGTCGTCCTGGTGGTCGGCCATCCACGGCTACCAGCACCCCGTCCTCGACGAGGCGGTGCGCGACCAGCTCGCACGGATGAGCCATGTGATGTTCGGCGGGCTCACCCATGAGCCCGCCGTCCGGCTCGCCACCCGGCTGGTCGAGATCACCCCGGAACCGCTGCGGCATGTCTTCCTGTGCGACTCCGGTTCGGTCGCGGTCGAGGTCGGGGTGAAGATGTGCCTGCAGTACTGGCGTTCGGTGGGACGGCCCGAGAAGCATCGGATGCTGACCTGGCGCGGCGGGTACCACGGAGACACCTGGCAACCGATGGCGGTGTGCGACCCGGACGGCGGAATGCACCAGCTGTGGTCGGGGGTGTTGCCGCGTCAGATCTTCGCGGACGCCCCGCCGTCAGGCTTCGAAGAGGTGTACGCGGACCGGCTGCGTGAGCTCATCGCCCGCCACGCCCATGAGTTGGCGGCGGTGATCGTGGAGCCCGTGGTCCAGGGCGCGGGCGGGATGCGCTTCCACTCCCCCGAGTATCTGCGGGTGCTGCGGGAGGCCTGCGACGCCAACGACGTGCTGCTCGTGTTCGACGAGATCGCCACGGGCTTCGGGCGTACGGGCGCGCTCTTCGCGGCGGAGCACGCTGCGGTGTCCCCCGATGTCATGTGCCTGGGCAAGGCGCTCACCGGAGGGTACCTCTCGATGGCGGCGACACTGTGCACCCCACGAGTGGCCGACGGCATCTCACAGGGCGAGATCCCTGTGCTGGCTCACGGTCCGACGTTCATGGGCAACCCGCTCGCGTCGGCCGTTGCCTGCGCGTCGATCGACCTGCTGCTCGGCCAGGACTGGGCCCGCGAGGTCAAGCGGATCGAGGCGGGACTTCACGCGGGGCTCGCCGAGGCCGGCACGCTCCCCGGAGTCCGGGACGTCCGGGTGCTCGGGGCCATCGGGGTCGTTCAGCTCGACCATCCGGTGGACATGGAGGCCGCGACCCGGGCGGCGGTCCGCGAGGGCGTCTGGATCCGCCCCTTCCGCGATCTGCTGTACACGATGCCGCCGTTCGTCACGAGCGACGAGGATCTGGCCCTGATCGGCCGGGCGGTGCGCGCGGCGGCGACCGCGGGCTGAACCGGTGAGGCCGGGTGACCGCGGAAGAACGAAGGCGAGGAAACGAGGAACGGCATGGGTGTCATCGTCGTCAGCGGAACCGGGACCGAGATCGGCAAGACCGTGGTCACCGCGGCCTTGGCCGCCTTGGCCGCGGCCAAGGGCCTGAAGGTCGCCGTACTCAAGCCCGCGCAGACCGGGCTGGAACCCGGCGAGCCCGGGGACGCCCATGAGGCGGCGCGGCTCGCGGGCCCCGGAGTGACGGCGGTCGAGCTCTCACGGTTCCCGGAGCCGTTGGCCCCGAACACCGCAGCGCGCCGTGCGGGCCTCGCGACCGTCGGGCCGCAGGAGGTCGCGGAGGCCGCCGACAAGCTCGCCACCGAGCACGACCTCGTACTGGTCGAGGGCGCAGGCGGTCTACTCGTACGCCTTGACGACACGGGCGGGACGCTCGCCGACGCCGCCGGCCTGCTGAAGGCGCCGGTGCTGGTCGTCACGACCGCCGGACTCGGCACGCTGAACGCGACTCAGCTCACCGCCGAGGCGCTGCGCGCGCGCTCGTTGGAGCCGCTGGGAGTCGTGATCGGCAGTTGGCCGGCCGAACCGGGCCTCGCCGCGCGATGCAACCTCGTCGACCTCCCTGCGACCTCGGGCGCCGCGCTGATCGGCGCGGTGCCCGATGGCGCGGGCGGGTTGGCGCCCGACGCGTTCCGGCGCGGCGCACCGTCCTGGCTCGCCCCCGTACTCGGTGGGATGTGGGACGCGGACGACTTCACGGCGGCGCAGTAGGCTGACGTGGTGGATGCCGAGTCGGTGCGCGCGAGGGTCAACGAGGTCGTCTTCGACTGCGCCGAGCCCGCGGCCCTGGTCCGGTTCTGGGCGGGGCTGCTCGGCGGCGATCCGGTGGAGCGGGATCCGGACTGGGCCTATGTCGAGCCTCCAGGGTTCGCACGCGTGGCGTTCCAGCGTGTGCCGGAGGGCAAGCAGGTCAAGAACCGGCTGCATCTGGACCTGGAAGCGGGCGACATCACGGCCGCGTCCGCCGCTGCCGTGCGGCTCGGTGCCTCGCTTGTCGGCGGCGTCGTCAGCGATGAGCAGGGCGCTTTCCAGGTGATGCGCGACCCGGAAGGCAACGAATTCTGCTTTTGCGCGTGCGAGATCGGCTGATCCGGGCGGTCCGGGGGGAGAATCACCGTACCGGTCGTCCAAGGAGGCCACGATGACGTCGCGCGCGCCGAAAGTGCCCAGGGATACCGTCCACCACCCGCTGTTCGCCCGTTTCTACGCCAGGATGAGCGTCGCGGCCGACACCAGAGCCGGGGTCGCGCAATACCGCGACGAGCTGCTGTCGGGCCTGTCCGGCAGGATCATCGAGATCGGCGCCGGCAATGGGCTGAACTTCGCGCACTACCCGGCCGCGGTTTCCGAGGTGGTGGCGATCGAACCGGAACGTGTGCTGCGGCGGTTGGCGATGACCGCTGCGCGAAACGCCGATGTGCCGGTCGATGTGGTGCCTGGCGCGGCCGAGGCTCTGCCGGTGAAGAGCGAGGCGTTCGACGGGGCCGTGGTGTCCCTGGTGCTGTGCTCGGTACGGGATGCCGCCCGGGCGCTCAGCGAGGTCCGGCGGGTGCTGCGGCCGGGCGGTGAGCTGCGCTTCCTCGAACACGGCCGAGCTCCCGGGCGGTTCACGGCAGCCACGCAGCGGGCAGTCGACCGCACGGTGTGGCCTTTGCTGTTCGGCGGCTGTCACACTGCCCGGGAGCCGGTTGCCGCCATGAAGCAGGCCGGTTTCGAGATCGGCGCCTACCGGTCGCTGTACATCCCCGAGAAGGGGCCGAGGCTCCCCTCCTCGTTCACCGTGCTCGGCGTGGCGCGCCGTCCGTTCGCACCCGACGGCCCGGCCGGGGCGGGTGATGCGGACGGGGCGGGGTGATCCGGCTCCTGAGCCTCCTGCGCGGGCCGCCTTGAATCGCCGACGTCGCACACGCCGAGCTGCCGGGTCCTGTCCGGTCGATGGGCCACTCACCCTTCTCGCCGGGCTCCTGTCCAGCTGATCGGCGAAGACCCGCAGCGCATCGGCCGGTTCCTGCTTCGTGGGCAGTCGGTCCGTTTCGCGTTCGGCTCATCGACGCGCCGGGACAGCTCCGCGAGGTCTGCGAGGGATGCCGGGTTCGGGCGACGGCTGCGGGTCCGGGGGCGGCGCGGTGACGCGAGCGCCGATACGGCCCGCGGGAGCGATTCGGTCCACATCCCGGAATCTCATCGACCGGTCACAGGCGCCGGTGATGGGATTGCGGCCATGAATGGTCTTCGTATGCGCTCCGCGACTCCCTCCGGCCTCGACGCCGTGCTCGCGTTCTGGAGCTCTGTCGCCGAAGGCACCAGCATCAGCGACGACCTGGACGGAGTCGAGCGGCTCATCGCCCGGGACGCCGACGCACTGATCCTGGCGGAGCGCGGGGAAGATCTGGTGGGCACGGTGATCGCCGGGTTCGACGGGTGGCGTTGCCATCTGTACCGGCTTGCGGTGCTGCCGGAGCAGCGGCGCCGCGGTGTCGCCCGCGCGCTGCTCACGGCGGCGGAGGAGCGCTTCGCAGCACTCGATGGGAGGCGCGCGGACGCCATGGTGCTGCATGCCGACGAGAATGCGCACACCGCGTGGCGTGCGGCCGGCTATGCCCCTCAGGCGCAGTGGGGGCGCTGGGTGAAGCCGCTCCCACAGGAACGAATCGCACCCGGATGGGCGCCGACAAGGGGCGGCATCACCTTCTGCTTTGCCGATCCTTTACTATGGCCGCAACTATTCGCCTTCGAACGAAAGGTGTGAGCGTCCGCCCATGGGCGAGCCTCCCAGTAGCAATCACCACCTCGGATACCGAGCGTTCCTCCTCCCACCGACCGATCATGGGACGGAGGTGAACCGATGACCGAAGTGCTCCTGCTCCTCGTGGCGGTGCTGCTCTGCCTCGCCTGTGGAGCGTTCGTCGCGGCGGAGTTCTCACTCACGACGGTCGAGCGCCCCGACCTGGAGCGCGCCGTGGAACGGGGCGAGCGCGGCGCGGCCAGTGCCCTGAAGGCGGTACGCGGACTCACCTTCCAGCTCTCCGGGGCCCAGCTCGGTATCACGGTGACCAATCTGGTCGTGGGCATGCTCTCGGAGCCCTCCATCGCCAAGCTGATCACGGGTCCGCTGGAGGCGATCGGCGTCTCCGCTTCCATCGCCTCGTCCCTGGCCCTGGTCATCGGTACGGCACTGTCCACGATCGTGCTGATGGTCGTCGGCGAGCTGGTCCCCAAGAACTGGGCGATCTCGTCACCGCTCGCGGTCGCCAAGGTCGTCGCCACGCCGCAGCGGGCGTTCTCCGCCGCGTTCCGCCCGCTGATCGGCCATCTGAACAACATGGCGAACCGCATGGTGCGCCGTTTCGGGTTCGAGCCGACGGAGGAGCTCGCCTCGGCGCGCACCCCCGAGGAGCTGGTCGCCCTGGCCCGACACTCCGCCAAGGAGGGCGCGCTGGAGCCGGACACCGCCGAGCTCTTCGTCCGCACACTCAACCTCGCGGGTCTCACGGCGGAGAACGTGATGACCCCGCGCGTCCAGGTCACCGCCCTGGAGTCGCGGGCGACCGCGGAGGACGTCGCCAATGCCACCCGGGCGACCGGACTGTCGCGTTTCCCCGTGTACCGGGAAAACCTGGACACGGTCATCGGGATCGCCCACATCAAGGACGTGCTCGCCGTTCCGGCGGCGCAGCGGACCCGGCATCCGGTGGTGGAGTTGCTGCGGGATCCGGTGCTGGTGCCCGAGACGCTGACCGTGGACCGGCTGCTGGACCGGCTGTCCACCAAGCGGACGATGGCCGTGGTGATCGACGAGTACGGAGGGACCGCCGGGGTGGTCACCCTGGAGGACATCGTGGAAGAGGTCGTCGGCGAGGTGCGCGACGAGCATGATCCGCACGAGACCCCGGACCTGGCCCGGGCGGGCGAGGACGCGGACGGGCGGGCTCTGTGGTCCGCCGACGGCGCCGCCCGCACCGACCAGCTCCAGGCGATCGGGCTGCGGGTGCCCGACGGCCCGTACGAGACGCTGGCAGGTCTGATCGCCAGCACGCTCGGCCGGATACCCGCCGTCGGCGACACCACCGAGCTCGCGGGCTGGCGGCTCGATGTCGTGGACGCCTCCGGACGGCGGGCGGCGCGGGTGCTGCTGCACGCGCCGCTGCCCTCGGCGAGCGCCGACCCGTCGGCGGACGACGACGCGGGCGGGAGGTGCGCGCGATGATCGCGATCCAGCTCTTCATCGCCTTTCTGACGCTGGTCGTCAACGCCTTCTTCGTCGGCGCCGAGTTCGCCCTGGTCTCGGTGCGCCGGAGCCAGATCGAGCCGAAGGCCGAGGAGGGAGATCGCAGGGCGCGCAGCGTCATCTGGGGTCTGGAGCACGTCTCGGCGCTGCTGGCCGCGGCACAGCTCGGGATCACCCTGTGCACGCTGGTGCTGGGCGTGGTGGCCGAGCCGGCGATCGCGCATCTGCTGGAGCCGGTCTTCGACGCCGTCGGGGTGCCCAACGGGCTGGTACACGCGATCTCGTTCGTGATCGCGCTGGCGGTTGCGACGTATCTGCACATGCTGCTGGGCGAGATGGTTCCGAAGAACATCGCGCTCGCCGAGCCGACCCGTACGGCGCTGGTGCTCGGCCCTCCGCTGGTGGCGCTGGCGCGGGCGATGCGCCCGGTGATCTTCTCGATCAACGCCTTCGCCAACGCCCTGCTCAAGCTGCTGCGGGTCGAGGTCAAGGACGAGGTGTCCGCGACGTTCTCGGACGACGAGCTGGCCCGGATGGTGCGCGACTCGGGTGACGCGGGGCTCTTGGACGACCGCGCCGCCGAGCGGTTGCACGACGCACTGGAGCTGGGGCGCCGACCGGTTCGTGAGGTCGTGGTGCCGGTCGAGCACGTGGTCTACGCCCAGGTCGGCACCACTCCGGAGCAACTGGAGCGACTGTCCGCGGAGTCGGGCTTCTCCCGCTTCCCGGTCCTGGACGGCACGCGCCGGATCCTCGGATACCTGCATGTGAAGGATGCCCTGGACGAGGTTCCGCGCGATATGCCGTTCCCGGTCACGGCGCTGCGCCCGATCGCCCGGGTACGGGCCGAGACCCCGCTCGACGACGTACTGACCGCGATGCGCCGCAGCCGGACGCATCTCGCCGCGGTCCTCGACGAAGACGGCGAACCGGCCGGGCTGGTCACGATGGAGGACGTCCTGCGCGAGCTGGTCGGTACACCAGGGCAGAGCGTCTAGAAGATCAGTACGAGGATGATCCTCCGCCTTGCGATCGCACGCACCAGACGCCGCAGGCCCCGCCCTGCGGGCGGACGGAGCTACTTTCGCAACACACCCTAGGACTTGGTCCGGGCCGAGGGGGCGCGGTCCGTGGTCTCGGTGATACCGGGGCCGCGCCCACCCACTCCTGAGGCGCCTATGGCCGTGAGTACGGAGAGCAGCGTGGCGAGGCCCGCCGTCGCGAGGGCGGCGGGCCAGTCGACGTCGAACAGGCTTGTCGCCTTGGCTACGAGCACCGCGGCGAGCGACTGGGCGAAGGTGCGGATGGCGCGTTCGGCCGTGGCGGTCCAGAAAGCGGCGCTCAGTAGATTCGACATGTACGCGACATTACCGAACTGTGAGCGACCGACCGAGACCCAGCGCGCGGGTTCACGCCCCCGACCCCTCGCAGCGGGCGGAACGCCCTCCACCACGGCAGCACCCCCGTACCGACGGCAGACGTCGGGTGACACACGGAACCCACGCGACATACCGCACGGTATGATCCCCTCGCCATGGAGATACCTGCCAAGTACGCCAGCTTCGTCGCGATCGGCGACTCCTTCACCGAGGGCATGTCCGACCTCCGCCCCGACGGCTCGTACCGGGGCTGGGCCGATCTCCTGGCGGCACGCCTCGCGGCCCGCACTCCCGGTTTCCGATACGCGAACCTCGCAGTCCGCGGCAAGCTCATCGGGCAGATCGTCGACGAGCAGGTGGACCGTGCGGCGACGATGAACGCGGATGTGGTGACCCTGGTCGGCGGGCTCAACGACGCCCTGCGCCCCAAGTGCGACATGGGCAGGGTGCGGGGACTGCTCGACGAGGCGGTGGAACGACTGGCCCCGTCGTGCGGCCGGCTGGTGCTCATGCGCAGTCCGGGCCGCAACGGGCCGGTCATGGAGCGCTTCCGCCCGCGCATGGAGGAGCTGTACACCCATATCGACGCAATCGCCGCTCGGCACGGCGCGCTCGTGGTGGACCTGTACGGAGCCCCGGTGCTCGGGGACCAGCGCCTGTGGGACGTGGACCGGCTGCACCTGACCGCCGAGGGTCACCGCCGGGTCGCCGAGGCCGTGTGGCAGACCCTGGGGCTCGCGCCTGAGGAGGACTGGCGGGAGCCGCTGCCCCCGGCCGTACCCGCCGGCTGGGCCGCCCGGCGGACGGCGGATCTGCGTTTCTCGCGGGAGTACCTGCTGCCCTGGATCGGGCGTCGGCTCACCGGGCGCTCCTCGGGCGACGGAAGGCCTGCCAAACGGCCCGAGCTGCTCCCCTACCCCGTCCCGTTCACGGGCGAGCCGGACGGGGAGACCGCAGCGCTCTCATAGCCGACCTGCTGACCTCGGCAGCCTCCACGCAGCGCTCAATCACCGACTCGTGGACGACGCTGCGAGCGGCGATCAAGCAGGCCGGTCCCGCCACGGACTCCGCGCTCGACGTGATCCAACGGATCATCACCGCGATGGTCCGCGATGGTGCGCGAAGGCGATCGGGTGAGCTTCCCGTTCGCCGCCGCCGAAGGCACACTGACCGCGGATGCGACCGCGAAGCCCTCGTAGCAAGCCACAAACCGGGGCGGCGCACCGGCCTGCGCAATCCGCCAGTAGAATCCGTGTACTGTTCTACGTCGCCACGAAAACCACCTGTTCAGACCGTGTTTCCTAAGGTCAACAAGCGGCAATTTCTCACAATCGCTCACGACCGGTCGGTATGTTCGCTGTGGAAGCCGTCCCACGCGGACGCCGCGGCACGCATGTCCTCAACATCAACATGGACGTACTTCCGCTTGGTGAACGCCGCGTTCGTGTGACCGGCCCACGCGGCCAGGATGTGATCCGGCACCCCGCTGTTCGCGAGGTACTGTAGTCGTAGTCGTAACCCTTGTCAGCGTGGAGCTTCCCCGGTCTGCGCCGACGACGTCCGCGCCGGGAACGGATCGGCGGTATCCCCTTCACCAGCGGGATCAGGGCCTGACTGTCGTGCAGATTCGCCCCCGAGATTCCGACAGACAGGGGCAGACCGGTCCGCTCGGTGATCAAGTGGATCTTCGAGCCGTACTTGCCCCGGTCGACAGGATTCGGACCTGTCAGCTCCCCCTTTTCAGAGTGCGGTTCGCGCCGTGATGCCTGTTTCGCGATGAGGTCTGGGTGAGGTGCCCTGCTCGGTGGGCTGGTGCTCAAGGGTGGGGCTGTGTGAACAGGCCGGTCTCGGGTTCGGTGAGGATGCCGCGGTCGACCAGGCGTTTCAGCTTGGACCGGATGCCCTCGGTGTTCTTCGGCAGGATCGGCAGGTCGAGGGCCTCGCAGATGTCGCGGGCCCGCATCGGATGGCCGGTGTCGGCGAGGGTCGTGAGAATCTGCTGGTAGGCGGGGTGTTCTGGCACCTCGGCGCGGAGTGGGTCGTCGACCGGTGCCGGTGCGGGGAGGCTGAGGAGGGTCTTGCGGGTGATCTGCAGATGCTCGCTCTCGGTTTCGAACTCGCGTAGGCGTGTGGTGAGTTCGGCGATCTGGTCCCGGAGTCGGCCAGCCTGCCCGGTGACCTCGCTCTCCCGGGCCTCGACGTGGGCCAGTACGGCCTTGAACTGGGGGATCTCGCTCACGCGTTCCTCCAGGAGGGAAGGGTGGTGCCGGCGGTGCTGTCGTGCGCGGACGCCGGCAGGGCGACGGCCTCGACGACGAGGCCCAGCACGTCCACGGCCAGGCATCTCTTCCTGCCCGGCACCTTCTTCGAGGCGTCCTTGCCCGTCGTACCGGCCGGGACACCGACAGCCGCGTGGATACTCTGGGTGTCCAGGACCACCAGGCTCGGGTCGGCTAATCGCTTCCGGCTCTCGCGCAGATGCCAGCGCAGGAGGTCGTGAACGGTCTGGTCGGTGCCGTCCTCGCGCCAGGCGGCGAAGTAGTAGTACGTCGCGCTCTTCGGCGGCAGATCGTGCGGCAGGTACTGCCACTGACAGCCGGTGCGGTTCTGGTAGAGGATCGCGTTGACGATCTCCCGCATCGCGTATCTACCCTGGTGACCGGTGACCGGTGGCCGAGGGGTGCTCGGCCTTCCAGGCACTGATCACGGGCTCGACCAACTACCACTGTTCGTCGGTGAGATCACTCGGGTACGGCTTGCGGTCACTCATCCGGCCACCCAAGCGAACCCCGAACGCCTGACCAGCAGACATGCTCCAACGTCACCCCATCGAGCGACACCAAACCCGGCATCACGGCGCGAATCGCACTCTCAAGGCCATGACGGGCAAAGTCAGGACGATGTGCCGGACGACGGACACGAGCCAGCCGCTCGATGCCCTGCTGCGTCAGCTCAACCCGGCGCTCAAGGGCTGGTGCGTCTACTTCCGGCCCGGCGTGTCCAGCCGCACCTTCGCCTACCTGAGCTACTACACGTGGCGCCAGGTCGGGGGCTGGTTGCGCCACAAACACCGCCGGTCCACCTGGAAGGACCTCCGCCGCCGCTACTGCGATGTCGGATGGTGGCCGGCCTCGGAGGAAAGGCCGCTGTTCAACCCGGCCAAGGTGACCACCACGCGTTATCGCTACCGGGGAACAGTCATCCCGAACCCGTGGCCAAGCCTGGAATGAGGACAACACACGTATCCTGAACAGGACTTGTGGAGCGCCTGGTGCTCGGAAACGGGCACGCCGGGTGCGGGAAGCGGTCTGGGGAAACGGACCGGTCGACAAGACCGGAACCGCGCCCCGGATCGACTTCACTGTCCACCTGACCGGCGAGCTCGCGGACTTCATCGCGGAGAACGAAGAGTGGCTGAGGGTGTTCCAGCTGCCCTCCTACGCTCCCGACCTTAACCCGGCCGAGGGAGTGTGGTCGCTGCTCAAACGGTCGCTGGAGAACTTCGCCGCCGCCAACCTCGATCACCTCGTCCGCGTCATGAAGCGCAAGCTGAAGAAGATCCAGTACCGCCCGCACCTGCTTGACGGCTGCCTCGCCGAGACCGGCCTGTTCATCGAACCGCCATGACCAACCCGCCCGCTATCGCGAGTTCAACCTCAGTAGTTCGAGCACAACGCCGTCCTGCTGATCAACGCAAGGTGCCGATCTTCACCCGAGCGGGCGCGCCGGCCGGTGATCCGAACGGCCTATCCAAGGGGGAACCTTTGGCGCCAGTGAGCGTTTTCCAACCTGGTGTCCATGATGGTCAGTTGGGCTGACAGCGCAGTGAAGCCCCTGGTAGATGGGATTTCGACCAAGAGAACCGCTCCGCCAGAGGCTTCACATGCTTGTCTACCCGGCGGGGATCGACGTGTCGAGTTCCGCTCTGCGCTTCCTGTCCGCCCGGCTGCGTGCCCATCGCCGCGAGCGTGGCGCCCGCTGGCGGCGGCTGACCACGGGCCGCCAGGCCCTGTTGGCCCTGGCCCCCCTGCGTTGCGGGCACACCTATGCCCAGCTTGCGGCCGGCTTCGGCGTAGGCCAGGGCGCCGGCGGCGCCGTCCGGGTGCCCTTCCGCGGCCGGTGGGAGCGACTGTCCGCAGGTCAGCAAGCCGTCAACATCGCCCACGCACGCATCCGGGCCCTGGGCGAGCGGGGCATGGCCACCCTGAAGACCTGGCGCCTGCTACGCAAACTCCGCTGCAGCACCAATCACATCACCAGGCTCGTCCAGGCCATCCTCACCCTGCACCTGAACTGCACAGACTGAGGTAGGCAGTCGTCCTCCTTCACCATGCCTCGACCTGAGGATAGAAAGGCTCCATGAGTTTCGACATCTCCGTGTGCCGGTTCGAGAACGGCGAGCCGACGCCGTTGGACATGAGTGCTGCGCACGAGGTCCTCGACCCCTATGTGGTGGCACGGGACCCCCGGACGAACTTCCTGCAGGTCCGTACGGCGGAAAGGGAGGAGGCGGGTGTGTTCTTCTCCAGCCCGGACAACATCACCTTCAACCGCTTCTGAGGCGGCGGAATCATGGACCTCCTGGCCGTCCTGCTGCGCCGGCTGGATGCCGTGCTCGTCGTTCCGGGCGGACCAACCATGATTCAGCGGGACGAGGACCGTGACCGTCTGCCTGCCGCTCTCAGGGACGAGTGGCCCGTCGTCGTGGCTCGCACCGGCGCGGAGATCGATCGGGCGATCCGTGCTTCCTGAACGACGAGGGGCCCATCCCTGGTGAGGGCCACCGGGAACGGCCTCGTGAAGACCGCGCTCGGCCTTCACCACGCCTCGACCTGAGGTTGGAAAAGGCTCAGTGATCCCGTATCTGTGGCAGCTCCGGCTTCTCGGTCCCTGCCGTCGGCCCACCGGGAAACGATCTCTGGTGATCTGGGAAGCGATCTCCAAGTGGCCTCGTTGATGCACGTCATCCCCACTCGTGAACACCCCACAGACGACTGTTCTTGAGTAGCTCTCAAGGACGTTGACGAGATCCCGTCCGATCGCAAGATCGGGCGGGATCTTCGGCGTTTCGGGGGTCGTTCGATGCCTGTTCGGGGTGGTGGGTGGCGGCCATGGGTGGCCACTGCCGGCCGCGCAGCCTGCGTCGCGGCCGATCGGTACGGTCATGTGCAGAGCGAGTCAGGGCCCTCCATACAGCAGCTCCCCGTCGATGTCCGCGAGCCGGGCGCAGCCGGCGAGGGCCATGGACGTGGCGAGTTGGGCGCGGTACGAGTCCAGGAGGGTGGTGACGCCCACGGCGCCGCCGAGGGCCAGGGACCAGACGACGGGACGGCCCAGCAGGACGGCCCGGGCGCCCAGGGCGAGGGCTACCAGCACGTCGGTGCCGGTGCGGATGCCGCCGTCGACGAGGACCGGGACCTCGGTGCCCACCGCCGCCGCGACAGCGGGGAGGGCGTCCGCGGAGGAGACCGCGCGGTCCAGCTGCCTGCCGCCGTGGTTGGAGACAATCAACCCGGCCGCGCCCGCGGCCACGCACGCCCTGGCGTCGTCGGCCCGCAATACCCCCTTGACCAGGACGGGCAGCCCTGACATCTGGTGCAGCCGGCCGATGGCGTCCAGACCCAGCGAAGGGTCCTGTTCCCAGCCGGGCAGCCGGGTGCCGATGCCCACCGAGCGGCACAGCTCGTCGTCCTCGGGCAGGGGCAGCGGCAGTCCCGAAGTCGCCCGGGGCGGCACGTACGGGGCGTCGACCGTCAGCACCAAGGCCCGCGCGCCGGCGGCGACAGCCCGATCGACCTGGCGGCGGGTGATCTCCGCGTCCCGCAGCCAGTACACCTGGTACCACCAGGGCCCGGCCACCGCGGCGACGTCCTCCGGGTGGCGGGTCGCGCGGGAGGAGAGCACGAGCAGCGAGCCGGCCGCGGCGACGCCCGCCGCCGTGGCCGTCTCGCCCTCGTCGTGCGCCATGCGGTGGAAGGCCGTCGGGCCGGCGAGCACCGGCGACGCGAGCCTGGTCCCCAGCAGGTCGAGGCCCGTGTCGACGGACGAGACGTCGCGCAGGACGCGTGGCAGCAGCCGCCGGCCGCGCCAGGCGGCCACCGCCTCGCCCGTGCTGATCTCCTCGTCCGACCCGGTGGCGTAGAACTCGTACGCGGCCCTGGGCAGGACCTTGCGCACCCGCTCTGCCAGTTCCCCCGACGCGCGGATGCCGGCGCTCGCCGAGCCGGAGAGTTCCTGTGTCGCCGTCATGTCAGACCCAGTCCCCCGCGCCGCCGGCCGCGCCGTCACCGGACACCGTGACCTCGAACTCCAGGGCCGCCACGGCCTGCCGGGCGCGCTCCATGGCCTCGGCCGCGTCCGTACCCCGGGCGCATACGAAGGCCGCCCGGGACTCCGAGCTGTCCAGGTCCCCCAGCGCGTCGCCGGCGCCGAGCAGGGCCTCGACGGCCACCACGCCCGGCCGGGCGGCGGCTTCGTCCAGGCCGCCGATCCGCGCGAGGGTGCCGCGGGCCTGCGGGACGGCGAACCAGATCGCCTCCGGGCTGCGGTCCACCGACGGGTCGGCCAGCGTCTTGCGGATGTCCGCAAGGACCGGCTGTCCCAGCGTCTGGCGCACCACGCAGTCCACCAGGTCGACTCCGGTGACGTCGTGCACCAGGTACGGGATCTCGTCGCCGGCGAGGCGGATGTGGGTCTCGATGACCCGGGGTCCGGCCGCCGTCAGCACGACCTCGGTGTGGGTGACGCCGTACGCGATGTCGAGGGCATCGAGCAGCCGCCGCACATACCCGTGCACCGCGTCGGTCTGCTCGGGGGACAGTTCGGCGGGCACGACGTGGCCGAGCTCGACGAAGCCCACCGGGTCGGAGAATTTCCGCGTCACGGCGAGGATCTCGTGCTCGCCGTCCTCGGAGAAGGCCTCGACGCTGAACTGCGGCCCCTCGTGGAAGCGCTCCACCAGCACGCCCGCGTCCGGGATGACCTCGAAGTCTGCCGCGGCGCGGGCGAAGGCCGCCTCCGCCTCGTCGGCGCTGCGGACCACGGAGACGCCGAAGCTGCCCGCTCCCTGCACCGGCTTGACCACGCACGGAGTGCCGTGCTCCGCCAGGAAGGCCCGCAGTTCGGCCACGTCGGCGACCCGCCCGCCCGGGGTCTCGTCCACGCCGAGTTCCGCCAGCCGACGGCGCATCGCGTCCTTGTCGTGGACATAGGCGATGGTCTGCGGCGAGTGGCAGGGCAGGCCGAGGGCGGCGGCGACCGCCGCGGCCCGGTCCTGGTCCCGCTCGCCGAAGGTGCCCACGCGGGTGAAGGGCTGCCTCTCGTGGACGGCGGCGGCCAGCGCGATCCACTCCGCGTCGGGGGCGTCGCTGCGCAGGGCCAGCACGCGGTCGTGTTGCCCGGGCTTGCGGATCTTGGGGACGAGGTCCATCCGGCACAGGATGGTCGTGACGACGTCCGGGCCGCCCGCGTCGCGGATCAGGCCGGGGATTTCCCTGCCGCCGCCGACGATCAGTACGTGTTCTGTCATGGGGTCACCTCGCTGGGAGAACTGGAAGGGGAAGAGAGCGCCGGGGCGGGCGTCGCGCGGGGTGCGCCAGTGGCCCGTACCACCACGGCGGCCAGCGCGAACACCGCGGCGAGCACGGCCCAGCCCGCCGTGCCCAGCGGCAGCAGCACGCCCGTCATCAGGACCGGGCCGACGATCTGCTGGCCGGTCATCCCCAGGCTGAAGGCGGCCAGGTAGCGGGATCGGGCCGGCGCGGGCGACAGCTCGTACGACAGGTTCCACACGGCGACCGAGTGCAGGTTCTCGCCCACCGTCAGCAGCACCACGGCGAGTACCGCGCAGGCCGCGGCGGGCCACACCGGGACGTGCTCGGCGCCGGCGAACGCCGCGCACGAGACCAGCAGCGGGACGAGGGCGACGGGTACGAGTCTCAGGGCGCCCGCGGTGGTCTCGGCGAACCGGGCCACGTACACCTGGAGCAGCACGGTCAGCACGGTGTTGACCGCGAGCAGCACCGAGACCGCCGAGGACGGTGCGTCGGTGGCTGTGGTCAGCCACAGCGGCAGGAGTACGAAGAGCACCGAGTCGTGCAGTGACAGCACGCCGTTGGAGACGGTGAAGAGCATGAACCGCAGGTCCTGGAAGGGGCTGCGGACCGCCGTGGGCTGAGGCTCGGCGGCATCCGCCTGCGGTGCGGGGGCTGCCGGAGGCACGGCCGCGGCCCGGCGGCGCAGTTGCTCCACCACGGCGGCGATCACCCAGAAGGTCGCGGCGTTCGCCAGGAACAGCGCGACGAACGCCGCCCGTTCCTGGATCGCGAGGACCGCGCCCGCGAGCAGGAAGCCCGCGGTCAGGCCGATGTTGCGCACCGAGCGGATGGAGGCCATCGTCCGGGTCTGGCTCTGCCCGCCCTCGACGATGCCCACAACCACCTGCTGGAGGGGTGAGCAGCCACGGTCCAGGGCGGTGAGTACGCAGGTGAGCACGGCGTACGGCCAGAAGTCGTCGATCAGCGCGAATCCGGCGTAGCCGAGGCCGCGCAGCGTCAGCAGGGCGACGTACACCCGTACCGGACCCACTCGGTCGGCCAGCCGGCCGAGCGGCACGGGGCTGAGCAGCCCGGCCACCGCGGCGACGGACAGCACCAGGCCGACCCGGGCGGCGGGCAGGCCGACGACCGTGACGAAGTACAGGGTGGAGGCGGCCAGGAACATGCCCGAGCCGACCGAGTCGACCGCGGCGCCGGCCGCCAGCCGGCGTCCCGCGGGTGTCTTGGGCAGGATGGCAAGCAGCACGCTGGCGATCCGGCCGGCCGCGCGCTGTTCCTCCTCCTTCGTGCCGCTCGGCTGCCCGCTCATATGCCGCTCCGTTCCGCGGACGCGGATCCGACGATCCAGTCGACCAGTTCGGCGGTACGTCGTACGTGGACGGCTGTGGCGGCCTCCGGGGCCGGCTGGCGCAGGTGGTTCCAGGTGTACTGGCGGGCCGCGTTGACGCAGGTCTCGGCCTGTTCGTCCGGGTACGCCGGAGCGGCCGACAGCAGAACCACGGCCAGCGCAAGCCGGCCGATACGGTCCACCAGCACCCAGCCGCCGGCGGCGGTGTGCGCCGGGTCGGCCCCGACCCACTCGTCTCGCGTGGTGCCCAGGCCCGACAGCGCCGACTCGGCGATCTCCCAGGCGGCGGCCGCCCGGCCGACCGGGCACGGGCCCAGCGCGGTACGCAGCCGATCGCGCACCCCGTCGTACATCTCGGCCGCGGCCAGCGCGGTGACCAGGGCCGCCACCTGGCCGTGCGCCGCCACGGCGGCACGTGCGGTGCCGTCCGGCACGTCGGCGTCCGTCGCGGACCGGCCCGTTCCGGTCATGGCCAGGACGCGTGCGGTGTCCGTCTCCACGGCCCACAGCGCGCACCCGCGCAGTACGTCGGCCGCCGGAGCCGGGTCCTGCCCGCCAGCCGGGGCCGCCTGATGCGCGGCCCAGGCCCGGGCGGCCGCCAGGTCGATCAGCCGGTCGCACAGCTCCTCGTCCAGCGCGGCCCGCCAGGCAGAGGCACCGGCCGGACCGGCCTCGCCCGGCTCCGGTGCGTCCAGTACCGTCCGCAGCCGCCGCGTGGCTTTCTCCAGCGAGGCGGCCGCGGCGGCCGCACCCGCTTCCCCGGTCGCCTCCACTGCGCTCATGCCTGCTCCAGCCAGCGCGCGTACCCGTCGTGCCGGCCGCCGACCACGTCACGGAAGAGGTCGCGCAGCTGCTTGGTCACCGGGCCGACGCCGCCCGCACCCAGCGGGCGCTCGTCCACCGAGGCGACCGGCACGATCTCGGCGGCGGTCCCGGTCAGGAACGCCTCGTCCGCGATGTAGACCTCGCTGCGCGGGATCCTCCGCTCCGTCACCTGCAGGCCCAGGTCGCGGGCCATGGTGATGACGCTGTCACGGGTGATGCCCGGCAGGACCCCGTCGCTGACCGGCGGCGTGACCAGGGCGCCGTCGCGCACCAGGAACAGGTTGGCGGCCGAGGCCTCCGCGACGTGTCCGGTCGCGGTCAGCATCAGCGCGTCGTCGTATCCGGCACGCAGCGCGCCCACCTTGGCGAGCGCGCTGTTGACGTAGGCGCCGGTGGCCTTGGCGAGCGGTGGCACCGTCTGGTGGGAGTTGCGCTGCCAGTTGCTGACGATCAGCCGGCAGCCCTCCGCCTCGGCCTTGTCGCCGAGGTACGAGCCCCAGGGCCACACCGCGATCGACATCTTCACCGCGTCCAGCTGCGGCGCGACGCCCATCTCCCCGTAGCCCAGGTAGGCGATGGGGCGGATGTAGCAGGATTCGTGGCCGTTGATCCGGACCAGTTCGAGCACCGCGGAGATCAGCTCTTCGTCGGTCCAGGGCAGTTCCATCAGGTACACGCGTGCCGAGTCGCGCAGCCGCGCGATGTGCTCGCGCAGCCGGAACACGGCCGGGCCCGAGTCCGTGGCGTAGGCGCGGATGCCCTCGTAGACGCCCCATCCGTAGTGCAGGCTCGGCGTGAGCACATGCACCTTCGCATCGTCCCAGGGGACCAGCTCGCCGTCCATCCAGATGAAGGGGGTCGGGGTCAGTGGCATGTCTGCTCAGTCTCCTTGTGAGGTGGTGCTGTCCTGCCCGAGGCCGAGCAGCCGGTCGCGCTCGCTCGCCCCTTGCAGGCGTACGGTCTCGTCGAGCTCTGCGCGGCCCTCGCCGGTGAAGCGGAACCAGCCGTGCCGCGCTTCGAGGTCGCAGCCGCGCAGCTTCTTCGCGTCGTAAGCGGCGAGGCCGTACCAGATCTCGCGCACGTCGTGGGCCAGTGCCCAGCGGATCGTCTCGTGGTAGGTGAGGGCGAAGTAGACGCCCCTGGCCCGGTCGTCGTCGAAGCCCGCCGTCCGCCCGTACAGGGCCCGGCCGGCCCGCAGGTACAGGACGAAGCCGAGGGTCTCGCCGTCGCGTTCGGCGCTCAGGACGAGACAGCTGTCGCCGACCGTCTCGCGGATGGCGTCGAAGTCCCGCTGGACGCGGGGCCGTCCGCCGGGCAGCCCGTACTTGGCGCGCAGGGCGACCTGGAGGTCGACGACCGAGTCCGAGAGCGCCTCCGGTCCCTCGCGGACCACGGTGCGGAAGCCGGCCTCTGCGTACTCGCCCAGCTCCCGGTGGGCACGCCTGCGCTTGCGGCTGGCCAGGCCCGCCAGGTACGCGTCCCAGTCCGGCGCGTCGAGCCGCAGGACGGACTCGGCGCCGAGCACGGCCGGGACGTGGCCGCGGGCCTCCGCCGCCGGGCCGAGAACAGCGGCCTGCTCGTCGGTGGCGTACAGCAGGGAGCTGCTGCGGCAGCCGAGTTCGGCCGCGGCCTCGTCCAGGAGGCGCGGCAGCTCGGCGAGGACCCGCGTCCGGCCGGCCGTGTCGCGGCCGGTGGCGTGCACGATGCCGTGGTGCGAGCCGAACATGGCCAGTGCCACGGAGGGGTACTGGCCGCGGCGGGCCTCGGCCAGGCTGCCGCCCAGCTCGTCCCAGCGTGCCCGCTCGGCCGGGGCCAGCAGCTCCGGGGCGCCGAAGGCGTTGAGCTCGCCGGTCATCTTCGGGGTGTCGTAGAAGAGCAGCCCGCCGCCGTCGCGGGTGACGAGCAGGGGAGCGAGGGCCACCAGCTCGCCGGACTCGCGTACGGCGAGGTAGCAGACCTCGTGCAGGTCGGTGCGCTCGGTGAAGCGCCACCAGCGGTCGTCCTCCCAGAACACCGCGGGCGCGGCGAGGGCCGGGAACGCGGCGGCGGTGGGCCGCTGGTCGGGGTGCAGGACCTCCGCGGTCAGGTCGCTCACCGGGACGCCCCCTCAGGCTCGGCGCCTGCCGGTTCCCAGCCGAACGCCGCTTCCGCCGCCGCGCCCGTCTTGTCGAGGAGGGCGAGCAGTTCCCCGGCGTCCTGCGCCTCGACCAGCCAGGTCGCGATGAAGTCGCCGGACTTGCGGCCCGCGTACCGGGCGCCGCCCCAGTCCTCGCCGAGCCGGGCGAGGACGGCGAACTCCCGTGTCCCGGCCGGCGCTTCGGCGGGCAGCCGGACGATACGACCGTCGCGCGGCGGCAGGCCGAAGTTAGCCACCAGCGGCGCGGCGGCGGCGTGCGCGCGTACGGCGTCCAGGTCCACCGGCAGCCCGCACTCGAGCCTGGCCCACAGGTGCCGCGGGTCAAGACCGAGCAGGGCCTCCAGCATGGCCGGGATCGGGGTGCCGCCCACCCGGCCGGCGATCTCGCAGAGCACGATCCCGCCAGCGTCCGGCACGAAGAACTCGGCGTGCACGAAGAGCGCGGGGGCGGCGGGCAGCGCACCGACCAGCTTCCAGGTCTCCGCGACCAGCCGCTCGTACAGCGGGTCGTCGGCGGGCAGCGTCCAGCTGCCGTTGCCGGAGTCGGTCCAGTGCGACAGGCAGCCGCCGTCGGTGTACACGGACGGCACGCACACCACCGGCTCCCCGCCGACGTGCAGCGCGTCCACATGACACATGCGACCGGTGACATACCCCTCGACCTCGTAGTCCCCAGCGGTCAACCGGTCGGCCAGCTCCGGGATCTGCGCCGGGTCGTGCAGCACCGTGACGCCGGTGGAACCGGATCCGCCGCGCGGCTTGACCACGACCGGGCCCGGGTGGGCGGCCATGAATGCCTCGACGTCGGCCGCGGAGGCGACCGCCGCGAACGGCGGCACCGCCACCCCGCCCGCCGCCGCGAGCTCCTTCATCAGCACCTTGTCGCGGTACGCGCGGGCGCTTTCGGGGAGCTGGCCGGGCAGACCGAGTTCGGCGCGCAGCGCTGCGGCCCGCTCCACGTCCACCTCGGCCAGGGCCAGTACGCGCGTGACGGCGTGCCGGCCGGCCATCCGCCGGGCGGCCTCGAGGACGGCGGCGTCGTCGGTGTAGTCCGGGACCCGTTCGACCTCGGCGAAGCCGGGCCCGGGGTCCACGCCCTCCGCGGTGACGGCAAGGAGCCGGCCCGACTTCTCTTGCAGCCACTCGGCGAACGGCAGGCCCGCGTTGCGCGGGCTGAGCAGGACAAGGATCACGCCGACACCTCCGGCCAGGCCACGCCCTGCTCCGCGGCGAGCACCGCGAAGGCCGAAGCGGTGTGCGGGTCCAGCGGAATGCCCAGCTCCGTGCGCTCGGCGGCGATCCGCCGCTGCGGGTCGCCGGGCACCTGGACGGGCTGCTCGGCATCGGCGCCGGGCCGGGTGCCGCGGGTGGTGTCGAGCATGCCGGCGAGCCCCGTCGCGAAGTCCTGCCGGCCGGCGAAGGCTGCCGGGTCCAGGCAGACGATCAGGTGGCCGATGCCGCGGCTGCGGCCGGGGGTGGACGCGCCGATGTGCTCCAGCTCCCAGTCGGCCGGCGAACCGGTCAGCACCGCGCCGAGCAGGGTGGCCACCATGGCCAGGCCCTGCCCCTTGTAGCCGCCCAGCGGCGAGAGCGCGTACGCCTGCTCGGGGTCGGTGGCCGGGCGGCCCTCGGCGTCGGTCGCCCAGCCGGGGTCCAGTGCCCGGCCTTGCTTGCGGCGCTCCTTGATCTCGCCAAAGCAGACCTGGCTCGTCGCCATGTCGAGGGCGAACTCGTCGTCCTCGACGGCGGCGGCGAAGCTCAGCGGGTTGGTGCCGTAGAGCGGTTCGGTCCCGGAGAAGGGGGCGACCCGCGAGGCGGCGGAGGTGGTGACGATGCCGACCAGGCCCTCCTGGGCCAGGTACCGGCTGTAGACGGAGGCCGCGCCGAAGTGGTTGGAGTTGCGGACGCCGACCGCGGCCACGCCGTGGCTGCGGGCCCGCTCGGCTGCGATCCGGGCGGCGGCCAGGCCGGCCACCACGCCCAGCGCCCCGTCGGCGTCGAGCATCACAGCCGCGCCGCTGTCCCGGACGGTACGGATCTCCGGACGGGCGGTGGCGATCTTGTCGGCCAACTCGTCGAGGTACTGCGGCAGCAGCCGCAGGCCATGGGTGTCGATGCCGCGCAGTGACGTCTCGGCCAGGGCCTGCGCCACCTCCCCGGCGTCCTCGGCGGACAGGCCGGCGCCGGTCAGGGCCGTCTCGGCCAGGGCCACGGCCGTGGCGGCCGGGAGCAGGGGCGCGGCAGGGGCCGCGCTGCCGGCGGATTCCCCGGCGGCCGTGGGGTACTGCACGTCGTGCACGTGGGTCATGCGGGTCGGTTCGCCTTCCAGAGCATGAGGGAGGACGGGCCGTGGCCGTCCGGGAGGGTGCCGTCGCCGGGCCGGTCGCCGTCGAGATCGCTGCCGTCGTCGGGGCCGTCGCCGTCGTAAGCGCTGCCGTCGTCGGGGCCGTCGCCGTCGTAAGCGCTGCCGCCGTCATGTCCGGCGCTACCCGGCAGGGCGCGGAAACCGGTCGCGCGGCAGGCTTCCCGGGCGCCGTCGTGTCCGGTCCGGAGCCAGACGTTGTCCGCCCCGTCGGCGACCGCGCGGGTCACCGCTCCGCGGACGAGCGCCGCCAGTTCCTCGGCAGTCGCCGGGTCTGCGGACGGCGCGGGCAGCACGTCGAGCTGCCGGACCGTGTCCGCCGGTGCCCGGTCGGGCACCGGCCGACGCCGGATCCGTACCGAGGCCAGCGCCGTGCCGTCGCGGTGTACGGACAGCTCGTCGCCGTCCCAGCCGGCCTGGCCGGCCGCCGCGGGACGCACGGTGAAGGCCGGTCCCCGATACTCGGGCACGAAGCCCGTGCCGGCCGCCAAAGGCAGCGTGATGCGGCCCGTGTCGTCCAGCAGGATGCCGGTGCCGGTGTCCACTGCCAGGAGCGCGATGCTGTCGGCGTCGAGGTGATCGACGAACGGGCCCAGGTGGGCCGTCGCGGAGACGCCCGCGCTGGACTCAGGCATGCAGCCGAGCATGGTGCCGAGGCCGGCGGCCCGTGCCGCGCGTAGCATCCGCAGGGCCGGCGTGACACCCCCGGCCTTCATCAACTTGAGGTTCACGCCGTGGAACGCCTGGGCGCAGGCGTCGAGGTCGTGCGGCCCGATGATGCTCTCGTCGGCGTAGACCGGGATCGGGGAGATCTCCTTGAGCGCCTTGGCCGCCGCCCACGACTCGCGGGGGAAGGGCTGCTCAAGGAGCGTCACGCCGAGTTCGGCCATCGCGCCGAGCGCGGCGGCCGTCGCGGCGGGCTCCCAGCCGCAGTTCCCGTCGACGAAGAACGGCGCGTCGGTGTGTTCGCGCAGCGCCTTCAGGATGTGCAGGTCACCGGGGGCGGCCAGCTTGACCTTGTACGCGGGCCAGCCCGGTCGGTCAAGGAGCTTGCGCACCATCACATCGGGCTCGTCCAGCCCGATGCTGTAGCTGGAGTGCAGTTCCCCGGGCTCGTCGGCGCCCAGCCGCCGCCACAGCGGTACGCCGGCCAGCCGGGCCGCTAGGTCGTGCGCGGCCACGTCCAGCGCGGCCAGCGCGAACGGCGAGTCGGCCAGCCGCGGGGCCAGCACCGACCAGGCGCCCTCGGGGTCGTCGGCCGGCAGCTCCCGCAGGACGCCGGCGGCGGAGCGCAGCGAGGCGTGCAGCGCGTCGAGCGAGGAGTTGTAGCGGTCGGTCATGAAGGCCGAGGCCTCGCCGAAGCCGGAACGGCCGCCCGCCGTCAGCTCGACGAGCACGCCCGGCTGCACCGGGATCGCCTCCCGGGCGCTGCGCCAGACATCGCGGTCCGTGAGGCGGATCTCGTGGACCTGGAGCCTCACCACTGCTCCCCCGCGTACGCCGACAGGGTGGTACCGAAGGAGACGGGCTTGAGCTCGTCGTACCACTGGGCGTGCTCGTCGTACGCCGCGAAGAACGGCCGCCCGACCCACTCGGGCCGGCGGGCCTGGAGGAAGCTGAGGATGAACGCCTTCTCGCCCGCCACCTCCGTGGTGCCGTGCAGCATGACCTTGCCGGGTGCGGCCGACATCACCGGGCCGCGGGCGGTCCTGGCCAGGCCTGAGACGCCGCGGACGGCCTCGCGGTAGATGTCGAGGGCGCGGGAGAGGGGCAGGCCGAAGTAGCTACTCGCCCCGGTGTCGCGCTCCACGAACATGTAGTAGGGGATGACGCCCAGTTCGACCTGGAGCTGCCACATCCGCGACCAGGCGGCCGGGTCGTCGTTGACGTGCGCGACCAGCGGGGCCTGCGCCCGTATCTCGGCGCCGGTGGCGCGGATCCGGGCGATCGCCTCGCGCACCTGGTCCGTCTCCAGCTCCCGCGGGTGCGAGAAGTGCGCCATGAGGGCCACGTGCCGGCCCTGTGCGACGCACTGTTCGAGCAGCCGCAGCAGGTCGTCCGCGTCCGGTCCTGTGGTGAACCGCTGCGGCCAGTACGACAGGGCCTTGGTGCCGAACCGCAGGGTGCGCACCGACGGGGTCTGTGCGAGCAGCGGCTCGACCCAGCGGCGTACCACGTCGGTCCGCATGATCATCGGGTCGCCGCCGGTGAACAGCACGTCGGTGACCTCGGGGTGGTGGGCCAGGTAGCCCGTGAGATCCGCCGGGTCGCGCAGTGCCTGGCGCAGCTCCTCCTGGCTGACGAACTGCGCCCAGCGGAAGCAGTAGCCGCAGTACGAGTGGCAGGTCTGCCCCTGGGAGGGGAAGACCAGCACCGTCTCGGCGTACTTGTGCTGGAGTCCGTCGAAACGGCGGCCGTCCAGGGTGGGCACGTTGGACTCGAGCTGGCCGCCCGGGTGCGGGTTGAGGTCCCGCTGGGCGGCGGTGGCCGCCTCGCGCAGCTCGGCGCGCGGCGCCCCGGCGTCCAGCAGCGCCGCCATCCGGTCGAAGACCGGTGCGGGCAGCATGTCGCGGTGCGGGAAGGTGAGCCGGAAGATCGGGTCGTCGGGCGCCGCCGACCAGTCGATCAGCTCGTCGGCCACGTACTCGTTGACCTTGAACGGCAGGACGCCGGAGACCACGCGCAGGTCGCGGACGTACTCGTCCGGCATGCCGCGGTCCCGCGCGAGCTGCGCCAGGCGCTCGTTCGCGTAGTGCTTCACCAGGTTTCTCGATTCCCGCTCAGCGCGCGACGTGGGACTTGGACCAGTCGAACTCGACGAGGTCCTGGACGCCCATGCGCTCGATCAGGGTGTGCAGGCCGGTGTAGTCGCGGACGAGGCGGCTGCGGCTCTGCTCGGCCTGGCAGTCCTGGAGCATCTCGTGGCCGCCCTCGACGCCGACGAGGTCCATGATCCGGTGCCACGTCGTGTAGTCGGTGGCGACGAAGGCCTCCAGGCCCTCGAAGAGCATGTCGCGGAAGAAGCGCTGCTTCTTCTCGTCGAGGCGGTCGTGGACGACCTCGGCCAGCACGGCGGAGATCGAGGCGTGGCAGTACTCGTCGCGGTTGTGCAGCTTGGCCGTGCTGCTGTTGATCGGCTGGATGTCCGGGTCGTCGGCGAGCAGGTCCAGGTAGGCGTTGATGGAGATCTCGGAGACCGTCGCGAAGGCGAGGGTGGTCAGCGAGGCCTCCCAGCGCTCGCTCGCGCTCTCGCGCAGCCGCAGGTGCTCGCGCGCCGTGTGGGAGATCGGCAGCTCGTGGTCGGGCATCGCCCAGCCGCGCTTGCGCCGTGTGACGGCGCTGGCGTTGAGGTGCATCAGCGTGTGGTACTGCTCGTCGACCATGGCCTGGGCCAGCGAGATGTTGAGCGCCTCGTCCTGGAGTTCGGGGTACTCGCCCTCCATGACCAGGGCGAAGGCGGGGTTGGCCACCTTCTGCTCGGCCATGATGGTGTGCCGGTTGTACGCGATCCAGGCCCAGCTGAGCAGCTGGGTCTTCTTCCCCGGGTCCAGCGCCTGGAACGTGGGGTGGTCGCGGAAGGGCAGGATCCGCTCGGGGTAGTCCGGCCGGTCGAGCTCGAAGAGCTCGTCGAGGTTCGGCTCGTCGCGCTTGACGGTGGCGCGGCGCTGCCAGTTGCCGACCAGGCGGCGGATGACGGCGCTCTCGATCTGGTCGTCGGGGTTGTGGCGGGGCACGCCCTCGGGCAGTCCCCGGAGCTCCTCCGGCAGTCCGGTGGGGAACTCTTCGTCCTGAACCGGTTCGTTCCGGTCGTCAGCCATGGTTCTGGGCCTCACGTGGTGTCAATGTCGGTGGACTGGTGACAGCCGCTGCCGTGGCGGCGCGGGCCGCAAGTGCCTGGACGGCTCACTGCGGGCGCGACGGCGCGCGGTCGACCGGCGGCGGTACGGGCCGGCGGCGGCCGGTCGCGGGTCAGCGCTGGGCGGCGATCCAGTAGCGGGTGAGGTGGCGCCGCTTGTCCGTGTAGGCGGAACGCGCGTGCACCATGCGCTGGTTGTCCCAGGCCAGAACGTGGTTCTCGGGGATGAGTACCGAGACGCGGTACTCCCGGAAGAAGGCCTCGGCCTGCTCCGCGAGGTGGATGCCGAAGCTGCCGAGCGGCAGCTGGTCGGGGTCGACGGAGGCGTCGACCGGCGGGTCGTACTGGCCGGTGGTCAGCAGGTTGTAGCTGAAGCGCAGGACCTCCTGGCCGCCGTCGGTGACCTCGACGACAGGGCGGCGCACGCCTTCGGTGCCGACGCCTCCGGTGTTGTGGCCGATCCAGTCGATGGTGTGCTCGTAGAGCGCTGCCCGGTCGCGCTCGGGCAGCGAGGCGACGAACTGCCGCATGTCGGCGAGTTCGGTGTGGCCGCTGCCGCAGGTGGCCTGGACCCGGCAGTGCAGGGCCAGGTAGGTGGGCGGCGGTTTCCAGCCCGGTGCCTCGGTGTGTACCAGGATCGTGTTGACGCTCTTGGAGTAGCGGCGCTCCTCGAATCCTGGGGCGGCCTTCACCTGGTAGCGCAGCGAGCCGTCGTACTGCGGGACCAGCTCACCGAAGACGCCGACCGCAGCGGCTGCCTCCTCGTCCGTGGTGATCCCCTCGAGCAGCGTGTACCCCTGCTCAGCAAGTTCCCGAGTGTGAACATCAAGGGCCTTAGACATGAAGGATTCTCCCATCCTCGGTTGATCTTACGGCCGGGTGATGCTCCGATGGTCCGGTCGAGATCGAGCCCCCCCCCGGCGCATCCCGGGGTGATCTTCCGGGAGGGGCGGGCGGGGGCGCAACGGTCAAGTTGTGAGGTGAATCACGGGAACCAAAAGGCTTCCGACCTGCTTAAGTGCCGGACATTTCCCAGGTGAACCGGGTCTGAATGGGTCTGATTCGCTTCCGGTCGAGCAGTCGGTTGCCGCATGGGGCGTCTGGTTAGCATGCGGCGTATGACCACTATCGGTATCCGTCCCGCCGTGCGGGATGACATCGCAGCCATCGTCGCCATGCTCGCGGACGACGCACTGGGCGCTACCCGTGAGTCACCGGACGATCTGACTCCCTATCGGTCAGCCTATGAGCGACTGCAAAGCGATCCGAACCAGCTGCTGGTCGTCGCCGATCGCGACGGCGAGGTCGTCGGTACCCTCCAGCTCACGATCATTCCGGGGCTGTCCCGCAAGGGCTCGACCCGCTCGATCATCGAGGGGGTACGGATCCACAGTTCCGAGCGCGGCCACGGCCTCGGCGCCCAGCTCATCGAGTGGGCCGTCGACGAGTCCCGCCGCCAGGGCTGCCAACTGGTGCAGCTCACCTCGGACTCGGCCCGCACCGACGCCCACCGCTTCTACGAGCGCTTGGGTTTCACGGGCTCGCACGTGGGCTTCAAGTTGCAGCTCTGACAGGTCCGTTCGCCATGCCGCCCGAGAAGACCACCTCGCCCTCGCCATGGGCTGGCCCATCGCGACCGGGGTGATCGAGGGAAGCTGCCGCTTCCTCGTCAAGGACCCCTTGGACGCGACCGGGGCGAGATGGAGCCTGACCGGCGCCGAGGCGGTCCTCCTCCTACGCGCCGTCATCGACAACGGCGACTTCGACCGGCACTGGAGCTACTTCACCGAACTCGACCACCTGCACACCCACACCGTCCGCTACCAGGGACAACTCGCCCTCGCCGCGTGACCACAGCCGCCCCCCATCCCTCAAGAATTAACGCACCCACCCGGAGGTGAGCCGGTCCCGAGACGCGGCGCATGCCTGTAGGTCGGCGGCTTTGTGGACGTTGAGTTCGTCCCAGATGAGCGTGATCGGGCCGCCGAGTTGCCCGACCGCCGTGACATACGCGGCGGGCACCGCGGCACGGCCCAGATGAGGGCCGCCCGCCGCACGTCGTAGTTCACGTCACGTACTCGGCGTCGTTCACGCCGAATTGTCCCGCCGTGGGTCGTGCCATAGGCCGTAAGCCTAAGGCTCGGGACAGGCACCCTGCCCCAGTCCACCCAGTACACGCGCCCGGGTCCACCAGGGCCGCCGGACGTGGACCACCACGTCGGCGCGCCCGGCCTCGGTGAAGTGACTGACCGTGTCTCCCACCTGAAATACCGTCGCTTCCACGACATCCCCTGTGCATGGATGCCCACCTCTGGACCACATGAGCGGGCAGACTTTCCAGATATGCCGAACAGACCCGGATGCCCGAAGGTACGTGCGTGATCAGCTGTTGGTCCCCGGCAACTGGTGTGTGACGCCGAGTGCATGGGGATCGAAGACCGTGGCGCCGACCGTGGTGATGAACTGGCCGTTGGAGAGAAGAGTGGTGAGGGAATTCTGTCCCTTCTGGGGGGCGAGGATGGTCAGGTCGGCCTTGCCGTCGCCGTTGACGTCTGTCAGACCCAGGGAATGTCCGAAAAAGTCGCCCGGTTCGTCGTCACCGGGGACGCCCGGGCTGCTCTGGGCGTACTGCTGGATTCTCAAGGAGGTGTTGGGCCCGGCAGCGGTGCCGTACAGCACCGTGACGGCGCCGGGTCCTTCCACCCCGTTGATGTCCTTGCCCCGGGCACCGATCGCAAGGTCGGCCTTGCCGTCTCCGTTGATGTCCCCCAGACTCAGCGAATATCCGAACTGGTCCCTGTTCGGTGATGCGCTGCTGGGGATGTTGTCTGTCCCCTGAGTGATTATCCTCCCGTAGTGCGACGGGCCGGAGGCGGATCCGTAGCGGACCGTGACCTTGCCGCCCGGGACTGTGCCCGGGGGAAGGTGCCCAGGCACCCCGGGGTTCCAGCTGTCGTCCCAGGGAAGACCGATGACGACGTCACCGTAGCTGTCACCGTTGATGTCGCCGATGGCGACCGATTCGCCGGCAGGCAGCGTCCGCGTAAAGGGTGGGACGGCGAGACCAGCAGCCGTTCCCGGCACCCAGAAGTGTGTGTCGTGCACCCCGTTGGCGGCGGACATGCCTCTGGCAATCAGATCGTCCCGACCGTCGCCGTTTGCGTCACCCGCGGTGAGCCCCTCCACTCCGCCCAACGCCATCGAGATCGGCAGAAGTCTGCTGCTGACGCTACGGCTTCCGGGAGACGGAGACAGGTTGTCGTACGTAAAGACGACGTTGCTGTGCCCGGTCGCCACGAGATCGCTCCGGCCGTCGCCGTCGAAGTCGCCGGCGGTCATCGTGGATCCCCAAGAACTTACCGTTGTAGAAGGCCGGGAGATAGCGGTGCCACCGGTGAGTCCGCCCGGCGAGCCCCACAGGACGAAGACGCGGCCGACGACTCCCTCATGCGGCGCGGATACGGCGAGGTCGCTGTATCCGTCGGCGTTGAAGTCCCCGACCGCATGCGCGTAGCCGAAGCCGTCGTCCTCCTCGGCCTCCTCGGCCATACCGGGGGTGTTCTGCGTGATGACCTGGCGGCGGCTGAAGGACAGACCATCAGCGCCCCCGTAAAACGCAGTGATCTTTCCGGCCCCCGTTTGCCCCGAAACAGTAGCGTTGGGGTTTCCCACAGCGATGTCCGCACGGCCGTCCCCGTTGAAGTCGGGCTTGGCGGCGGCCGAGGTCGGGGCCGAGGTCGGGGCCGGGGTCGGGGCCGGGGTCGGCCCCGAGGTCGCGGCCTGGGCCAGCGCGGCTTCGGGTGCGGTCAGGGCCGATTCCGGCACCGCAGCCGACCCCGTCTCGGCGACCGCAAGCAGGCCGCCTCCGAGCGCAGTGACCGCACCTATGGCCAGGCTCAGGCGGATAAGTCGTCGCATGTCTTGCTCTCCTCAGTGGTCGGTTCGTTCAGGGATGGTGTGGGCGATGCCCCGGAGCCAGGTCAGGGCTTGATCAAGTTCAGTGAGGGTCCGGGGTGTTGAAGACGCCCAGGATCGGGAGTGCTCGCCCTGGTTCGTCGCGGATGGCTCGGGTGGTCTTGGCGATGTTGTCGGCTCCGAGGAGTTTGGGCGCTCTCGCAGATGCGAGCGTCGCCGTGCCTCGCGTGGGTTCGAGAAGCCGACCTGCGCCGGCCGTTCCGTCGCGGTGGCAGCCGGCGCTGAAGCCATGGTCTGCGGGCTCCGACGGTGGCGGGAGAGCAACAACTACCCGTCCTGCCTCGCACCACGGCCACGCCGGCCGACTCTGCTCGACCCGCGCGTCCGGGTGGGACGCGTTCCGCCGCGTCGGCCGGCGGATACTCCTTCCACCCCTCGGGCCTCACTGATCGTGTCGCGGACGGCTGTGGCAGGCTGCGGCAAGACAGGAAAAAAGGATCAGAATGGCTGTCTACGGCATGCAGGAACGGGACCCGGTGGCGCCCGGTGGAGCGGTGTGGCCTTTCGTCGGCAGGGAGGCGCACCGCAGGACCGTCCTGGATGCCGTGGACGATCCGGCGGTCAGAGGAATCGTCGTGGAGGGGCCGTCCGGGGTCGGCAAGTCCCGTTTGGCCGAGGAGTGCTATGCCGACGCGCGGGGCACCGGGGCGGTCGGGCCCTGGCCACCGCGCATGCGCGCGAGATACCGCTGGGCGCCCTCGCCCACCTCACGGCCGCGGAGGCCGTACCCTGCGATCCGGTCTCCGCCTACCGCAGCGTCCGGGCGACGCTCGGCTCCGGACCGGGCCGCTACCTGCTGTTCGTCGACGACCTCCATCTCCTCGACGCGACCTCGATGTTCGTGATCGGTCGCCTGCTCGACGCCGGCGACGCCTTTCTGCTCGCGACGTTCCAGGACGGCGTGCCCCGCAACTGCTCCGTCTCGGTCCGGGAGCGGATCGGCACACTGCTCCGGGTCGAGTTGGGCGATCTCGACAGCGCCGGAACCCGTACAGTCCTGGAGCACGTACTGTCCGGCACCGTCGGGGAGCAGACCGTGCGGTACCTGTACGGGGCCAGCGGCGGCAACCTGCTCTACCTCTACGAGTTGGTCTGCGGCGCTCTGGCCCGGGGGCGGCTCACCCACCGGGGAACTCTGGCGGGCGACGAGCCCTGAGGAGTTCGGCACACCGCGACTCGACCGGCTCGTGGAGGACAGGCTCGCAGTGGTGGGCCCGACGGGTCGCACGGCTCTGGACCTGCTCGCCCTCGCCGAGCCGGTGGGAGTGAGCGAGTTGCGGGCGCTGGCGGGAGCCGACGTCCTGGAGAGACTGGAAGCGTCGAACGCCATCCGGGTCCATGAGGACGGCCGACGGCTGAAGGCCACCCTGGCACACCCCGTGTACGGACAGGTACTGCTTTCGCGGATGGGCGCGTTGCGGCGCCGCAGGCTGCTCAGGGAGCACGCCGAGTGGGTGAGAGGTCGCGGCCTCCGACGAAGGGGGGACGTGCTGCGGATCGCTGTCTGGGAGGCGGCCGTCGACATCGCGGAACCCGGACTGCTGACCCATGCGGCGGGGCTGGCCCGTCGCTGTCACGACTACCAGCAGGTCATCGCGTTCGACCTCCCTGTCAGAGGACCAGCACTCGGCAGCCACCCGCCACATGCTGGCGGAGAGCCACTTCCAGCTCGGCGACTGGAGACAGGCCGAAGCCACACTGAAGCGCCTGGCCTGTTCGGCCCCCCGGGGCGAACCGCGACCGCGACACGTACCAGGATGCTGAACCTGTTCTGGGCGGGCAGACCGATCACCGAGGTGCTGCGGATCGGGCGGCAGGCCCGTGCGCACCTGGTCGACCCGGCCGAGCGCACCGTGGTGCTGCGCGAGGTGGCGGGAGCCCTGATCGCCGTGTCCGGGCACCCCGTGGCCGGTCTCGCGCTGACGGACCACTCACCCACCGGCAGCGGCTCTCCAACCATGGTCCTGAGCATGAGGGTCCTGGCTCTGACGGCCGTCGGCCGGGCGGCCCAGGGGCTGGACACGGCTGACCACTGCGAGCGCAGCCTGCTCTCCGCCGATCAGCGGGCCCTCTCCGTGCACCGGCACGCGGTGGACGTCCTTCGCTTGTACGCCCTGGTGGAGCTGGGTCGGTTGGAGGAGGCGGAGGCACTCGCCGGAAGAGTGTCGGCGGCTGCAAGCGCGTCGACTCCGCTGACCGCGACCTGGCTCGCCTTCCACCGCGGCCGGTGCGCGTGGGCCGCGGGACGGGCGGCCGATGCCCGCCGCTACTTCGCGGAGGCCGTCGCGTCCTCGGAGTCAGCCGGGCACACCAAGATCCTCTCCCTCGCGTACTCCGGCGTCGCAGCCGCCGCTGCGGCCCTCGGCGACGAAACGGCAGCGGCGCGGGCGGTGGGCAGAGCGGCAGACCACCCGCCCTGCGCGCTCCTTGCAGGGGAGGAGCGGATCGGCGAGGCATGGCTGCTGGCGCTACGGGGGAACATGACCGCGGCACGGGAGGTGCTGCGCCAGGCCGTGCGAGGGGCACGCGCCGCCGGCCAGACTTCGTCGCGCACCCTCCTGCTCACCGATCTGGCACGATTCGGCCTCGCGGACGAGGCAGCCCGCGAATTGCGGTCCCTCTCGGACGCGCTGGAGGGCGCATTCGCCCCGGCACGTGCCGAGTTCGCCGCCGCCGTTGCCGCCGGGGACGCAGACCGGCTCCTCTCCGTCTACGCGGTGCTCAGCGGTATCGGAGCCCACATGCTGGCTGCGGAGAGCGCCTCTCACGCTGCGGCGGTGCTCCGCGGCGACCGGCGGCATCGCGCCGCCGCCGAGGCCGATCGAATGGCGCAGGCCGCCACGGCTCGGGTCCAGGGGACGCTGCCCGGTGCGTCCCGCGATGGACACTCGCTGCTGGGCTCCTCTCTCACGGAGCGAGAGCGCGAGGTCGCCGTCCTCGCAGGGCGCAGGCTCTCCAGTAACGAGATCGCCGAGCGACTCTTCCTGTCCCGCAGAACGGTCGACAACACACTCCAGAAGGTGTATCGGAAGCTCGGCGTGAGCGGCCGCCGGTCACTCGTCGAGGCATTCAGGGCCCACGAGGCATGGCCCGGTCCCGATCCGGCCTGAGACCCGACTCCTCGCGTCCCGGATGCGGGAGGCAGAAGGTGGCCCCGGACGAGCCCCCTCCTACGTCGGCCGAGGGGGTTGCGAAGATGTCGGGCCCCATCTACGTCCCGGGGACCTTCCTCGTCTCCGGCTGGGACAGTGATGCGAGAGGTCGAATCGACAGAGGGAGTCAATGGGATGACTGCATCGAGGGCCGCCCTCACACGAGACAGCCTGCGATTGAAGATCACTGTGCAGCAGGTGCGACTCGGGGACGAGGAATACAGAGTGATCAGTCCGTCGAAACCACTGAGAAACGGGGCACTCTACAAATTCAAAGACTCATACAACATGTATGTGGACCGTGCAGACGGTCGACGTATTGGCGCTCTGTGGCTGCTCGCGGCGCGATCCCCGCGGTCCTTGGTCTACCTGCCGACGCGCGCCCCGGCAGGGGAGTTCGAGGGGGCCGACGAGGAGGAGATGCCCCCTCGACCTTGTGTTGGTCCACCGGGCGGTACAGTTCCGGCCCTCCCAATGGAAGAAGCTGCGGGCACGCATTCGTGCAGGGAACGCTCCCCGCGAACTGCGCACAGCGAGCGTGCCGGAGAGGGATCTGCCGGCCGACACCCCCGAGATTAACTATGCGGCCCCCAGCAATCCGGAGCACAGGAACCTGCTACACCAGCACGTCCACGCCGAGACCCTGTTTCTGACTGGCAGCACGGCGGCGTTCAAGGAAGCCGCTCCGCATATATTCGCCGTCACGAAGGACGGGCCGCCTGCTGCTGCGACCGAGCTGTATATTTCAGGCGGATGCAACTACCACGTCTGCCGGAGTCTCTACCACTGGCCAGATCTGGATAGCCGCGGATGGGGACAATTCCATGTGGAGTTCTGCCCGTCGTGGTCGAGAGGAACAGCACAGCCGCAGATGTGGGGATCTCCAGGGCCGTGAGGCAGGCACTTGCGGGGCAGCTCAACCCGGCCCATCTGCCATGCGGAAGCCCCCTCGTCGCGCACACGACTACGGCCCAAAACGACCGTAGCGCAGGCGACTTCCACGCGTCCGGACATCCGCAGTTCCCTGCACTCGGCAACGAATCCCCCGTTCACCCATGCACGCAACTTCGGAAACTGACAGTCGATCCTGCCACACGCCGCCGCTTGTCGATCTTGCTCATGAATCAGGGTCTTCGAATTTAGTGGGGGGTGCGGCGGTGACGGGCGCGCTCGCCGGTCACGCTGTGTGAGGTGGTTGGGGTGCGGGCGCCCTGGACGCAAGGAGCCCGCGGGCCTTCGTGATCATGGTTGTTGTCTAGGCAACCGATCATGAAACCCCACGGGCTTGAACAGCGACGATACCGGCATCAACGAAGCGGCAACGCGACTTCTGGGGCTGGAGGGGGTGAGTGTGACGCAGGTCAAGGACGACGGGGCGGGCGGTTCGACGGTGTACGTGGTCACGAGCGAGGACTCCGCCCGGGCCTGCCCCTCGTGCGGGGTCTTCGCCACCCGGCTGAAGGACTACCGCACCACCCGGCCCCGGCACCTGCCCTGCGGTGGACGCCCTGTGAGTATCCGGTGGCGCAAGGCACGCTGGTACTGCGCCGAACCCGCGTGCGAGCGCGGCTCGTTCACCGAGGCGATCCACGCGGTGCCCGCCGGGATGCGCACCACCACCGCCCTGCGCCGGGCGGCGGGGGCCGCGGTCTGCGACGGATCCCGCACCGTCGTGCAGGCCGGCCGCGACCTGTCCTTGAGCTGGCCCATCGTGCAGCGATGCTTCGAGGACTACGCCGCGACGGTCCTGCCCGAGACGCCGCCCGCGACCGAGGCGGTCGGGATCGACGAGACCCGGCGGGGCAAGCCGGTCTGGGCCCAGAACCCGGCCACGCAGAAGTGGGAACTGGTCGCGGACGCCTGGCACATCGGCTTCGTCGACGTGATCGGCGGGCAAGGACTGTTCGGGCAGGTCGAAGGCCGCAACGCCACCTCGGTCGCCGACTGGCTCAGCTCCCAGCCCGCATCCTGGCGGGCACAGGTGCGCTACGTCGCCATCGACCTGTGTTCCACCTTCCGCGCCGCCGTCCACCGTGCCCTGCCGCACGCGACCGTGGTCGTCGACTGCTTCCACATCGTGCAACTCGCCCAGCGCCACCTCGCCGACCTGCGCCGACGCCTCACCTGGCGGCAGCACGGCCGCCGGGCCCGCAAGGGCGACGGCATCTACACCGTCCGCAAACTCCTGCGCCGCAACAAAGAAGACCTCACCGAAGACCAACGCCTCCTCCTGAAGACCGAGTTGGAGTACATGGGCACCTACGGCCGGCAGATCCACGCGGCCTGGCAGGCCAAGGAACTCCTGCGCGACCTCCTCGGCCTGGCCGTCAGCCGCACCCACCACGCCCCCGACCGCTCCGCGATCTCCGCCGCCCGCCACCGCTTCTTCACCCACGTCGCCGACCACGCCCACCTGCACGAACTCCTCACCCTCGCCGAGACCATCGAGCAGTGGTGGGACGGCATCGAGACCTACCTGACCACCGGCATCACCAACGCCGCCTCCGAAGGCAACAACCGCCTCATCAAGCTCGAAGCGCGTAACGCCTTCGGCTTCCGCAACCGCGCCAACCAGCGCCTACGCTCACGCTGTGCGACCACCCGCCGGAGCCGACGGCAGGCGCACCCCCACTAAATTCGAAGACCCATGAATCAGTCGATAGATGAGTATTCCCCTTGACGTGGCGTGCGTGCGGCATCGTCGGGGAGACCCGACGTGGGTGGCGGCCGGTGCAGATATGCGTGGTGTTCATTCTGGCGGTCTCGCTACGATCGACCGTCCGTGGTCCGCCAGTGGACGGACCGGTTCACTGCGGGTACTGGAGGGCGCATCCATGAGGCAGGCTCCGAAGCCGTCGGCAGGCAATCCCGAGCGGCTCGAACGGGGACATCCGTTCCGTCAGTGGAAGACCTGGAAGATACCCGGTACCGCGTTCACCCTCACAGGCTATTCGCGTGCGAACGACAAGACGTTCTTCCACATCCCCGAGCTGCGGTGCAGTCTGGACGCGGGGCTTTGTGAAGGACGTCAGGTGGATACGGTACTGCTCACGCATACCCACCACGACCACGTAAAAGACCTGGACTTCCTCGCCTCCCGGGCGGGTACCGACATCTACCTGCCGGCCGGATCCGTGCCCTACGTGGAGTCCTTTCTGCGGGCGTCGGCGGAGCTGAACCACGGGGCGGGGTACGACCCGGACCTTGCCGGCGGCTACCGGTTGCACGGGGTACGGCAGGGCGACGAGTTCACCTTCGGGCGGCGGGCACATCGTGTGCGGGTGGTGGAGTGCGAGCACAAGGTGCCCTGCGTGGGGTACGCCGTCTCCGAGGTCGGCAAGGCGCTGCGGCCCGAGTACGAGGAGCTGCGCCGCTTGCTGGTCGAGGAGGGGCGGGGCGGGGAGTTCGGGCGTATCGTGGCGCAGCGACGCAGGGAAGGTACCGAGGTCGAACAGGAGGTGCTGCGGCCGCTGTTCGCTTTCCTCGGCGATACCCACGTCAGCGTGTTCGAAGGGAACCCGTGGTTGTTCACGTATCCGGTGATTGTCACCGAGTGCACATTCCTTTACGACAGCGAGCTGGAGCGGGCGGATCGGGTCGGGCACACCGTCTGGAGCCGCCTCCGCCCCGTGGTCGAGGCACATCCCGAGACCCTGTTCGTGCTGACCCATTTCAGCCTGCGCCACTCGGAGCAGGACATCCTCGACTTCTTCGGGAGGGAGGGCAGGGGTTCCGGCGACGGGCGCCTGGACAACGTGGTGCTGTGGGTGCACCCCGAGAGCCTGCTCCCCGAACAGCACCAGCACAGCAGCACGTATCCGTGAAGGGCCTGCCGAAGGAGGACGCCTCACAAGGCGGCGCGATGTAGCGGCATGACGTCCACGAGAGGGAGGTGGACCATCTGGTCTTCTCCCTCCCACCACTCCTTCTGACCTCGCCACGCTTCACGCAGCTCAGATGACCGCTGATCGGCGGCCTCCATCGCAACTCGGGGGCTCGGAGGGTGCCGCTCCAGTGTGAGGATGGCCTTGGCGGTTGACGTCATGCTGTTGGGGCTGCATCGGGACCTGCGGAAGATCCGCCATGACTTCAGGCGGGCGACGCCGCGTTCGACGGGTGCCCATGTCACGGCCAAGGCACGGTTGCGGGTCTTGTCGATGGGGGTGAGTCTCTGCAGGGGCCTGCGCTTGATGCCAGTGGTTAGCCAGGGACCGCCGCCCTGGTAGGCGAGATCGGCCACGATGGGAACGCCCTGGCGCTCGCAGATGCGGATGATCCGGTGGGTGCGGGTGGCGGTCAGGTCGTGGGTGCGGCCCGGCCGTGCGGGTGAGAGCCACAACAGCCGGCCGTCGGGATCGGTGACCACCTGCACGTTCACACCGTGGCGCCGGTGTTCGTGGGAGCAGTCGGCCCGGCCGTCGCCGACCCGGTCGTACTCGGCGAGAGTCCCGTCGAGCAGGACGCAGTCAGGATCACGCTCGCGCAGCGTCTTCAGCAGACCCGGTGCACGTGCGGCGAGAAGGTCGACGACCGCGCTGGTGTAGTCGTGGGCGGTGGACTCGCTGATCCCGAACCCGGCAGCGATCTTCGCCAGAGCGGTGTGTTCTCCCAGATACACCAGTGCCACCATCGCGCGCTGGGATGGACGGAGCTTGCAGCGTCGGTCGCTCCTCGATCAACAGCACGGCGGCAGCCCTGGCCGCTGCGTGGCTTTAACGCTTTGTTCTGGGGTCTGGCACAAGTTCCGTGAGCCGGTCACGATCAGTGATCAGTGGATGTTTCGAGGACCAGGGGGATCTGGCGCACTTCCTGGCGCCACTGGTCGAGGTCACCACTATCCACCCAGCCCGTCGCCATCTCTGATCCGTCCTGGAGAACCCGGTCCAATGCGAGCCTGGCCGACGCGCGGAGCGAAGCAGGTAGTTCGGGCAGCGGTTCTCCGGGGCCGTCATCGGGATCGATCACGATGGGGCTGTCCGGGAGGGCGCTGGCGACAAGAGCGCCGGCGGCAACGGCTTCGGCGCCGTCTCCACCATCGACGCGTGCTCCCGAGTCGGTGACTCGCTGGAATGCCCGGGGACAGGTCCCCTCCTGCACGTCACAGTCAGTAACTACGGAAGTGGTGTGCGATTTGGGCTGTGACGATGCGCGCTGCGCGCGAGGGTTGTCGCCGGCTGTGGCGTACCAGGTGGACGGAGGCATCGGGGAGGGAGGGGCTGGGCACCGTCCTGAGACGTCCATCGCGTAGCGACTCGGCTGCGTTGGCGAGGGGGAGGATGGTGAGGCCGAGTCCGGCCGCCACACAGGAGCGGGCGGCTTCGATGCTGCCGAACCGCGTCAGTCGGGGCTGGGCTCCCTCAATCGCTTGCAGGCGTCGAGCGAGCCAGTCGCTGTAGGAACATCCCTGTTCGTGGAGGAAGAAACTCTCCTTCCCCAGTTCCTGCCAGGTTACCGGCTGTTTGCGGCCGGCAAGGGGATGGTCGGGGGCACACAGGAGGGCCAAGGGCTGGCTGGCGATGTGCTCAGCCGTGATGTCCGGGAAGTCAACCCGCTCTTCCAGCAACAGCGCACAGTCCAGACTTCCGGCCCTGAGCCCTTCCACGGCGTTGCCGGTGCCGCATGGCTGCAGGTGCACTTCCACGTCCGGGTACAGACCGCGCAGCGCGGCGACCACCCTCGGCAGATGGGCTGAGCACAGGGTCTCACCCGCGCCCACCACCACGGTCCCGGTGACCGGCCCGTCGTCGGTGGCCGCCGCGAACAACCGTGACTCGGCTTCAAGGACTTCTTCGGCCAGAGCAAGCAGCCGTTGCCCCGGCTCGGTGAGCAGCGCGCCTCTGGACAGGCGGTCAAAGAGCCGGGCGCCCAACGCCTTCTCCAGGGTCCTGATCTGCACGGTGACCGTGGACTGTGCGAGCTGCAGCTCAGCGGCGGCGGCGGTAAAGCTCCCCGTCCGGGCCAGCGCGGTGAAGGTCTTCAGCAGCCGGGTATCCATGGCCGCACCCTAGCAAGCAATCGTGAAAGTCGATGGCTTTCATGTAAAACCATCGTTGGTAATAATGTGGCGATGGCGGAAGTATGACGGCATGACCTTCCCAGCAACCACCTCTGTCCTCCGCTACTCGGCGTTCGCATCCCGCCTTGGCGGCGGAAATCCGGCCGGCGTCGTCCTCGACGCCTCACCACTCGACGAGCAGCAGATGCTGGCGGTCGCCGCGGAGGTCGGGTACTCGGAGACCGCGTTCGTCACGTCGCGAGACGAGCAGCGGCGCCGGTTCACACTGCGCTACTTCAGCCCTCTCGCCGAGGTCGCCTTCTGCGGGCACGCAACCGTCGCCGCATCGGTGGCACTCGCCGAGCGCATAGGCCCCGGCGATCTGGTCTACGACACACTCGCCGGCGAGATCAGGGTGGAGACCGTGGCCGATGGTCCGGGTCTTGTGAGGGCGACGCTGACCAGTGTCCCCACCCGATCCCGTCCAGCGCAGACCGCCGAGGTAGACGCTGCGCTTTCGGCTCTGAGGTGGGGAAAGGCCGACCTTGATCCGGCGCTGCCGGCGCACGTGGCCTTCGGTGGTAACGAGCACCTGGTGCTCGCGGCTGCCACTCGTGCCCGACTGGCCGATCTCGACTACGATTTCGAGGCCCTCACGGCTGTCATGAAGATCCACGGCTGGACGACCGTGCACTTGGTCTGGCGCGAGAGTGACGGCCGCTTCCACGCGCGTGACCCCTTCCCCGTCGGGGGCGTCATCGAAGACCCGGCCACCGGAGCAGCGGCAGCCGCGTTCGGTGGTTATCTGCGTACACTCGGCCTGGTGGCAGCAGCGGATACGATCGCCATCCGCCAAGGCGAGGACATGGGACGGCCGAGTGATCTGATCATCGAAGTGGACTCCCACGACCCGCGGGTGCGCATTACCGGTCATGCCGTGCCGATCCCTGGTTGATCAGGACCTGGACCACCATCGGCACCGGCACCGCCGACCGCAGACGCAGCGCCAACCTGCCTTCGCGGACAACGGCTTCAGCTCAGCGAGGGCGCCGCCGTCGCCTTGACACAGATGTCCAGGGGCGACGCCGATGCCCCGATGCGTTCCTCGCACTCCTGCAAGCGGGCTGCCTGGCGCAGGCGCACGCCCGGCCGTCTGCGGGTGACCAGCCTGCATGACACGGATGCGCCCATCCGAGGTCGAAGCCCTGGCCGGCACCGGACAAGTCCCGTGCGAGAGGAGGGAACTGGGCGACATCGACGACGTCGGCGCCTTCCTGGGCCCGGACGTCGGCGAGAGCGCCCGCCACGGGCACCGCCTCACCTCGGGCCCAGCCAGAAGCGGCCGTCCACGAGGGGAGGTACCGCCTCGAATGCGCACATCGCGCAGTCGCTGGAGGGACGCCCTACTTTCCGCGGTCCCGACCCCGATACAGGGGGCGGGGTCGGGACCGCCGTCACCACACCTGCCCGGATCATCCTTCACCCTCGGAGAAAGTGACCTCATGCTGCGAGACCCGACCGTCCACAGGCTTGCCATCCTGGCGGGTACCACCATCGCCGCCTTCGCCCTGACCGCTCCCGCACACGCTGAACCTCAGCCGCTGGCCGCCGTCGACCTGGCCGAGAGCTATGTGCTCTCCGCTACCGACAGCACCCTCAACACCTACGCGGGCGGAGCCACAGCGCATCTCAACCGCAACGCCGAGGGTGTCACCGACGCCCGAGTGGAGTGCAGTCACTTCATCAACCTTCTTACCACCCAGGCCTGGGCCAACATCGACACCGGCACGATCGTCGATCTGGTCGACGGGCCCGACGCCGGCACATTCTCCAACGCCGGTGAATGGCACGACGCCATCGTCGACGGGAGGAGTACCAACGACACTCCTGGCAATGACAACACCGTGGCCCTGGTCCAGCGGCCCCAGTGGATGGACCCTAGCGGTGAGGTGCTGGTCCGGCGCGGCGACATCCTGGCGATAAAGCACCCGGCGGGCAATTCCACGAGCGGCCACATGGGCCTGGTCCAGTCGGTCGTGCCCATCTCCGAGACGGCCGACGACCACGATTCCAGCCAGTCGTCGTACGCCCAGTTCCGGGTCCGGATCACCGACTCCGCGGGCAGTCCCCACAGCGACGACACCCGGTCCGCCTACCCTGCCGGTGACCGGGACGGTATCGGAACGGGTGACATCCGTGTCCTCGTGGACCCGGTCACACGCCAGCCCGTGGCCTGGAAGTTCACGATGTCCACCGGTGCGACGATGCGCACCGAGGACATCGCGGTCGGAACTCTCATCGGCGGCGACAACTGAACCGCGGCATGGTGTCCGGCTGTGTAAGGCCGATTCAAGGCCGGGTAGTTATTGAGGCGGAACTGTTCAGTTGCCTATTCGAGGGTGTAGCGGACGTGGCGGGCGTGGAAGTAGCCGCGGACGTGGTGGGGCTGTTGCTGTCGGCGGTGGAGGAAGCGTCGGGTTTCACGGGCGAGGTCGTCGACCGAACGAGCCCGGGCGGCGTGGACGTAACACGTACCGGCGGACGGCCTCCGGGACGCGATCGCGCTCGTCGACTCCTCGGGCAGGACGGTCACGGCAGTGGCCCGGGAACTCGGCATCAGCTCGGAGTCCCTGCGCGGCTGGTACCGCCGGGCGAAGGCGGACCGGGGCGAGGGGCAGAGCGGCGAGCTGACCAGCGCCGAGCGTGAGGAGCTCAAGCGGTTGCGGCGGGAGAACCGCGAACAGCAGCAGACGATCGAGATCCTGAAAAAAGCGACCGCCTTCTTCGTGAAGGAGAACGACCGGTGAGCGAGCTGTACCGGTTCATCCACGCGGAGAAGGCGAACTACCCGGTCGTTCTGCTGTGCCGGGTGCTGCACGTGACCCGCTCCTCCTACTACGCGTGGCGCGAGGGTGAGGCAGCCCGCCGGGCCCGCCAGGCCGCCGACGACGCGCTCGCCCACGAGATCACGGTGCTGCACGTCGCCTCCCGCCGCACCTACGGTGTCCCGCGCATCCACGCTGAACTGCGTCGTCTGGGGCGGCGGGTGAACCGCAAGCGTGTGGCCCGCGTGATGCGCGAGCGCGACATACGCGGCGTCACACGGCGCAAGCACCGCTCGCTGACCCGGCCGGACACGAAGGCGAAGCCGGCCCCGGACCTGATCGGCCGCGACTTCCACGCCGAGCGTCCCGGGATCAAGCTGGTCGGTGACATCACCTACCTGCCCACCGCGGAGGGCTGGCTCTACCTCGCCTGCTGGCTGGACCTGGCCACCCGCGAGGTCGTCGGCTATGCCATGGCCGATCACCACCGCGCCGAGCTCGTCATCGACGCCCTGGACATGGCCCACGGCCGGGGGGACCTGGAGCTCGGCTGCGTGATCCACAGTGATCGCGGCAGCGAGTACACGTCGACCCAATTCCGTGGCCGAATAAAGGAGTTGGGCCTTCGGCAGGGTGCTGTCACGTTAGCCGGTGGGTGAGATGCTCTTCGGGTTGATCACGCTCGGGAGGGGCTTGTCGTGGAGAGCGCGTCGCCGTCGTACAGGGGTCACCGCTACCCGGCGGAGATCATCGCGCACTGCGTGTGGCTGTACTTCCGGTTCCCGGTCAGCTTCCGCGAGGTGGAGGAGATGATGCTCCAGCGCGGGGTGATCGTCTCCTACGAGGCCGTGCGCCGCTGGTGTGCGAAGTTCGGGCAGGCATACGCCGACGGGCTGCGGCACCGCTGGCCCGAGCCTGGCGACAAATGGCACCTCGACGAGGTCTTCGTGAAGATCGGCGGCGAGCGGCAGTACCTGTGGCGGGCCGTCGACCAGCACGGGAACGTCCTGGACGTTCTCGTGCAGTCCCGCCGTGACGCGAAGGCCGCCAAGCGGTTCATGGCCGGGCTCATGAAGAAGCAGTGCCGCGTCCCGCGGGTCCTGCTGACCGACAAGCTGAAGTGCGACGGCGCCGCCCACCGCGACCTCATGGCCTCGGTCGAGCACCGCTCGCACAAGGGGCTGAACAACCGGGCCGAGAACAGCCACCAGCCCACCCGCCAGCGCGAACGCGCCATGAAGTACTTCCGCTCACCCGGCGCCGCGCAACGGTTCCTGTCCGCGTTCAGCGGCATCTCGCCCCACTTCCGGCCCCGACGCCACCTCCTGACCGCCGCTCGGTACCGCTTCGAGATGACCCTCCGCTTCACCCTCTGGGACCACATCACCGGCACAGCCGGCCTGCCCACCACAGCCTGACCCAGGACCCGAAAACCAGCCCCACCACACCCCGACACACCATCAGACGCTCACGCACCCGACAACGTGACAGCACCCCGCGATTCCCTCCGCGACGTCATGAATACGCACCACGTCACCCACGACCCCGAGCACCACGACCGGCTGGCATCCACCCCGGCGGCGGAACCGGCGACGAGGCAGGGCTCGCGGATCCCCCGACTGATTCCGCTGGCCCGTTCCACCAATACGACCGTCCTGCCCACGAACCCCATCCCGGCCCGGGATGCTGGGCCGTACGAGCAAGGAGCTTCCCGATGACCGTGCTGGACGAACGCCCCTCTGCCACTCTGCTCGATCACCTCTCGCTGGAGCTCACCTCCCGCTGCCAGCTCACGTGCCCGTCGCGTATCGCGGCACTCGCCGTGTCCCCCGCAGCTTGTGTCGTTCTACTTGGGGACTGAGCGCTGCCCTCGGGCCGCCTTAGAATCGTCGTGTCCCTTTCTGACCTCCGCCTGTGAGCGAGATCACTTGGCAGGGAGGCTCGCTGAGCCGGTCTCTCAACCTGGCCGTACTCCAGATCGCGGGCTCCGGCTCGGCCCAGCGTGCGGACGGAACGGCGGAGCTGACATGGCCCTTCGCACTACGACTCCTTGTCACCTCGGGAAACCCGTCGTCTCAGGCGAGAGAACTCGGCCGCTGAGTCGGCCCCGACTTCCTCGAAGAGCATGGCGGCTCGTTCGAACATAAAGACGGCACTCTTGCGGTCACCCTGCTGCAAGGCGGTTTCGGCAAGTATGCTCAGAGCGTTGGCTTGTGCAAGCCGGTCGCCGATTCTATGGGCAATGTCCCGGGCTTCAGTCGCATGCCGCTTGCCTGCCAGCAGGTCTCCCCTCAGCCGCATGGCATCGGCGAGAAGGTTCAAGGAGTTGGCCTGACCCGGCTGGTTGGCAAGGAATCGGTGCAGGGCGAGGGCTTCAGCGGCGTGGGTCGCGGCTCTCGGCAGGTCGCCCAGCATCCGAGCCGTTGCAGCAAGGCTGTTGAGGGTGTTGGCCTGACCGAGTCGGCTGTCGATGGAACGGTGAAGCGTGAGAGCCGCGATGGCAAACCGCTCGGCTGCCCGCAGGTCACCCCACAACCGGACGGTTTCTGCGAGGCTGTTGAGGGTGGTGGCCTCGCCGTGCCGGTCGCCGATGGTTCGGTACAGGCCGAGAGCTTCCCTGGCACATTTCTCGGCTTTCGGCAGGTCACTCCGCAACCGGGCAATAGTCGCCAGGATACGCAGGGCGTTCGCCTCGCCGAGCCCGTCGGCAATGGAGCGGTAAAGATCGAGGGCATTTTCTGCTCGCCGCTCCGCTTTCGACAGGTCGCCCTGGAGCCGAGCGGTATCTGCCAGAAGGTTCAAGGTGGTGGCCTGGCCTAGCGGGTCATCGACACTGCCGCACAGGGCCAATGCGTCGGTGGCGCGCTCCTCAGCTGTGTCGAAGTCGCTCCGGAGCTGGGCGATAGCCGCCAGCGTACGCAGTGTGTTGGCTTGGCCGTTCTGGTCGCCGATCGCGTGAGAGAGCGCCAAAGCCTCCGACGCGTGCTGCTCCGCTGTCTCCAGGTCACCTCGCAGCCGGACGATGGTCGCCAGAGTGCAGAGGGTGTTGGCCTGGCCGAACCGGTCGCCGATGGCCGAGAAGACGGCCAATGCCTCGGTGGCCCACTGCTCAGCGACTTCGAAGTCATGTCGCATATGTGCTGTTTCAGCCAGGAGATGCAGTGTGTTGGCCTGGCCGAACCGGTCGCCGATGGCCGAGAAGACGGCCAATGCCTCGGTGGCCCACTGCTCAGCCAATTCATGCTCATTCCTCTTCCGTGCGATGGTCGCCAGCGTACGCAGTGTGTTGGCCTGGCCGAACCGGTCGCCCATGGACGAGAAGACGGTCAAGGAGTCGTCAGGACGGTCATGGATCTGGGCCATTGCCAGGGTTCGTGGATCGTTGAGCTCACCGGCGAGGGTGCGCGCCGCAGCGCGGGCTTTTCGAGCCGACTTCCGCAGGTGCACTGCCTCGGCGCGAGCGGCAAGCGACAGGTTGGCGGTATGGGACGGCGCGGTAGCGGGGGTCACGGCCATGGCCGTGATATGAGCGCTTGAGGCTGCTGCCGGGTCTGCCCAGACGGCCTTCCGTTCGGCTAGGTCGGCATGGAGAAGCCGTAGGAGGACCGTGCAACGCTGATCGGTGCAGTCACTCGCTGCCGCGAGCCCTGCCTTTACGTGATCGTCCGCGTTATTGAGGTCCCAAGTGAAGATGGCTCGTTCGGCGTGGATTCGATGCGCGTGTGCAGCGATGTGAGGGTCATCGTCGGCGTGCTCGAGCGCGCGGTCGGCATGCTCGGAGGAGCGGGGCCAGTCGCAGAGGTGTGCGGACGCCTGAGCGGCCAAGACGTGCAGGTGGGCACGGCGCAGCCCGGCGGGAACGGCATCGGCCGTGGGCACGACGAGAAGGGCCTCGCACAGGTCGGCCAGCGGGCCCGGCTCGCGCGCTGCCGACAGGGCATCGCTCTCGTCGGTTTCAGGGTCGGGTAGACCAAGAGTCTGTGAGAGGAGTTCGTCCCCTCGGGCGAAATCTCCGGTATTGAGAACGGCCTGTGCCAAGGCGCAGAGAAGCTTCCCGGCCATGGGGTCCTCCCTCGGCAGGGCTTCCAGGGCTGTGGTCCACTGGGTGGCGGCGTCGGCGTAGCGGTCGCGGCGCCACGCCGCCTGCCCGGCCAGCATCGCGGCCGTGCGCACACCGGGATGGCCGGCCTGTCCGTACACCGTGAGAGCCTGCTCGGCGTGGTCGTACGCCAACGCATGATCGCCCCTCCCATAGGCTAGGCGGGCCCGTACAAGATGGGCGTCCGCGAAGATGACCGGGAGGGTGTCACGGACAGTCGGGGCGGAAAGTGCGGCATTGCTTAGCAGATGGAGCGACAAGCCGTCGACCGGTTCGGTCTCAAGGGCGCGGATGACGTGGGCCGCCCATGCGGCGGCGTGCCGGGGGTCCCCGAGCGCGAACCGATGGTGTGCTGCCTCAAAGCGGAATGCGCCGCCGGACACTGCCTCGAAGTAGTCGGCCGCCCTCTTGTGCAGCAGGGGCAGGCTGCGCTTTGCCTCGGGCAGGTGGGTATCTTCCTCGGCCAGTGCGGCCAGGAGCCACTCCTGGATCGTGCGGTGCAGCTGCCAATGCCCACGAGAGCCAGGCAGGCTTCGCACACACGACATGCGGCGAAGGGGCTCGAACCATGATTCGTTTCCTGCGTCCGGCTGCGGGCCCGGTGCTGAGGTAACGGCGTGCAAGGCCTGCGGCGTGAAGGTGCCCAGCACTGCCGCCGCGTGCAGGAACCGGCGGTTGCGATCGGTGATACGTGCCATCACATGGGTGCGGAGCCACTCCTGGCGGTCACCGTGAGCCAGTTCCTCCACGTGCACAAGCGCGGTAGGGGCTACCTGCGTGCCGTCGGCCGCAGGCTCGTCGAGGAGTGTGCCGGTGAGCACGTCGGCGATCCAGGAGACCTCCGCGGGCAGTCCCCGGCTGCGCTCGGTTACCGGCCCTGCCAGGTCATCCGGCACGTGCAGTCCCCTTCGGGCCAGATACGCCCGGGTGTCGGCCGGCTCCCACGGCGTCAACTCATGCAGGTAGTACCGCCCGTCTCTTCGGGCGTCCTTCACCCAGGGGTCGGGGCCTACGGTGCCAGCCAGGACCACCCGGAGCCCGGGAGCCTGCTCCAGCAGCTCATTCAGCACCTCGGCGAACCAGCCGCCGACACCGAGCGACTCCCCCGGCCGGGGCCGATCGACCTGTGCCTGGCTGTCGTCGAAGAACACCAACCACTCGCACGTGTCGATCAACAGCAGGCACCGCCGTCGGCGCACCGTCCGGGCCACGACGCGCAGGTCTTGGACCCAAGCCAAGCGTCTCTGTCCTTGGGTGGGGTCGCCCCCGGTGACCGTCACCGGAGAGTCGGAGATCAGTGCGCCGCGGCTCGCCCATTGCCACACGCGCGCCTTCAAGGTCCGCGGTATGCCGATCGCCTCCGCCTGCTGGTGTACCCAGCGTCGACGCCACCACGGCGCGCTTCCCGCCAATGCCCGGCCGACCTGGCGCAGCAGCTCCAGCGCGGCCTGCTCACCGCCTTCGCCGGGTACGGCCATGCTGGCCAACAGACTTGTCGCGTCCAGCAATCGGACATGGGCGTCTGTCTGCTGCTGGGCCGCTATCCGTGCCAGGAGGGTGGACTTGCCTATGCCAGACACCCCGGTGAAGGCCAGCAAGCGGGCGTGGCCTTCGCCGTGCAGCAGTTGGCGAACCACATCCAGTGCGTCCCTGCGATCAGTGAACAGCTCCCCGACGTCTCCCCACGGTGACTCATCACCGCCGACGTCATCTCGGCTTTCTCGCGACATTGCCTGACATGATGACAGGCCACGGGGCAAAATAGGAATGCGCCGCGACGGCCGGGACGCTACGTTGGACAGTCCCACTAGTAGATTGTCGCGGCTTAGTTTTGCTGTGTGGTTGGGTAGAGGTGGCGTAGTTTCACGCGTGCGTCGTCGGTGGTGAAGTGCCAGTCGACTTGGCGCTGGTTGCTGTTGGTGTGCTGCTGCCAGGCGGCGAGTTCGGTGTTGAGCACGGTGAGGTCGTCGATGCGGCGGTCCAGGCACTGGCGGGTGAGCGCGGAGAGCTCGATCTCGGCGATGTTGAGCCAGGACCCGTGTTTGGGGGTGTGGTGGATTTCCAGGCGCTGGGCCAGCGCGAAGGCTTTCCCCGGGTCGAACGCCTCGTAGAGCGAGGCGGTGGTGTGGGTGTTGAGGTTGTCCATCACCAGCACGACCGTGGCGGCGTCGGGATAGTCCACGGTCAGCAGGTGTTCGACCTGGTGCGCCCAGTCGACCTTGGTCCGGCGGGGCTGGGCATCCACGCGTCGCCATCCGCGCAGCGGTTCAACCCAGCAGAAGATCGAGCAGGTCCCCGAGCGGACGTACTCGTTGTCCTCGCGGCGGTCACGGCCGGGCCGCGGGGGAAGCGGATCGCGGACGTGGCCGAGCAGCTGGTACGGCTTCTCGTCCATGCACACCACCGGACGCGCCGGGTCATAGGGCCGGGCATAGACGGCCAGCACGTCTTCCATCCGGGCCGCGAACTGCGCGTTCGCTCGTGGCGGGATGGTCCAGCACTTCTTCAGGTGAGGACGCAGTTCCGTTTTTTTAAAACCCGGCCGATCGTGGAGTGGTCCAGGTTCGGGATGTCCTCGATCAGCGCCACGTGCCTCTCCAGCAGGCGCAGCGACCACCGGGCATGGCCCTTGGGCGGTGTCGAGCAGGCCAGCGCGATCAGCCTCGCCTCGACCTCACCGGTCACCGGGGAGGGCACCGGGGGGCAGGCGCGTTCCTTCCGGCCGACCGTGGCCCACACATCGCCGCCGGTCTCCGCGTACCGCTTCGAGACCAGCCGGACCGACTCGCACGACACCCCGACCCGGTCCGCGATCACCGCCCGCGGATCGACCTCGCCGACCGACGTATCCAGCGCGAGCAACACCCGCGCCCGTCTGATCATCGACGCGCTGCGGACTCCCGTCGTGGTCACCCGCACCAACGCCTGACGATCCTCAGCACTCAAGGCAACCGGATACTTCTTTTGTGACGACATGGCACCCCCGCCCGGCCGAAGTGAAGCGACGAGGGGAGACTGCCCGACCGTCAACTCCACCAATCAGAGCCATACTTAGGTGCGACAATCTACTAGCACATCACGCCTGTCGACCAGATTCCCTTGCTTCTGAAGGCAGGTCTTGTGCATCTCCACTGTGCCCGCTGTACGGTCGACTCCTGGCTTGGTCAAGCCCTCAACGTTCCAATTCGTGCTGCTCCTCGGCGACTTGGGCCCGTTCCGGTCGGTAGCGAACAGCGGACTCAATTCGTTCGGTTTGTCCTTGTGTCGGCAGGCAGGGAGGGGTTGCAGGCGTGGTGCTGGCGGTCATGGGCACATCGTGCCCGGGCTTTCTCAACGCGCCAGGCAGACGACGCTACGCAGACCCCAGTCACCGGGCCGAGGGGGATGCGTTCGCCGGCGCGTTGGTGCCTGGGCTGGGAAGAGCAGGGCGGGCAGCGGCACAGGTCAATGCTCACCTCGCCTGCTGTTCTCACTGCCATCCGTCGACGCGTGAAGGTCTCTCAGCTAGCGTCCACAGGGCTGTTGGTGATTGCGCCTCCGCGGGTCGCGCTCTGGCGGGTGTCGGCCGCGCGGCTGGTGGCAGGCGAGTCGGTGATGTTTCCCTCGCGGGTTGCCGTTTGGGTGGCGGAGCCGCCGTCGCGGACGGTAACGCCGGAGCCGGTGATCTGACCGCCGTGGCCTGCCCGTACGCGTACCCAGCTGCGGCTCTGCGTGCCGCTGCCGATACTTTGGACGGCGATGGCAACAGCGGCGATGGCCAGTACGGCCAAGGTAGCAGCGAGGGACCAACTCCAGCGGCTGGTGATGAGGTTGGTGACGACGCCGGTGGCTATCCCCACCACCACTCCGGCGGCTGCTACAGCCTTGGGACCCATCGGCGCCTCCTGAGGTCTGCGGCCAGTCGATCACAGCGGGCTGGCAATTTCAGTTTAACCCTCATTGCAGCCTGGGGAGCTGTCAATCCCAACTTCCCCTGCAATCACGGGCTCCACGCTACGAGGGGATGGTCACTGGTGACGAAGCTACCGCGCGGCTGCGGGATGCCCTTGCGAACTCCGACGCCGTGGTCCGTGGGCATGCGGCTTTGGCGCTCGGTACATGTGGTGTGGCCGATGCAGTCCCGGCGCTCATCGACATGATCGTGGAGGGAAGGAACGACACCGATGCAGCCGATGCACTGAGCGTGCTGGCGAGCGACATCGCGACGGCAGATCAGATCGCGACCAGGCTCGTCGACCGCCTTGCCGACAACACAACCAAGGCACCTGCACGCGGGCGGCTGACCCAAGCATTGGCGGACATCCCGGGAACGACGGCGTCACATGCCCTCGTGGAGTTGTCCCATGACGAGGAGCGTGCTGTTGCGCTAACTGCCACATACCTGCTTCAGCTCCGGAACGTGAGGTGAAGGAATCGGGACGGGTGCGTATCCGATGGGGGTGGCTGGTTGATTAGGCTGCGAGGCTGAGGGTGTTGCGATATCGGGCCTGGTGGTTTCGGGTGAACTCCTGTTGTTCGTGCCAGGCCCAGTAGGTGTCGAAGTCGCCGTTGGCGCGCAGGGCACGGAGTTTCAGCACGGCCTCGGCTCCGGACAGGCCCCAGCGGGCTCCGGCGATGTCGAGACGGTCTTTGACCAGGTGGCGGCAGGCTCCCTCGATGATGCCCGTCGCGATCGGCCAGCCGGCACTCAGGGCGGTGTCGTAGCGGAGGTATTCGGCCTTGTTGGTGAGGTAGGCCACGGCGTCGTCGATGCCTTTGTGGTGGCCGGCGGCGATCCCGGCACGTTCGGCGGCCGCTCGGATCGCCGTGGCGGCCTTGCCGCAGTCTCCGGCCAGGACGGTGCGGGCGGTGTGGGCGACCCATGCCTCGATGGTCTTGTCGCCGCTCTCGTGCAGGCCGTGGCCGGCGCCCCACAGATACTCCAGGACGTGGACGATGTCGATGACGATGTGGACGGCGACGCCTCGACGCGCGGCCTCGGTGTTGATCAGGTCGATCTGGTGGGGTGCGCCGTCGACCAGGACGACCCAGGTGCGCGAGTGGCCGGGGTCGCGGGCCTCGGCCTGGTCGAACACCGCGGCCACGACCTCGGCGGCGGTGTCGTTGACCGAGCCGCACAGCCACTTGGAGCGGGCCTTCGGGGCCCGGGCCGGACGGTCGGCCCCGTCGGTGGCCCGCTCGGCGTCGGGGTCGGCGATGATGTCGTCGACGTCGCGCGGGACCGGCTCGGCGTCGTAGACGGTGCCCAGCGTGGCCATCCGCTTGCGGCCGTTCTTCTCCCCGGCCGAGAGCCGCTTGTCCAGCTTGTTGCCGCCCTTGGCGGCGGCTGCCCTGGCGGTGGCCTCGCGCAGCGCGTCCGGTCATCGTCTCCCGCGTGATCTGCAACCGGGACAGCTCGGCCTCCACCAGCGTCAACGCTTCGGACAACTTGGCGATCTGCTCACGCAGTTCCTCGGCCCGCGACCGGGCCGCACCCTCTTTGGACTCCAACGCAGCCAACCACAACCCCACCCACCCCCGACTGGTGTCCGCTCCGACAGCGAACGACTCACCGCCAAAGGTAGGAACCTCACGCGGCCCGCGGCACCGTAAATCCCACCGAACCACCCCAACGAGTCACCCGAGCAGGATACGCACCCAAAGACATTCCTTTCGGCCGCGGCCCCTCACCTCACTTGCCCCTCCTCCCGTGAAGGACGTCTCCCATACGCCGCTCCCCCCGTACCCCGCGTACCCCGCGTGCGCCGCACGCGCAGCTCGCCCGGTTCGTCCAGAGGGGCGAGGAGATCCTCCCCGCCTGGGACGCCTACTCCGAGGAGGCCACCGGACTCGACGGCTGGCCCTACGACAAGCACGCCTACGGCATACGCCAGAGCCGGCGCGACGCCGATACCGCCGCGGCGTTCGAGCAGGTCCGCCCCGCCGCACACGCTCTGCTCGCCACCGCCCACACACAACTCGCCGCCCTGCCCACCCACTCCGTGCGAAGCACCTGGGTATGGCAGTTGGCCACCCTCACCTACGCACTCGACCGACTCGACACCCTGAGCGAGGGGTGGCACACGACCCGCACCGGCCTCCTCGCCGGCATTGATGCCCGCAGTCCCGCATACGCCGACGCCCTCGCCGAGTACCACGCCGAGGCGTGGAGCTACCTCAACGACTGGGCCAACCACGGCTCGGCGCTCCGGGAAATCAACACCGCAGCCCGCAAAGCCCCTTCGCCCCTTGCCCCACACCGACCCCCGCCCGGCGAACCGCGACACGGAAGTGACCAGGCCCCCGCCTCCCGAGACCTTCAAGGTCGACTTCATCACCCCGCGCGCCGGCAGCGGCGACCCCGCCTGGATCACCATCCCCCTCCACCGTGCCTGCGGATGGAGTCACGACAACGACCCCCTGATGCCACGCGTCCTGCTCTCCAGCCCTGACCAGAAGGCCCTCCACCTGTTCTATCCGGGCTACGTCGACGAGATCAGGTACTTCTGCGACTGCGTGCTGAACGGCACCTCACCCGAACTCGGCTCGCTTGAGCAGGCGTTCCACATCCTGCAGCTATTCGAGGCATACCGTCGCGCGGAGCCGGAGACGTGGACGACCGTCAAGGTAGAGCGCGAAGCCCCTGCGTGCCAGGGCGGCCCTGGCCTGGCTCTTGCGGGTCGCGCTTCGCGAAGTCGCCGTCCGTGTGCGGCTCGTACGCCTCTGGCGCCAAGCCGAGTTCGTGAGTGGAGTACTCGCCGAACCGAATGATCTTCTCGGTGAGGTGGAGGAGACCTCCGCCAGATCATCAGGCTCCACCTTTCAGCCCTCGGCCTGCAGCTCGCGCACCGCCTCGGCGATATCGAGGATGTTGTGGACACGGCTGGTCAAGAAGCGCCAGCGGCGTCTGGGCGGCGTGGACGAGATGGTCCTGTCAGTGCGGTCGCCTGGCGAAGTCAGCGAACACTTACGACCGAGGCGGAGTCGGCAGAGCGGTCGGCGGTGACGAAGTCCGGTCTGCCGTCGCCGTTGAGGTCACCTGCCGCCACCCCGTAGGGGCCTGTACCGGTGGGGTAGGAGGTCCGTTCAGACCGTCCCCAACGGCTGTGCCGTGCGAGGACGGAGACCGTGTTGCTGTCAAAGTCGCAGGTGATGATTTCCAAGCTGCCGTCACCGTCCAGGTCTGCGGTGGTCACGCCGGTCGGGTTAATGCCGGTGCGCTTGGTGACGGCGGACCTGAAGGTGCCGTCGCCTCTGTTGAAGAGCAGCGAAACGGTGTTGTCGCCGCGGTTGGCCGTGATGATGTCAGGCTTCTCGCCAGCCCGCAGAGCGACGGCCGTCACGGAGCGGGGCTGGCGCCCGACCCGGTAGGCGACGCGAGATTCAAGGACTCCGTGGCCGTTGTTCCTGAGTACGGACACGGTGTTCGTACCGTTGTCAGCGGTGATGACGTCGACTCTACCGTCGCCGTTCAGGTCGGCGGCGGCCACGGAGGTCGGATTGACGCCAGTGGCGTAGGCAACAGCGGGCTCGAAGGTACCGTCCCCCCTGTTGATGAGAACCGACACCGTACTGTCGGCGAAGTTCGAGGTGACGAGATCAGGCCCGTCCACACCGTTCAGGTCGGCGGCGGCCACGGAGGTCGGATTGACGCCAGTGGCGTAGGCAACAGCGGGCTCGAAGGTACCGTCCCCCCTGTTGATGAGAACCGACACCGTACTGTCGGCGAAGTTCGAGGTGACGAGATCAGGCCCGTCCACACCGTTCAGGTCGGCGATGGCTGTGGACAGCGGTCGGGCCCCGACAGAGTAGTCACGGTACGAAGAGGACCCGTACGGTCCGTCGGCCCATGCAGGGCCGCCAACACACAGTACGGTCGCCAGCGTCGTGGCGGAGGCTCGCGCCCATCTCGCTCGGGCGGTCCGGCTGGTCCAGTCGGCCATCGGTCTCGCTCTCTCGTATCGCTCGCCCACCGGGTTTATCGGCGGGTCACTTCGACGTCCGTGGATTTCAACCAGGCAAGCCTGTGGTTGTATTGGACGCTGATATACCGCTCAGGTCCGGTAATGACCGTGTCGGGCGGGTCCGGGGAGAAGTCCTGGGCGGGTGTCGCCGACCTTGTGGCCACGTAGGCCTGCCCCTTGAGGATGGTGTAAACGCCCAGGGGGATCTGCGGAGAAGGCGCCTTTCCACCGGGTGGGTACGCGGCGGGGCCCGGGTAATTAGTTCCGTAGACGGGGATGGACGTACGGCCGGGCCGGGGACGCACGATCAGCAGCGAACTCTTGCCGGAGAGACGGGTGTACTTGCCGCCCGGGTTGAAGAACCAGACCTTCTGGCCACAGAACCAGATGGCGGTCCAGTCACCCCGTTGCTCCGCGACCACGTACTGCTGCCCCTGATTGAGTCTGTCCCCCCAATCCTCGATCCGATCGGTCCCCGCGATGCCCGCAGGAAGACCCGGATCGGGGAACAGCGGGGCGAGGTGGCTAGGGCCAGTACGCGCGAACAGGAAGTTCGAAGGCTGTGTCTGAAGCTTGCACGACTGCGGAGACGCGCCGGTGCACACCCGGAGAGTCTGCAGGTTTCTGCTGAAGTCGGGTGAGATAGTAACCACCGAGCCGGGTCGGGGCACATGTTCTGCAGTGGCCCTCGGGGACCGGTCCGGGTGTTTCCACGAGACCAAGGCCATCAAACGCTCCCAGTCCCAGTAAGGGCCCGGGCCCCATCCCATGTCGGCGATGGCGCCCGTCGAGTCGGCTTGGACCTGGTCTTCCCCGATGATGTGCTGCCGGTCGAGCGGCACCTTGTACTTCGCCGAGAGCCCCCTCACCAGTATCGCTACAGTGCGGTAAACGGAAGGCGTGTACCACTTCGCTCCCTGCGCCGCCGCACCCTCAACTTGGATCCCGACGGCATGCAGATTATACGTGTAGTTGTCGGTGAAGAAGGGAATTCTCTGCGGCCGTACCATTTCGGTGACGTATCCGTCGTTAGAACGCACCTCGTAGTTGACCGAGACCTCCAGCGCCGGATTCTGATAATCGGCGAGCGCGGCGTCGTACGTCGTTTCCGAGTTGTTGATGACGATCGTATTCAGGATAACCTCGATCTGTCAGCGGTGATCGCTGCCGGGTAGCGTCTTCGGCTCGCCCTGTTTGTCCCGCGTATTGGCGGGTGGGGCCGTCGCGTGTCGCTGCGGCTGCGCCGGGTTCCACGGTCCCGGTGGTGGTGCCGGTCTCTCCTTCCTGGTCTTCGTCGGGGCGGGGTCCGCGCGTCAGGTGACGGCGGAAAGCTCGGTCAGACGCCGCCAGGCCGTGGCGAATGCCCTGGCCCAGGGCCAGTCGGCAGGGAGGCGGAGGTGCCGGCGGCGGGCGTGGTGGGCGAGGCGGGCGGGCAGGTGGTAGATCCGAAAGCGCATGGTGTCGGGTTCGGCGTCGGCGAGGCCGTCCTGGTCGTGGAGGGCCAGGAGACGGAGCCAGGCGTCGAGGTCGGCCGCGAGGTTCGCGGTCAGCATCCAACTCGTGTTGTTCTGCCAGGATTTCGAGGGCAGGTTGTGCAAGCCCATGGCCTTGTTCGTGCGCACGCGGTCTTCGACCACGGCATGGTGGCGGTGCACGGCGTCCAGCCACTGGATCTGGTGGGAGCCGACGACCCGGGTCATCTTGTTGATGTTCGTGGCGATGACCGAGTACTTCCAGCCGGTCTTCTTCTCGAAGTCGGTCAGGTTCGCCAGGTGGCGGCTGGAGGGTCTGACCCGGCGGACGATCAGCCGCAGGCCCCGGCTCCAGCCCTCGCGTCCGTTCAGTCCGCTCAACTCGGCGACGAAGTAGCCCTCCTGGACGCTGCCGTCCTGGTTGAGGGATGCCTCCCACGCTGCCTCGGGCAGTTTCGCGATGGCCTGCTCGTCGGCCTCGGTGATGGTCCAGCCGGTGGTGAAGCGGACCGTGCGCCGACGCGTGTTCAAGCCGAGGAGATGTTCGTGCAGGCCGTGGGTCGCGCCGGCCCCGTCGACCCGCACGAGGATCTTCGCGCGCGAGGAGCCCGGGATCTGGGCGAGCGCATCGGCGAGCACCGCCTTGTGGTCGGCGACCGTGTTCGAGCCCGCGTTGCCGCTCCGCAGCAGCATCGCCAGACACTCGCCGGTGTTCGCGCACCACGCGGCCAGAGGATGAAACCCGAAGCTCTTCTTCCAGGTCGCCGCCGCGCCCTCTTTCTTCGAGGCGGCCGTGATGATCGTTGCGTCCATATCGACGATCACCCAGTGGTGCAGGCGTTTCCCGGCGATGGTCAGCCAGGGAAATCCGCCGGGCCGCAGCGCCAGCCACGACCACACCGTACGGCGGATCCGCGCCCGGGCCCGGTTGATCGCCGCGATCCGGTCGGCGTCACACAGGTTCAGGGTGCGGTGCACCGTGGAGTCCGAGACGCCCGGGCCCATCACCCGCTCATGGTGCCAGGCGAGCTGTCCGGCCTCGGCCACACTGCGGGCGCCGAGCGCGATCGATATCGCCAGGTGGACGAGGACCACTGCCCGGTCCCGCCAGCCCGGACCGCCGGTCGGGAACACCCCGGACAGGGCCCCGGTCAGCCCCGACCGGTCCGCAAGGCGCCGCAGCAACACCACCCCGGCATGCCCGACCAAACCTTTCCCGTCAGCCCTCACGACCAGGCCCCGGTCCCACCCTGTACGCTCGCTCACCAGAAAGGTGTCCTGACTCCTGCACCCGATGCTTCCTCGACAGTCGCATCCTCGCAGTTCAGGGCACCTTTTCTGCTACCGGGCCGTCAGATCATCGAATTCCGCTGACTGTTCAGGGATAAGCCCGTTGGCCGGTTTGTCGGCGAGCTGGAAGTTGTTGGGGTCCGCCGCGAGGAAGCGGCATTGGGGGCGGCACAGGTCCGTCTCCTCCGCTTCCCGGCCATGACCTGCCGTCCCCGGCATCGAACGCTGTCCTCTTGCGGGCGAGACACCGGGGTCTGCGGTCAAGCGCACCGTCTGACCGTCCGGCCGGACCGACCGTGCTCCCTCCCGCAAGGTCCGGTAGACAGCGTCCGCGAAGGCGGCGCCGCCACCTCGATAGGAGGAGCCGCCGAAGCGGGCAACCGCCCCGTACCACCGCCCGGGATCCTCGGGACTGCTTCCCGTCAGGGACCTCTGGTGGAGCGCTAGAAGCGCCGCTCCACCCCTGATGTTCTCCCGATCGTTCCTACGCAATACCGCCGGAGCAGCACCTACCAGCGCTGCGGCCCGGTCCAAAGGGCGAGCCGAAGAACCGCTCACCGCGCCCTTCTCGCCCAGGTCGAACAGGCCATATCCCCCGCTGCTGCTTCGCAGCCCGTCGTGGGACTCCCACCAGGATGACTCATGGCTCACTGCCAGCAGCAACGGAACCGGTACGTGAAACTCGGCCGCCGCGTCAGCGAAGTCCCGCTCCAACGACCCGGGGGACGAAGCCGCGACAGGCACCGCGCCAACCCCGACCAGACCGACGACAAGCCCCACGCACAGCCGTCTCCTCCAACGTGAGACGCGAGATGGCAGCAACAGCACAAGTCTCTCCCCGTTGGGCACGACAGGTGAGCAAACGCGGCAACGCCCGCAGTACGGGCCTGCCCCACCGACACCGTGCCCCACGACCAGCACCACTCCCGGGAGGCGCGCACGGATCCCCGAGCGCCTCAGTCGATCAGCCGATCAACGACTCCCAACCTGCCTGTCCTGACCAGCAAACTCACAAGATCACGCAACCAGGTCGTCGGGTCTATCCGGAATTGGGCTCTGGCTCCCTTCCGGTGGTAACAGGCGGTAATGCCCGCCGCTTTCGGCGATCTATGCAGCTCAGGCTGTATAGCACCGGGATCACGAGCTCGTCGCTGACACTGAGTGGGACGACCTTCCTTTCGTGACTGTCCGTCACCATCGAAAGTGAGCCCGAGCCGGAAGCGTTATTGAGGCGGAACTGTTCTTTTGCCTATTCGAGGATGTAGCGGACGTGGCGGGCGTGGAAGTAGCCGCGGACGGCCTGTCCGCCGCACCGCCAGGGCCTCCCGGCACCCGCCCGGTACGCACGCCACCAGGTCCCCACCGACCGCTCGGCGACCTGGAACACCTCAGCCGCCTGCCGGTACCCCTTCACCTGACCCGACTCCAACGCGGCCACGACCCGCAACCGCACCACTTCCCGCCCCGCCGGCGCCACCCGCCGCAGATCCCCAGCCCCAGTCACACCCCACCAACGAGCCAGGCAACCCCACAGTTCCGCCTCAACCTGGATCCACAGGGCCGTATTCGATGAGTGCGGCTCTGTGATTTTCGGAGCGGATTCGGGGGCGTTCCTGCTGGCGGGCAGGAGTGGTCGCCGGGTGGCCGTCCCGGTGGCGGGGTCTCCGAGGTCCTTGGTCGTGGGCGGGCAGGCGTCCGGGTGGTCAGGTTCGCAGGCGGTGGCCGACGGCCGTCCACAGGTCGCTGAAGGCCTCTCGCCAGGGCCAGTGCTGCGGCAGGTGCCAGGTCAGGGTGCGTGCTCCGGCTGCCAATCGGGCTGGAACCGCGATGAGTTGGCGGCGGATGGTGCCGGTGCGGGCCCGGGCGTGGAAGGCCGAGGCGAGCGCGCCCAGCGCCCGGGTGAGGTTGTGGGCGAGGGCTGCCAGGGTCAGCCAGGCCGCGTTCGCGGTGAACTTCCCCGAGGGCAGGTGCCCCAGGGCCGAGTCCTCAAGATCGGCGAAGACCTGCTCGACGATCGCGTGGCGGCGGTGATCGGCTTCTGCCTCGACCAGCGGCAGCACCTGGTCGGTGAACACCGCATGGAACCGCCAGACAGTGAACAACTCACCCTGACCGTCCAGGACGTGGGCGTCGTTCAGGCGCTTGACCCGGCGGACCAGCAGCCGGGCGGTGGCGTGGTAGCGCTTGGCCTTGCCGGTGAACGCGGTGTACTCGACCTCGGCGACCTCCGCGTCCGAGATCCACCGCTGCTCGTCCTTGTCCCAGATCGCCTTCGGGTACTTGATCGCCGTCCAGGCGTCCTCGGGAACGGTGGCGATCAGCTCCCGGATCTTCTTGCGCTGCGCGACGGCGAAGGAGAACCGCGCGCCTGCGCGGCGGCAGGCGGCGACGACCTTGTGGGAGAAGAACGCCGAGTCGCCGCGGACCACGATCGTGCCGGTGGCGCCCATCGCCCGCACCGCCTTGATCGCCTCGGCGATCAGCGAGGCCGCGCCCTTGGCGGAGCCGGCCGAGCCCTTGCGCAGGCGGGTGGCCACGATTACCGGCGCGGCCAGCGGAGTGGAGGCGGTGACGATCTGGAAGTGCAGGCCCCTCACCTTGGTGTAGCCGTGCTCGGCGCCCTGCTTGGCCGCCCCGTAGACCTGCTTGACCTTGGAGTCGATGTCCAGGTGCACCACCTGGTCGCCGCCGGGCAGCAGATTGCAGTGTCCGGCGAGGTTGCAGGTGAACGCCCGTGCCGCCGACTCCAGTTGACGCACGTGACCCCAGGAGAACGCCCGCAGAAACGTGCCCAGCGTCGACGGGGCGCGAACTCCGTCGAATGCCCTGGCCACCGCCCCGTGCCGCAGCACATCCGTGTCGTCGATGCTGTCCGCTCCGGCGAGCATCCCCGCCACCAGCGACATCACCTTCGCGCCGACCGCTGCCCCGGCCCCGTTCGCAACACCCTTGAGCCGCACCTTCGTGACAGCCAGGTCCGGCAGGCCGCACCGCTCGGCCAGTCGGACCGCCGGAGCCAGCCCACCGTACGCGAGGAGATTCGGGTCATCGAACGCCGCGAAGGTCGCTGCGACGGTATGGGAAGATTTCACTTACGACGTGCCTTGTCTTGCTGCGGGCTGGAAGCGTAGAGAACTCCCATCCTCGCAGGTCACAGGGCACGTCTTCTTCGTTGGGCTGGCACCGCGCAGGCACCGCTCGGTGGATCCAGGCTCAATACATTCCCGGCCTGCGAGAACGTCATGTCGATCTTTGTGTCTCACGAACGATCGTTACCCGACATCAGAACCCCCGCCTTCGGCCCGACCCCGCCAGTACGCGAGGTTGTGGCGGGTGGCGAGGGTGTCGGGTGGTCCGGGCCGAGCACCCGCAGCCGGTCGGCCAGCAGCTCGGCGAAGGCGGCGGCGTTGGCCGCATCCCCAGTTGCCTCCGTGCATACCTTTTGGAACACTACTTGTAGAACGACTTGCGGAACGGCCTGCGGGGAGATCACCGCAGGCCGCTGACATCCTGACGTAGTACTGCGCGCCTTGTTCCACATCCAAGGATGTGGAATGCGCGTCATGCACACGACTGCGACCGAGTCAACCTGCGGTGCAGGCCACTTCGACCACGCACGGAGTCGTGCTGGGCGGCGGGGGCAAGTGCCGGGCGATTTCTGGCCGAGCTTCCCGGCCACGCGGGACGAGCTGGTGGATGACTTCTTCCGCCGCCACTTCACTCCTCGGGATCGACTGTTGTGCTTCATCGACGCATCCACGGAGGAGGCGAAACGTTCCATCTGTGCGTCTCGAAATCTGATCGTCGACCCATTCGACATGGCTAGGAGTCGCACAGACATGCAGAAAGTGAAGATCTCGGCGGGGCCCGGTCGCGATTGGCTCCTTCGCAAGGGATACCCCGTGGGAGACGGTATCGACCTCGCCGCATCCACCGAGCAGTACGACGGCGGTGGCCAGTATGGGGTGGAGATCCCCGTCATCAACAGCTACCGGGACCTGTTGCAGGTGACTACCTGCCTCGACGAGGCGGGCATCACCGTCACGCGGTACAACGAGACGCACGGGTCGATCCTGCTCTCCGACGCGGAGATCAAGGACATGCTCGCGCTGTGCCGCGACCGTGGGGAGGGAATCCTCATCAGTCTCGGCCCGCGCCCCGAGTACGACATCAAGAGTTCGTTCTACCGCACGTCCTTCGGCCTCGAGATGGGGCGCCAGATCAACAACCACGACGCCTTCCGGGCCTGCGTGGAGGAAGTCATCAGGCTCACCGACCTCGGGTGTCGTGGGGTGATCGTCTACGACCTCGGAGTGGCCCGGGTGCTCGCCGAGATGCGCGCGGACGGAACACTCCCGTCCGATCTGGTATTGAAGACATCGAGCCACTGCATGGCCACGAATCCCTTCCTGGCCAAGATCTTCGCGGAGAACGGCGCGGACAGCATCACGACCGCTCATGATCTCGGCCTGCCGGTTCTGCAGGAGATGCGACGGCTCAATCCCGGCCTGCCGCTGGACGTCCCCATGGACGTCTACCGCACCAAGGGTGGCTTCATCAGGTTCTACGAGGCCGCCGAGATCGTGCAGGTCGCCGCCCCGGTCATGCTGAAGATCGGTGCCAGCGCGCAAAGCCACCCGTACGACTCGGTGAGTGACGCGACCACCCGTGAACGCGTCGCACGCGTCACCCGCACCCTGGAGATGCTGAACCGCTTCCTGCCAGAGTGCTCTCAGATATCGGACAAGAACAGGCACAGCTGCATCCCCGTCTGAACCCGAATGGTCGGGTAGCCCGGGGCGTCTCAGCCCCGGGCTCCCACAGATCCGTACGTGACAGACGCTGAACGGAAAATCGATCTCCGGGAGGGCAGGCGGCAGCATCCGGGCCGCTTGCGGACCGGATGACGGTGAGACGGACGGTCAGGCTGACGGTGCGAGGGCGACTTGGTGGCCGAGGGCCTGGAGCTGGCGGACGAGATCGCGGGTCTTGCGGGCGGCATCGAGGTGGCGACGGTGCCAGTCGGCGCCGAGCTCCTGGTAGGAGGCGTCCGGGTCGTTGATCAGGTGCCAGGCGATGACGAGTATCGAGCGGGCCACGGCCACCAGGGCTTTGGCATGGCCGCGGCGTTTGACGATGCGCCGGTAACGGGCGCCGAGGAAGGTATCGGTGCGGGCGGCGGCGTTGGCGGCCTGCTCGCAGGGCCCCTGGCCCGGCCGACGACGCCCGGGGTGCGTTTCGGCACCTACCGGACGGTGTCCTTCGATGGCTGCAGCTCGCTGCGGGTGCCCGATTCGCCCCGCAACCGGGCCTGGCTCGGGCGCACGGCCCATCACGGCTATCCCACCCTGGAGCTGATGACGCTGGTCGAGACCGGGACGAGAGCGCTGATCGGGGCGGTGTTCGGCACCACCGACGAGGGCGAGACCGCCTACGCCCGCCGACTGCTGCACTTGCTGAGGCCGGACATGCTGGTGCTGTGGGACAAGGGCTTCGACGCGAACAGCTTCCTCGCCCAAGCGGCCGCGACCGGCGCGAAAGTATTGGGAAGGCTCCGCAACAACCGACGGGCCCCGGTCCTGGCCCGTCTCGACGACGGCTCCTACCTGTCAGTGATCGGCACCGTGCACGTCCGGATCATCGACGCCGAGATCACGGTGACCTGCAACGACGGCACCGCCTTCACCAGCACCTATCGGCTGGTCACCACCTTGACCGACGCTCGCCGACACCCGGCCAGAACGCTGATCGACCTCTACCACGAGCGCTGGGGTGCGACACGAAGTCGCACGAGATTGAGTGAACTACCTGATCGGAGGATCGACTTGATGTCGACAGCGTAGTTCCGGGCCAGTGCTCAAGGCCCGTCCCCACTTCGACATGCGTCGCCGGTAACGGCGGGGTGTGGAGCTCGAAGGAGAAGCCCAAGGGCCCCCGTGCCATCCGGGGATTACAGGCAAGGGGAAGACCGGACGGGTGAACGCAAGTGAACCCCTGATGATGCTTCGTGATCGTGGGCCCCGCCGATGGACTGCTCCAGCGGGGTGCAGGACTGGTCGCTGAGAAGCGGCAGGCGCCGGCTGAAGACCCAACGTCAGCCGGGAGAGCATCGCCGTCCCGGAGTTTAGGGGGCACCCACCCCGGTCGTATCTCACTCGTGTGGAACGTGGAAACCCCGCTGGGGTCCGGACGCGACAGCGTCCGGTCAGCCGACCGTAAGGAAGGCCCAACTCCCCAGCGGGCACAGGATGACCCAAGAAGCCAACGCCGGTCGCCGAAAGGCAGCGGGAAACCGGGGCAGATGACCAGCGCCTCCGCTGGTCGCCTCGCATAACCGGCCGGATACGGGCTCAGCCCGGACCCGCAAGGGTGCTGACGTGGGTCAGGTGGGCCTGTGAGGACCGGATGACCATCAACGCTGAAACCGAAGGGCAAGTTGGACACCGTGGCGACAACATCTCCCGTGGCGGACACCGTCCAGGACGACAGTGCCGTCACGGCGAACGGACCTGAGGACGACATCACCGACTGGCAGTCGATCGACTGGCAGGGCGCGGAGAACGAAGTACGGCGGCTGAGGCAGCGGATCTTCACGGCATCGCAGGCAGGGGACCTCAAGAAGGTCCGCAATCTCCAGAAACTAATGCTCCGCTCCCGCTCCAACACGCTGGTGAGCGTGCGGCGGGTGACGGAGATCAACGCTGGCCGCAAGACGGCAGGGATCGACGGCCGGGTTGTCCTGCTGCCCCAGGGGAAGGCCGAACTGGCCGACTGGATGCAGCACCGGGCAGCGCCGTGGAGACCCTTGCCCGTCAGGCGGGTCTATATCCCCAAGGCCAATGGCCGTCAGCGCGGCCTCGGAATTCCCGTGATCATCGACCGGTGTCTTCAAGCCGTGACGCTGAACGCGCTGGAACCCGAGTGGGAGGCACGGTTCGAGCCGAGATCCTATGGATTTCGTCCCGGCCGTGGCTGCCACGACGCGATCGGAGCGATCTTCCTGGCCGCCAAGGGCAAGAGCCCGAAGCGCCAGTGGGTCCTTGACGCAGACCTGGCAGCGGCGTTCGACCGCATCGATCACGACCGCCTCATGGCCTCGATCGGACAGTTCCCCGCCCGGGGGCTGGTCGAGCAGTGGCTCAAGGCGGGAGTACTCGACCGCGGCGTTCTCGCCCCGACCGAGGAGGGGGTTCCGCAAGGCGGGATCATCTCCCCGGCGCTGATGAACGTGGCCTTGCACGGGATGGAAGAGGCTGCCGGAGTCCACTACCGGCTCACCGGCCCACGGGCTGGTGAACTGGCAGTCGGCTCGCCGACTCTGGTCAGGTACGCCGACGACCTGGTGGTGCTCTGTCACAGTCGTGACGAGGCGCAACAGGTCAAGGAGCGGCTCGCCCGGTGGCTCAGGCCCCGGGGTCTGGCCTTCAACGAGGACAAGACGCGCATCGCGCACCTCGACGAGGGCTGCGACTTCCTGGGCTTCACCGTCCGCCGCTACCACGGCATGCTGCTGATCAAGCCGAGCAAGGCATCCGTGCGACGGATCCGGGCACGGCTCGCCGCCGAGGTGCTGGCCCTTCGGGGGCAGAACGCGGCGGCGATGATCGCCAAGCTCAACCCGATCATCCGGGGCTGGGCTGCCTACTTTCGGGGAGTGGTCTCCAGTGAGGTGTTCGCCTCGCTGGACAACCATGTGTGGAGGCTGGTCTACAAGTGGGCCCGCCACACACACCCGAACAAGCCGAACGGCTGGGTGACCTCCCGGTATTTCGGCCGGTTCAACGAGTCCCGGCAGGACCGGTGGGTGTTCGGTGACCGCGAGAGCGGCCGCTACCTCACCAAATTCGCCTGGACCAGGATCGTCAGACATCAACTCGTCGTCAAAGGGGCGTCCGTGGACGACCCGGCGCTGACCGAGTACTGGGCCTCGCGGCGACGCAGGAACAAGCCCCCGCTCAGCACGCGCCTGCTGAGTCTGCTCCAAGGACAGCACGGCCGGTGCCCGCTCTGCGGAACGCTTCTCCTGCACGCCGACCAGCAGCCGCAGAGCCCCCAGGAATGGGAGCAGTGGCTGCGGGCGATCCGGACGGCGGTACGCGCAAACGCGCTCACCGCCGAAGCGGACGGAAGCCAGTCCGACGATCCCGTCGCCTTCCGACTCACCCACGTTCACTGCCACCGCTGGCGCGGCGGCAGTGAACCACGCTGACCAGCCATTCTGGCTGCCCGTGGGCCTTCAGGGCCTGCTTGAGCCGGATGCGGTTAACGCCGCCCGTCCGGTTCTGAGGGGGGTGCGGCGCAGCAATGCGCCGCACCTACCCGACAACACGAGAGCGCGTACTTCGCGCTCCGCCACACGATCCTCGCCGGCCACAACCTCCGCTCCCACGATGCCGCTGGCCTCGAACAGGAGATGTGGGCCCTGCTCACGCTCTACCAGGTCCTACGCGCCGTGATGGTCGAGGCCGCCGAGTCCGTCCCCGGCACCGACCCCGACCGCTGCAGTTTCACTGTCGCCCTGCAGACCGCCCGCGACCAGGTCGTCCAGGCCGCCGGGATCATCCCCGAGGCTCCCGGCTCCATCGGCCTGATCGGCCGGAGGGTGCTGGCCCGGCTCCTCGCGCCCCGCCGTCACCGGACCAGCACCCGCAAGGTCAAGTCCCCTGTCTCCCGCTACAGCGAGCGTCGCGACGACGGCCGCCCCGACCGCAGCCGCACCATCACCGAGCTCACCGTCACCGTCCTCGAACCCGGCCCCGAACAGCAGCCGTTGCCCGCGATCTCCCGCGACGATCGCCACACCGCCCCGGCCCAACGCCGCCGACACCGCATCCTCGCCCTGCTTCAGGACGACCCGACCCGCCTATGGAGACCCGCGGAGATTGCAACCCACTTCGGCGACATCACCCTGCACACCATGTATCGCCAGCTGTCCCGATGGGCCGACAGCGGACTCATCCACAAGATCGGCCCCGGCCTCTACGCAGCCACAGCCTGGACCTCAACCCCCTTGCCACCAGCACAAACGGGCTAACTTCCCGGCCTTGGGACCTGTCCCCGAAGGGTGGACACCTCTGAACGGCGCTCGCGGCAAGCACAGTTGCTACGGCTTCACGTGCTGGCTGGACCCCGGTGACTCGGTGCAGTTCTCCGCGTCCGGCATCGCCCGGATCGGCTACACCAAGTACTACTGGAACCGGTTCCAGAACTTCGGCGGCGGAGGCAGCTACCGGTACTGACCCCGCACCGATGCGCAGTGAGCCCCGCTGAGCCGGACTGACGGCCCGAGCGGGAGCCCGACACACCGCGGCCGCGCGGACGACCACGCGGCCACACAGCGAATCGGCTGCCCCGACCACTCCGGCTGGGGCAGCCGATTCGTCTTACCATCCACAGATGGAGGAAAGCATGCCCGGCAGCGAGCTTGAACTGTGCTACGAACGACTCTTCGCGCAGTGGCTGGAGCGAGTCCAAGGCGAGCTGGGCTGGCAGATCGCCGAGACCCGTCCGGCGGGCTGGATCCGCGCGGCGTATCGCGAGCACGGGGAGCTGCCGGCGGCCCGGTTCGCCCTGATCGCGTTCGAGCGGAAGCTGTGCTGCGTCTTGGACGCGTTCCCCCCGGTGGCCGCAGCAGCCGAGCGGGACACGGGCCTGCGCGTCGACATCCGCGCGGGCTCCACTCCCCCTTCGCCGGACTTCCCGGTGGGGATGGTGACGGTGGCCGAATCGGCCATCCAATCCAATCATTCGATCCGCCCGGAGTGCGTGCGGAAGTCGCGGACGCCATTCAGACCTACCTGACCGACCGCTACGGCCACCTCTGGCCGCTCTGCCCGGAGCACGCCAGCGGCCTGCACGCCGTCACGCACGAAGGCAAGGCAGTCTGGTGGTGCAGGGCACAGGGCCACCCGACAGTCCGGATCCCCGGAGAGCAAACCTGAAGGACGGCTGGGACGAGGGCTTGCACGCGGTCGCCACCGACCTGCTGCGGATCGCCGACACCACAGTCGCCCACTCCTCGTACCCGTCACCTTCCTCTTGTGGAACATCTACGACGTTACGACGTGGTCGGCTATTGAAGATCGGGGCCGTGCCGTGTGGCGGAGGAGCCGGGACACCGACCGCGGTGGTGGTGGTTCGGCCGACGGTGAACTCCGGTCCTCCGGAAGGCCCCTACCGCCTATCCTCCGGACATGGTTGATCACCGCTTGGTCGACGTGAGAGGGACTCGGCTGGCCTATCGGTTGTCGGGTCCGCCGGATGCTCCGCCGCTCGTCCTGGTCCACGCGCTGGGCAAGAATTTCACCGACTGGGAGCAGGTGGTGCCCGCTCTTGCCCGCAGTCGGCGGGTGTATGCCCTCGACCTGCGGGGGCACGGCCGGAGCGACTGGCCGGGTGACTACTCTCTCGAACTGATGCGGGCCGATGTGCTGCAGTTCCTGGACGCTCTGGGACTGGGCCACGTTGACTTGATCGGGCATTCTATGGGCGGGATCGTGGCCTACCTGCTGGCACAGGACCATCCGCAGCGGGTGAGTCGACTGGTCCTGGAGGACGTGTCGGTCCCCCGGCCTCGGGAGCCAAGTACCCCGACCAGGCCGGACGGCGACCTGATCTTCGACTGGGAGATGGTGCTGGCCGTCAGGCGGCAGATCGACCAGCCCGATTCCAGGTGGCTGGAGCGACTCAGCAAGATCACCGCCGAGACCCTCGTGGTGGCCGGCGGCCCACGCAGCCATGTGCCTCAGGACGGCGTCGCCGAGCTGGCCCGCCGCATCCCCGGCGGGCACATGGTCACCATCCCGGTCGGGCACCTGATCCACCACGCAGCGCCGGAGGCGTTCATAGAGGTGGTTGCGGCGTTCCTGCTGACGGAGGAGAACGTTCGTCCCGCCCGCCAACGATGAGCGCGCGCCCCGGCCGTAACGCGAGCGGGCCGTGCGGGTTCTTCGAGTGTGACCAAGAAGTGGGCCCGCACGGCCTTGTCCCATCCTGCCTTCACCGGTGTCTCGCGCCAACATCTCGGCGATTTGATCGCTGAATTGGCCGAGCCGTGGTGTGCGCTGCGCGAGGCGGCACTGCACGCACGGCGCGGCCACAAGCGACTGAGGGCGGCGGGGGCCGGCCCGAAACAAGAACTGGTCTTCACCGACCGTGTCGTGCTCACCGTGGTCCACCTGCGCACGCATCTGCCGCATGCCGCACTGGCCGAGCTGTACGGCGTTGGCCGCTCCACCGTCAGCGAGGCGATCGGCGAGATCCGCCCCCTGCTTGCCCGGCGCGGCTTTGCCGTCCCCGACCGGCCCGGGCTGCGGCTTCGTACGCTGGCCGACGTGTTCGCCTACGCCGAGGCCGAAGGCGTCAGCCTGCGCATCGACGGCATGGAGACCCAGGTCCGCCGCCCGAGGGCGCACCGGCCCGGACGCCGTGCGTTCGTCTCCGGCAAGAAGAAGCAGAACACCATCAAGACCACGACCATCAGCGACGGCCAGGGCCGCACGCTGTGGAACGGCGCCGACCGGCCCGGGCGCATACACGACCAGACCGCCATGCGCACCGAAGGCATCGCCGAGCAGTTGCGCCTGCATCCGAGTGTGAAAGCCGAGGTCGACGAGGGGTATCGGGGCCTGGCCAACGAATTCCCCGGCCAGGTCACCGCCCCGCCGAAGAAGCCCAAGGACGAGGCTCCCGACGGGGAGAAGAGGGCATGGCGCGAGATGCGGCGCCGCCAGTCCTCCCGCCGCATCGTCGTCGAGCACGCCAACGCCGAAATGCGCCACTGGCGACCACTGCAGCGCTACACCGGACGCCGCGAGACCTACGCCGAAACCCACCGTGCCATCGCCGGACTGGTCTCCGACCGCGCAGCCCGGCGGGCCACCCGTCCCGTCCACAGCACCGAACTGGTGCTCGCCCGCTCGGCTGTCTGCTGATCACCCACCAGCCGAACCGCCAGGCCAGCACGCCCGAACCTCAATCGCCGACCAAGTCGTTACAGAGGAGCACCATGTGCCCCTCCCGACTCGGCGTCGTACTCATGGCCGTCGGCGCCGTCCTCACCGTGGCCGGAGCGGCCATGTACGTCCTGCCCGGCCCGGGACTTCCCGTCATCAGCCTGGGCCCGCTTGTGCTGGCGGCAGGAGCCGTCCTGCGAGTGGTTAGCCGAAAGCATCCGGGCCAGTAGGAGCTGACCAGCCCGTTCCCCACGGCCGGCCAGTCCTTCCGGCAGGCCGGCCGGCGATGCCGGTCACCCTCAGTGGCCGCACTGAAATCTTTCGTGCGCTACTGAAATCTTCAGAGCCACCCGACAGCAAGGTCGGCGGCGAGACCGCGGAACCAGCCAGCATGTCCGTCGAGGGCCCGAGGAGGTCGTACAGCTGGACCGGGCTGATAGATGCACTCGACGAGCGGGCCCGCGTGGATGGGGTCGGCCCGCTGGGTCTCGGGATCGTGGCGGCTGTGGCCGGCGCACCAGGTGGGTTCGGAAAGGGTGACGTTCCCGTGGTCGCTGGCGGCCAGGGTGACGGTGCGGGCCTCGGTGCTCACGAGCGCTCACCCCCGCTGGCGATGCTGCGCAAATGTTGCGAGGTACTCGTCGGCGGTCCGGTAGCGGGGAGGCCGGTCGGCAGCCTTCTTACGGAGGCAGTCGGCTTCCCACTTCACGCCGTTCGTGGCCGTGCCGTCGAGGACGTCGCGAACGGCCAGCTGGATCAGGTGGACGCGTTCGGAGACGCACGTCTCGAAGCGGACCATGTCCACGCGCTCGCTGCTGGGTTCAGGCTGGGTGAGGGTCTCGACGATCGCGGCGAGTAGGTCGCGGACGGGCTCAGGGATGTCGGTGGTGGTCACTGGCCGGCCTCCGTCCTGCAGGTAAAGGAGCAGATGACCCGTAGTCCGGTGGTGTCGAGGGTGAGCGTGCGGCCGGTGGTCCGGCGGATGAATCCGGCGGCGACGAGTCGGCGGCCGGAACGGCCCGCGTGGGGCGGACCGTCCCGGCCTGGTTCGTCACCGGGCACCCCCGGCGGGGCGCCCGGAACGGGCAGGGGCTGGCGAGGAGATCGGTGATCTCCCGCATGCGGGCCTTCAGGTCAAGGGCCTCGGCGACCATCTCGACGACCAGGTTGTGGAAGTCGCCCAGGGCGGGGCCGCGGAGCCCGGCGGCGATGTTCGCGGCGTGGTAGGCGTTGAACTGGCCGATCATGCGGTCGGCGGCGGCACTGATGATGGTGGTCATCGGGCACCACCGGCGAACGCGGCGATCACGTAAGTGCGGCAGCCACGTCTGCACGCGCGGCAAGGCACGGTGTGCCCAAGAGGACGCGCCAGCCACCGAATCCTGACAGCGGCAAAACGGCCGTCTCACACTCGTCTCACAGACCCACCGGAGAGTGCAGGTCGGAGTACACGCGACCTGCACTCTCTGGACTCTATGGACGTCCCACAGCCCTCACCGACGCCGGGTAAACTCCGCCCTGTACGGTGCCCTTCTGTGGTGTGCCGTGACCGTCGCCCGGTTCCGGGAGCTGCCCGCCTGGCGGCGCTTCCTCCCGCTGGCCCTGTTCCTGACCGCCCTCGCGGCCAGCCTCCTGCGAGGGTTCGGCATCCCGCAGATCGCCGCAGCCGTGGCCTTCCCACTCAACCTCGCGGCACTCGCCATCGCGATCACCGAGATCCGCGCCCACCGCCGCCAGCAGCAGCTCCGGGCCTGAGCTACACCCGTCGGTCCGGCCTCGCACCCAGGAGCGGTGCACGGCGGCACTGTTCGGGAGCGGTGCCGCTGTGTGCTGGAGTAATTGTCAAGAGTTGTGGATGTGGTTCATGCGGGCCGCCTACTCGGCGGCGGCGTTGGCTTCCGATCCCGCAATACCTTCGGCCAGCTTCTTGAGAGTCAGAAGTTGCTTTCGCATCATTACGAGATCGCCGTAGGCGAGGAGCCGCCGACGCAACTTTCGGCCCTCTGTTCCCCCGGCCTCCGCGACGACTTTGACGACCAGACGAGAGCCTTCGCCGTGCGGGCGCACGTTGTAACTCACGGCCATCTGGCCGTGCCGCCTGACAATGGCCTCGGGAAGCAGGCCGGTGATGTGCTCGCCGGTCCTGAAGCTGGCGATCTCGAAGACGAGGAACGGCTGTCCGGCGGACAGGTCAGGCAGCGCCGGGAGAAGCGCGTGCGGACTCTTGCGGCCTCGGAAGTCGATCCAGTCGTAGCTGTACGGAGCAACGGTCAACTGGCGGACCCACCGGAAGACGAGGCCGGGTGGGGCCGCGACGTCGACTGCCCGTGTCCAGCCCTCGGACCGGGCCGTCACCAGCTGGTCGCATGAATACGGCGCACTCTGCTCTGCGCTCGTGGCGCCCCAGAGCCTCCCGGTCAAGTCCATGTCACGACCCTATCGCCTGCCACAGCCGTCCAGGGCGGGCAGGCACTTGCGCTTGCCCCGGCCCGCTGACATCAGGCCGCGGTGGCCTCCGCGCGTTCGGCCAGGAGGCCGTTCTCGAACGTGGTGCCGGAGCGGACCAGCGCCACCCGGTGATCTTCATCGACGCGATCCACGTGAAGATCTTGGTTCTGTCGACGATCTTGTGATCCGGACGGCTGAGAGCGTGGTGGTGAACCGTTCTGTAGCTCGATGACCTGCGACTTTCGGGTGGCTGTGGTGTGGGGGCGTTCGGTCAGGGGCAGCCAGCGGATGGTTGGTTTCTGCCTCGGAGGTGTGTGGTGCCGTCGGCTATCGCGTTGCTGGAGTTGCGTGAGGCCCGGGCTCGGGAAGAGCTCGAGTCCTGGCTGGAGGTGGTCCGAGAGGCCGAGGAACACGCGGTTGCGGCACGGCAGCGCCTCGAGCACGCGCGCCCTTCCGGCCGATCGCATCGCATGACCGTCCAGATGATCTCTTTACCCTTCCGATCTTGATACACACCTCGGGATCAGGATTCAATGGATCGCCCTGACCAGGTGTATCTGCCACTGGAAAGCTGTCCCTCATGATTCATCGCCCACATTTGGCCGTTCCGCAGCCACAAGCCGCGAGACAGCCGCTGGCCGCACGACGCATAGGAAACGTCACTGCGTCGCTCCCCCTGGTGGTCATGCAGCGCGCGTGGCTGGACGCGCCCGGCGCTCGGTACCTCGCGGACGCCCATATCCGGCGGCACGAGCGGCGCAACGCGTTGCACACGCTGCAGGGCCTGAGGGAGCTCGCCCGGCACGCCGAGAAACAGCCCGAGCTGTTCGCCGCCTCGACCGGTGTCCCGCTCGCCAAGGTCGGCGAGATCATGAAGCGGATCGGCGACTCCTTGATCCGCGCCCAGTTGGTCGGGAAGCTGCTCGCCGCGTCGGAGCGCGGAGTGGAGCTGCGGCTCAGCCCCGAATCCTGCCTGCCCAACTGCCTCGAGGTGTCCGGTGAAGTCGCCACCGTCCTCGGCAACCTCATCGATAACGCCATGGACGCCGTCACGAAGACCGGCCGGACCGGGCCCTGGGTGGAGGTCGCGCTCCACCAGGAACGGGGCGTCGTTGAGCTGCGCGTGACCGACAACGGGCCTGGCGTCGCCCCACATCTACGGCAATGGATATTCGTCCGGGGGGCCTCCACCAAGCGGCCTTCGCCCGGACAACCGCAGGGGATCGGGCTCGCGCTCGTGCTGACCATCTCCGGGGAACGGGGCGGATCAGTCGCGGTCACCGACCGGGAGGGCGGCGGTGCCGTCTTCATCGTACGAATGAAGGCTGTCGCCAAGCGCTTACGGGCGTCGGCCGGCGCGTGAGGCGCCGGGCAGACTCAGGCAGTGTCAGGTGGTGATTCGGGGGGACCAATGATCAATGTGCTCGTTGTCGACGACGACTTCTACGTGGCGAAGATAAACGCCCATTACGTGTCCGTAGTGCCCGGCTTCCGTGTCGCCAGCATTGCACACAGCGCCCCCCCGGCCCTCGTCGCCGTGGAGCGTGGCGGCATCGACCTGGTCCTCCTCGACCAGCATCTGCCGAACGAGAGCGGGCTGTCTCTCACCCGTCGGCTCCGGCGCCTGGGCCACGACATCGACGTCATCATGGTCACGGCCGACCGTCGGCCCGAATCGGTTCGCGAAGCCCTCCGCGCCGGCGTCCTGCACTACCTCGTCAAGCCGTTTACCTGCGACGGCCTGCGCAGCAAGCTAGAGGCGTACGCCCACCTTCGCGGCACCATCGACGAGGCCACGGAGATGGACCAGGCCCGCATCGACCGGACGCTCGGCACTCCGCGCACCCCGAAGGCCGTGCCCGCCATGCCCAAGGGGTACTCGGAGCGCACTCTCGAGCTGGTCTTGCGCATCGTCAGGGAGCACGGTACCGACCGGCAGCTGTCCGCCCAGGAGGTCTCCGAGCTGGCGCGGATCAGCCGGTCCACCGCCCAGCGGTACCTCAAGCTTCTCGCCGAGAGCGGCAAGCTGGGGCTCACCCTGCGGTACGGCGACAGCGGGCGGCCCGAGCATCTGTACTCCGGTGTTTGATGACGACGTACGACAGCGGTCTGCACGCCTGGTTCCAGCAGTACATCGTGGCCACGGGGCGGCTGCCGCTCTTCTCCTTCCTTGTCGGGCTGCTCGCCGCCTTCGTCGGGATCCGGGTCAGCGTCCGGCTGATCCGTGCAAAGGTCCGCTGGTGGCCGGGGAACGTCCGGCTGGGCGGGCTCCATGTCCACCATGCCGTCTTCGGCGTGGCCTTCATGGTGGCCGCGGGCATCGCCGGGCTCGCCGTTCCGGACGAGATGCCGGGCTGGCGCACGGTCCTCGCGTTGGTGTTCGGGATCGGCACCGGGCTCGTCCTCGACGAGTTCGCGCTGATCCTGCACCTTGAGGACGTCTACTGGACCGAGCGTGGCCGCACCTCCGTCGATGCGGTCTTCGCCGCCGTAGCCCTGAGCGGCATGGTGCTGATCGGGCTGCGCCCGCTCGGCCTGTACGGCTGGGGAGCCGCCGGTCGCGAGGAGGGCACCACGGGCCTCGTCGTCGCGGTGGTCGGCTCGCTCCTCCTCGCCGTGGTCACCCTGCTCAAGGGCAAGACCTGGACCGGGCTGGTGGGGATCTTCTGCCCGCCGCTGCTGGTCGTCGGCGCACTGCGGCTCAGCCGGCCCCAGGCGCCTTGGGCGCGCTGGAGGTACGGCACCCGGCACCCGGACAACCAGCGGCGTGCGGAAGCACGGGAGCGCAGGCTGCGGGTGCCCATGATGGCCGCCAAGGTACGCGTCCAGGAGCTGCTCGCCGGGCGGCACGACCTGCCAGACCCCCGCCATGCGCCGGCGCAGCGGACCCTGAGCTGTCCGGCCCGGCCCGCATACGCCTGCTCGCGGCCGTGGACCAGCCCTGGCACCCGTCAGCAGAACGGCCGTTGGATTTACGAGAAGAACAGGCTTTCCGTAGTCAAGTCGGTTTGCGCTCACAACAATGGCGCGGCACCGCCCATGACCTAGCCTCCCCAACGAATCCTCAGCGATGAGACAGGAAGCCGATCCGTGCTGACCCGCATTCTCCCCCCGCCCGGCCATGCCCGGATGCTCACCTTCATCACCATGGTGATGAGCCTGGGGCAAGGGCTGTGGATGGCCATCAACGCCATCTACGCGGTGATGATGGTCCGCCTCACGCCGAGTCAGCTCGGCATCAGTGTGGGCATCGCGGCCGCCCTCGTCCTCGTGTCCAGTATCCCGCTCGGCCATCTCGCCGACCGGGCCGGGCCGCGTACCGTTCAGATGTGGTCGTTCCTGTCGCTGGCCCCGCTGACCGCTGCGCTGCTGTTCGTAGACGGCTTCTGGTCGTATCTGATCGTCACGTCAGTCCAGGGCCTCGCCTATCGTGCGGGCAACAATGCCCGGAAGGCCATGATCGCGGCCAATGTGCCCCGGAGCGACCGGGCCCGCGTCATGGCGTACATCCGGGCCGCCATTAACGTGACCATGGCGATCGGTGCCTGTCTCTCCGGTCTCACCCTCGCCTGGGGTGAACGCGTCGGTTATCAGGGCGCCATCCTCTTCACCGCCCTCTGCTTCCTCGCCACCGGCCTGCTCACCTTGAAGGAGGCACCGGTGCCACCGGTGCCAGCCGCGGCTGGCGCGGCCTTCGCGGTGCTGCGCGACGTGCCGTTCCTGATGTTCACCGCCGTGGACGGGCTGCTCGTCACGCATGCCCTGCTGCTCGATATCGTGCTGCCGCTGTGGGTCATCCACCACACGGACGCCCCGCTCTGGATGAGCTCGGTCATCCTGCTCATCAACACCGCCTTCGTGGTGGCTTTCCAGATCAGGGCCACCCGCGGCATCGACGATCCCAAGTCCGCGTCATGGGCGAGCCTGCAGGGCGCCGGCTGTGTGGCGACCGCCTGCCTGATGTTCGCCATGACCAGCGGGACCGGGCTGCTGCTCGCCTGCGCACTGCTGGTCGTGGGCGCGCTGCTGCACGCGCTCGGCGAGATCCGGCAGGCGGCGGGCAGCTGGACCATCGCGTTCGACCTCGCGCCCGACCACGCCCAGGGCCAGTACCAAGGCACGTACAAGATGGGCGGCGACATCGGCAAGATATTCGCCCCTGCGGTCTTCACCTGGCTGATCATCGGCCAGGGTGCGATCGGCTGGATCGTCCTGGCCGTGTCGTACGCCGTGCTGGGCGCCGTCATGCCGGCAGTCGTCGCCCGCGGTCTACGCAGCCGGGCCACCGCCGAGGCAGCGACCGCCACCGCCTGACCGGGCCGGCCGGCCACCTACCCAAGGCCTCCCACCCCTCCCTCACCCCAGCGAGGTTTCACCCATGACCTGCACCATTGCTCCCCGGAGCGTCAACCTCCAAGGCGTGTGCCTAGTGGACGAAGCGCACGGCTGGGCCGTCGGCGACGGAGGCATGATCCTCGCGACCGACGACGGCGGCTCGCGCTGGCACTCCCAGAGCAGTACCGACAAGGATCTGCGCGCGGTCTGCTTCGCCGACACCGAGCGCGGCTGGATAGCGGGCCGTGACGGCGTCATCCTGCATACCACCGATGGCGGCCGGCACTGGGACCAGCGGGAGACCGGCACGGATCGGAACCTATACGGCATCTCCTTCGAGCCGGCCGGCCGCACCGGCTGGGCCGTAGGCGACAGCGGCACCATCCTCGCTTCCTTCGATGGTGGGTTGACCTGGCAGCCGCAAAGTTCCGACGACACCCACTTCACCCGCTGCTTCACTCTGGACGAGAAGACCGCCTGGATCATCGGCAAGCGCGGCACGATCCACGCCACCACCGATGCGGGCGCGACCTGGGTCGTCCAGCAGAGCAAGGCCGAGGTCGACCTGCGCGGCATCTACGCCGTCTCTCCTGAGCTGTGCTGGGCCGTCGGCCGCATGGGCACCGTCCTGCGCTCCGAGGACGGCGGCACCACATGGACCAGGACGGACAGCGGCACCGGCCTCGATCTGTACGGGCTGTGGGCGGCACCCGACGGCCGCGAAGTCAGGACCTCCGGCGACGACGGCGTCATCCTCGCCTCCCACGACGGCGGCCGCACCTGGTCCCCGCAGTCCAGCGGCACGGCCAAGGACGTGGTGTCCCTCGCCTTCATGCCCGACACCCGGCACGGCTGGATGGTCGGCGACTCCGGGCTCATCCTCGCTACCCCGGACGGCGGCGGTACCTGGACGCCGCAGCTCAGCGGCATCCACAAGGACCTCGCCGGCCTGCACGGCGCGGGCACCGCCCGCTGGGCGGTCGGCCGGGACGGCCTGCTCGCGCTCACCACGGACGGCGGCGCCACTTGGCAGATGGGCGACACCGGCACCGGCGCACAGCTCTGGGACGTCACCTTCCTCGCCGACGCGCGGCGCGGCTGGGCCGTCGGCGACGCCGGCCTCGTCCTGGCCACCGAGGACGGTGGTACGTCCTGGCGTCGCCAGGACACCCCCATCGAAGTCCCCCTGTTTGGCGTCTACTTCGAGGACGACTGCGGCTGGGCGGTCGGCGCCGCCGGTACGGTCCTGGCCACCGACGACCTCGGAACCACTTGGCGCCTGATGGACACCCCCACCGAACTGTCGCTGCTGAGCGTCCACTTCGAACCTGGTGGCAAGCAGGGCTGGGCCGTTGGCCCTGAGGGCACGATCCTCGGCACCGACGACGCAGGTACCACCTGGCAGTGCCAGGACGCCGCGACACAGACCACCCTGACGCACGTCCACGCCGGCACCGGCGGCGCGGCACGCATCGTCGGCCGTGCCGGCACCGTACTGACGACAACGAACGGCGGTGCCACCTGGGAGACGCAGGTCACTGGTACCGATGTCAGCCTCTGGGGCGTCGCGTTCACCGTGTCCGGCGAGCACGGTTGGGCGGTCGGCGACTGCGGTACGGTCCTCGCCACTGCGGACGGCGGCGTCACCTGGGCGCACCAGGACAGCGGCGTCGTCGACAACCTGAAGACCGTGTGGGCGCAGCCCGACGGCGCCCAGGTGTACGCCGCCGGCGACGGGAGTTCCGTCATCGCCACCGAGAACCACGGCGCAACCTGGTCCTCGCACGTCGCCAGCACGGGCCGGAACCTCTACGGCGTTCACATCTTCCCCGGCGGCCAGGACGGCTGGGTGGTAGGCGACGGCGGCACCGTGCTGGCCACCCGCGCCGGCCGCCGCTGGACCCCGCAGCCCAGCGGCACGGCCGCGAACCTCTACTCCGTCTCGCCGGCCGACCACACCACCGCCTGGGCCGTCGGCCGGGCCGGCACCATCCTGGTCACGCGCGACGCCGGCACCTCCTGGCAGCTGCAGCCCAGCGGCAGCACCAAGGACCTCCTCGAAGTCCACGTCCGCCCCGACGCCCGCACCGGCTGGGCCGTCGGCGACCGCGGCACCATCCTCGGCACCCGGGACGGGGGCACCACCTGGGTGCACCAGCCCAGCCCGTACACCGGCTGCGGCCTGTGGGCGGTGGACTTCGCCGACGACTGCACGGGCTGGGCAGTCGGCACCGGCGGCACCGTCTTCGCTACCCGGGACGGCGGGACCACCTGGGAGACACAGGACAGTGGCGGCGAGGACGACCTGATAGACATCCACGCCGTCGACACCGCCACGGCCTGGGCCGTCGGACACCGCGGCACCGTGCTTCACACCGGGGACGGCGGCCGCACCTGGGAGCGCCGTGAGAGCGCCACCCGGCAGAACTTCACCGCCGTGCACTTCTCGCCCGACGGCCGGCTCGGCTGTGTGGTCGGCCGTAGCGACACCGCCATGACGTCGCACGACGGCGGCACGACCTGGGAGGTCGGCGTCATCGGCACCGGGATGTCCCTGTGGAACGTGCGGATCCTCTCCGAACTCGAGTCATGGATCGTCGGCGACGAAGGCACCGTACTGTCGACTTCCGACGGCGGTGCCACCTGGGAACAGCACTTCTACAGCCCGGAGAAGGACACGGCCGCCCACGGCTGACCGACCCACCACAACACAGGAACAGAGGAAGCAATGGACAACGCATTCAAGGACGTTCCCCCCACCACCCTCGCCGACCTGCTGGGCCGAGAGCAGGTCATGGACATCGGCATCCGCCCGCTGTGGGACTCGCCGCGCGTCGCGGGACCCGCGTACACCGTACGGTGCGAGCCCGGCGACAACCTGATGCTGCACGCCGCGATCTACCGCGCCGAGCCGGGCTCGATCGTCGTCGTGGAGTCGGGCGACGTGGACTACGCGCTGGCCGGCGGCAACGTGTGTGCCGTCGCCCAGCGCCGGGGCGTCGCGGCCTTCGTGGTCGACGGTGTCATACGCGACCTCGCCGAGGTGCGCGAGGCCGGCTTCCCGGTCTTCTCGCGCGGCGTCATCCCGATCCCCGGCACCAAGAAGAAGGTCGGCGCGCATGGTGAGCCGGCCCGCGTCGGCGGTGTGCTGGTGCACGCCGGCGATATCGTGGTCGCCGACGAGGAGGGCATCGTCGTCGTCCCCGTCGCCCGCCAAGAGGAGATCCTCGCGGCCGCTCAGGCGAAGCTCGCCAAGGAGGCCGAGCAGTCCCTTGACGCCTGGGAGGAGAACCACCGCGCCCGCATCGAGAAGGCGCTGAGTGACCAGGGCTTCATCGGCTGACCGGATCCCCGTCCGCGCACGAAACCCCTTCAGCCGAAATCCTTTCAGCGACGTACCCCGGGCCAACACCCCGGGGTACGTCGCGTTTCTGCGTTACTTCCTTCGCACGGAAGCCAACAGGCGCTCGCCGCGCGGCAAACGAGCAGAACGCCTTTTTCTCAGGTTAAGAGCGTTTAGGGGTTCAGCGCACGCAATAGAGCCACCCGGAAACGCCGTGACTAGCGTCGTCCGGGTCCAGCCATCGATGAGTTCGGATCGACATGACCACAGCACTGAACTTGCGCCTGGGCGCCGGCCTCCACCACCACGCGCGCGTCCTGCCCGACCGCGTCGCCCTGACCATCGGCCGCCGCGACTACACCTACGAAGAGGCTGCGGCCACCGCGCGCCGGTGGGCTGCTCTACTGGTCGAGGCGGCCGGCGGCCGCCCCCGCCGAGTCGGAGTATTCGCCCACCGCAGCGAGGCCTCCTACCTGGGTGTCGCCGCCGCGCTGTGCGCCGGCGCCGCATTCGTACCGCTGAACCGGAAGTTCCCGGCCGAGCGCACCCGCTCCATGCTCGAGCGTGCCGACGTCGACGCGCTCATCGTCGACGCCGCCTCGGTGCCCGGCCTCGCCGACCTGCTGCGGGACCTGCCGCGCAAGCCGGTCGTGCTGCTGCCCGACATCGTACGAAGCCAGGCCAGCGACCTCGGAGACGTACGGGTGCTGGACGCCATGGACCTGGCCGTGGCCGCGCCGCTGGAGGAGCTGCCTGAGGTGGCGCCCGACGACATCGCGTATCTGCTGTTCACCTCGGGCAGTACCGGCGTCCCGAAGGGCGTCCCGGTCACTCACGGCAACGTACGAGCGTTCCTCGACGCCAACCAGGAGCGCTACCGGCTCACCCCCGACGACCGGGTCACCCAGACCTTCGACCAGACCTTCGACCTGTCGGTCTTCGACCTCTTCATGGCCTGGGAGAACGGCGCGCGGCTCTGCTCGATGGAGTCCATAGAGCTCCTGGCACCCTTCAAGTACCTTGAGCGCAACGGGATCACGGTGTGGTTCTCCGTGCCCTCCGTCGCCGCCGTACTGCGCAAGCGCGGCGTGCTCCGACCGAGCACCATGCCCACGCTGCGCTGGAGCCTGTTCTGCGGTGAGGCGCTGCCCCGCGCCACCGCCGAGGCCTGGCAGGCCGCCGCCCCGCAGTCGGTAGTGGAGAACCTGTACGGGCCGACCGAGCTCACCATCGCCTGCACGGTGCACCGCTGGGACCCTGCGACCAGCCCCGCGGCCTGCGTGCACGACAACGTGCCGATCGGCCGCCCCTATCCCGGACTCCAACCCCTTGTGGTGGACGAGGAGTTGAAGCCAATACCGGACGGGGAGACCGGCGAGCTCTGCATGGCCGGACCGCAGACCACCTCCGGCTACTGGCAGGCTCCCGAGATCACCGCCGAACGTTACTTCAAGCACCAGGGCCGTACCTACTACCGCACGGGAGACCTGGTTCGGCTGCAGGACGGCGAGTACGTCTGCCTCGGCCGCAACGACCAGCAAGTCAAGGTCGGTGGCCACCGCGTCGAACTGGGCGAGATCGAGGCCGTGCTGCGCCGCGCGGGCGCCGTCGAGGCGGTCGCCCTGCTGTGGCCCGACCCCGACACCATCACCGCCGTGGTCTCCGGTGCCATGGACCCGGCCGCGCTGACCGAGGCCTGCGACGCCGCGCTGCCCCCCTACATGACGCCGTCCTCCGTGCACGTCGTCGAGGCGATGCCGGTCAACGGCAACGGCAAGATCGACCGTGGTGCGCTACGCAGCAGGCTCGACGAAGGCCTCTGACCTCAACCGAAGAAAGGAAATCGTGAGCAACGCCGACCAGCTCATCGCCCGCACCCTCGGCATCGCCGAGGACCGCGTCACGGACGGGCTCGAATACCAGTCGATCAGGGAGTGGGACTCGCTCGGCCATGTCTCGCTGATGGTCGCCATCGAGCAGGAGTACGGCGTCGAGGTCGACGACGACCTCACGCTGGAGCTCCGTTCGGTGGCCGCTATCCGTGAGTTCGCTGCCGGCCGAGCCGCCCGGGTGGCCCCCGGGAAAGCAGGCGCCGCTGCGGCCGCACCCGAACGGGGCGCGCGCCGTACCGTGCACCGCGGCCTGGAGGGCGTCACTTTCGACCAGACCACCATCACGCACATCGACGGCGCCGAGGGCATCCTCGAATACCGCGGCTACAGCATCCACGACCTGGCCGAGCGTGCCTCGTTCGAGGAGGTCGCGTATCTGCTGGTGCACGGCGAAATCCCGGACGCCGCCGCCCTTCAGACCTTCGAGAAGCAACTGCGTGCCGCCCGCGCGCTGCCCGCCCCCGTCCTCGACCTCGTCCGCTCCCTCGCGCACGCGCACCCCATGGAGGCGCTGCGCACCTGTGTGTCGGCGCTCGGCGCGTTCGGTCTGCAGCGGGTGCCTGGCACCGACGAGAGCTATACCGAGGCCCGCGAGACCGGCATCGCGCTGATTGCCCGGATACCGATGATCGCCGCCGCCCACCACGCCTTCCGCAGTGGCCGCGAGCCACTGCAGCCGCCCGAGGACGCCACTCACGCCGAGGCGTTCCTCACTGTTCTGCTCGGCGAGCGGCCCTCGCCGGCCGCGGTGCGGTTCATCGACAAGGGCTTCATCGTCCACGCCGACCACAGTTCCAATGCCTCCGCCTTCACCGCCCGCGTCGCCATCGGCTGCCGCTCCGGTATGACGGCCGCGATCACCGCCGCCGTCGCGGCCTTCGCGGGGTCCGTGCACGGCGGCGCCGCCGAGCGCGTCGTCGGCCTCATCGACCAGGTCGGCTCCCCGGAGAATGCCGAAGCCCATGTCGCGGCGCTGCAGCGCCGGGGCGAGCCCGTGATGGGCTTCGGCCACCGCGTCTACCGCACCGAGGACCCCCGGGTGCGTCATCTGCGTTCCACGGTCGTCGAGTTGAGCGCGGAGCGCGGTGACACCACCGGCCTCGACATCCTCGACGCTGTGGCCGCCGCGATGCGCCCGTACAGCCGACACGGCGTCGCCGCCAACGTGGACCTCTACTCCGGGCTCGCCTACCGGCTGCTCGGCCTGCCCGACGACCTGGCGGTGCCGCTCTTCGTCGTCGGCCGCGCCCCCGGCTGGGTCGCCCAGGCACTCGAGCAGCAGTCCAACAACGTGCTGATCCGGCCGCTGCTCGCCTATGTGGGACCGCACGGGCAGACGTACCGGAAGGCGGACGACCGATGAGCCGTACGACACCTACGACGATCTCGCTGCCCGACTTCGCCGCGGAGCACGGTTTCGACCTCGGAGCCGTCCCGTACACCGGCCGCGTCCTGCTCGAATCTCTGCTACGCGGCGGCGACTCATCGCAGGCCGCCGTCCTCGGCAAGCGCCTCGCACTTGGCGAGGAGCCCGGGTTGGAGATGCCGTTCCGCCCCGCCCGCATCCTCGTGCAGGACTACACCGGCATACCGCTGCTCGTCGACCTCGCCGTGCTGCGCGACCGCGTCGCCGAGCCGGGCAGGGTCAACCCCGCGCTGCCCATCGACGTTGTCGTCGACCACTCCGTGCAGACCGACTGGGCGGGCCGTCCGGACGCGCTCGGCCTCAACGAGGCGCTGGAGATGTCCCGCAACCACGAGCGCTACGCGCTCCTCAAGTGGGCCGAGGGCGCATTCGAAGGGCTGCGGGTCATCCCGCCCGGCTGCGGCATCGTCCACCAGGTCAACCTGGAACGGCTCGCCACCGTCGTCACCGAGGGTCCGGACGGCACCCTGTTTCCTGACACCGTACTCGGCACCGACAGCCACACCACCATGGTCAACGGCCTCGGCGTGCTCGGCTGGGGCGTCGGCGGCCTGGAGGCGGAGGCCCAGATGCTGGGCCTCGCCCAGCCGATCCGCATCCCTCAGATCGTCGGCGTCTGCCTCACCGGCGCGGTGAGCCCCGGCACCTCGTCCACCGACGTGGTGCTCGCCCTGACCCGCCGGCTGCGCCAGGAGAACGTACGCGCCCTGATGCTGGAGTTCACCGGCCCGGGCGTCGCCGAGCTCTCCGCGCCCGACCGCTGCACCATCGCCAACATGGCTCCCGAGTACGGCGCCATGTCCGCGTTCTTCCCGGTGGACGAGGAGATCCTGGACTATCTGCGACGCACCGGGCGCACGGAAGCCGCGGTGGCCCGGGTACGGGACTACTGCCTGCGCCAGCGGATGCTGCGCGACGGCACCAAGCCCGTCTTCGGGCGGACCATCGACTTCGACCTCGGCGAGGTCGGCCCGAGCCTCGCCGGCCCGAGCCGCCCCGACCAGCGGATCTCCGTCGGCGAGCTGCCCGCCTCCTTCGCGACGCTGCACCCCGGCGAGATCCGCACCGAGGCGGACGTCTCCGACGGCGACCTGGTCATCGCTGCCATCACATCCTGCACCAGCACCTCCAACCCGAAGGCGATGCTGGCCGCCGGACTGCTCGCCCGGCGCGCAGTCGAGCGAGGCCTGACGGTGCCCGGGCACGTCAAGACCAGCCTCTCTCCCGGCTCCCGCGCGGTCACCCGCTACCTGGCGGACTCCGGGCTGCTCGCCGACCTGGAGAAGCTGGGTTTCCATGTCACCGGATACGGCTGCATGACCTGCAACGGCGGCAGCGGCCCGCTCAACCCAGGGGTCGGCGAAGCCGTCGACAGCGCGGGCCTCACGGTTGCCGCCGTGCTCAGCGGCAACCGCAACTTCGAGTCCCGCGTCCACACTCAGGTCCGCGCCGGTTACCTCGCCTCCCCAGCCCTCGTGGTCGCCCTGGCTCTGGTCGGCAACGTTCGCGCTGACCTGGAGAACGAGCCGCTCGGCAGGGACAGCGACGGCCAGCCCGTCCACCTGCGGGATCTGTGGCCGCACAACGGCGAACTGCGGGAACTCGAAGACCAGTTCGTTACCCCCGAGGTGTTCGCGCACGACGAAGCGCCCAGCGCGTCCTGGGATGCGATCACCGCACCGGACAGCGAGGTGTACGCCTGGGACGAGACCTCCACGTACATCCGGCCCCCCGCCTACGTCGAACCGGCCCCCGCCCTCGGCCCGCTGACCGGAGCCCGTGCCCTGCTCGCGCTCGGCGACGACATCAGCACCGACCACATCTCACCGGTCGGCGCCATCCCGGCGGACTCGCCCGCCGGGCGACACCTCATCGAGCGCGGGGTCCGCGACTTCAACTCCTACGGATCGCGCCGTGGCAATCACGAAGTGATGGCCCGCGGCACCTTCAGCAACCCCAGGCTGCGCAATCTGCTGGTCGGCGAGGGTGACAGCGGCGGTACGACACTGCACCTGCCGAGCGGCGCAGTGCTGCCCGTCTTCGACGCCGCCCGGCGCTACACCGAAGCCGACACCCCCCTGATCGTGCTGGCCGGCCGCAGCTACGGCATGGGCTCCTCCCGCGACTGGGCCGCCAAGGGACCCTGGCTGCTCGGTGTCCGGGCCGTCCTCGCGGAGAGCTTCGAGCGCATCCACCGCGCCAACCTGTGCGCCATGGGCATCCTGCCTCTGCTGCTGCCCGCCGGGTACGGCTGGGCCGACCTCGGCCTGACCGGCCGGGAGCATTTCGCGCTGGACCTGGACCTGGTGCGGGAGACCGGCGAGGTGCGGGTCACCGCCGACGGGAAGGAATTCACCGTACGGGCCGATGTGCAGTCGGCGGGGGAGTGGGACGTCCTGCTGGCCGGCGGCACGCTGCCGTACCTGCTGCGGCGGATGCACGCGGAGGAGGGCGCGTCCTCATGACGCACATTCTCGACCGGCTCGGCCTCCGGCGGGCCGTCGACGCCGATGCTCTCACCGCCGGGGCGAAGACCTTCGTCCCGGTGCACGTCGGTACCCACGACGTGCCCATCGGCGCCCTCCTCGACGCACTGGACGCCGACCCGACGCTGCTGCCGCCGCGCACCGGCCACCTGGGCAACTGGGAGGACATCGCGGCCGGCCGCTCCGGACCGATGGACTTCAACACCGCGATCTGCGGCGGTGGTCACGGCTATCCGCTGATCTACGGCTTCACCCGCACCGAGGCCGACACCGAGGGCGGCGACGAGGCGTACCAGCCCGGTTCGCTCATCGACCAAGGCAGGCGGCACACCCTTCCGCTGCACACATGGGACGGCACCCGCTTCGTCCGCCGCGACCGCGGCAAGCCTCTCTTCTGCCCCCTGGTGCAGGCGGAGGTGGACGGGCAGCTGGTCCCACTGGTCGACCTGCACTGGCAGCGGATGCTCGCCCTGCCCGGCTACCGCTTCAGGCAGTGGGCCGCCGCTCTCACCGACAAATCCCCGCTCGTCACCGACATGCTCGCCCTCCTTCTGGAACAGGCGGCCGCGCAGGGCCGCAACCAGGCGTTCGCCGAGCTGATCAGCCAGGCTGTGCGCCTGGACGGTGAGGTGCGCCGCTGCGATCTGCGGCCGGACGGCGCCGGTTTTGTGCTCGACGGTCAGCGCTATCCCTCGGCCCACGCCCTCGCCGAGGCAGTCATGCTCACGGTGCACGCGCTGGTGGAACCGGCAGAGTTCTTCGCGCGGCTGCCCGGACTACCGCCGGTCCTGCCAGTGATGTCGCTCCAGCTCACCAACGTGCTGTTCGCGCTGCTCGACATGCACCACCCGGACCCCCCGGCGGGCCCGCCCGAGAGCCCTTTCATCACCCATCTCCACTGGGGCGCCCGGGCCATGGCCGGCTGCCCGCCCCGGCGCGGTGGCTATCTATCCCGGCGCTCCACGGTGCGCTCCCTTCGCGCCATCACAGACCCGTTGGTCCAGCACTTTGACGCGGCCAACCCCGTGGCCTTCGTGCTGCTGCCCGCCCAGGCCTTCATGCTCTGCCCACCGAGTACGTCACCGTACGACGCCGAAATACTGGGGGAGCTGTTCCGCGGAGTACGAGCGGCGGGCCCTGAGGTCGCCTACGACACGACGCTGACCTGGCTGGACGGCAACCGCGACCGACTCTCGGAGTATCTGCGCGGCCGCTTCAGGAGCGGCAGCGGAGTGCCCGCCGACAACACCCTGCGCGACCCCGCCGTGCCCATCGAGCCCGAGGGCTTCCGCGAGCTGACCTTCCGCCAGGCATGCGGTGTGGTCGGGGCGTTCGAGGAGGTACTGGGATGAGGCTCGCCCACCGCGAGGTCGTCATCGCCCTCATGGAGCCGTTCGTCAGCAACACCGGCGTCACCACCGAAGTGCGCCAGAGCATCGTCGAGATGACCTGGGAGGGACTGCTCGGACACGGGACCGCGCGCGGCGCCGACCCCGCGGAACTCGACACCTGCGCACGGCTGCTGGCCGGGACCTCACCGTACGGACTGCACGGTGCGCTGGATCGGCTTACGCGGGTGAGCCCCGCGACCCGGTCCGCCGTCGACATGGCGCTGCACGACCTGCTCGGCAAGGCGGCCGGGCAGCCCCTGCATCGGCTCCTCGGTCTCGACGGTCTGCCCGTCGAGCCCACCGCGCTCTCCATCGGCGCCTGTTCGGACGACGAACTCGTCAAGCAGGCAGGGCAGTTGGCCGACTGGCCGATCCTCAAGCTCAAACTTACCCCCGAGGACGACGGCAGTCGCGCCGGCGTTCTCCGCTCGGTCTATGACGGCCGCATCCGCGTTGACGGCAACGGCTCCTGGACCCCTGACCAGGCCCTCCGTGTCGCCGAGAAGTTGCACCGGCACGGCGTGGAGCTGCTGGAGCAGCCCGTCGCCCCCGGCACGCTCGACGACCTCCGGTACGTGCACGAACGTTCCCCGATCCCCGTCTTCGCCGACGAGGACTGCATCGGACGCGAGGACGTGCTGCGGCTCCGCGGCCGCGTGAGCGGCATCAACATCAAGCTGGTCAAGTGCGGCGGCCTGACCCACGCGCACGAGATGCTCACCCTCGCCCGGGCCTGCGGCCTGAAGACCATGCTCGGCTGCAAGGTGGAGAGCGCTCTTGGCACCACCGCCATGGCGCAGCTCGCCGGTCTCGCCGACCACCTCGACCTGGACGGACCGGTAGGCCTGCTCGACGACCCGTTCACCGGCGTACGCATCGACCGCGGCGTTCTCGCTCTGCCTGTGGCGCCCGGCATCGGCGCCACCCCCGTCCACGAAATCCACGGAAAGGACTGACATGCGGCTTCGCTGCGCCGTGCTCGACGACTTCCAGAACATCGCCACCACCGTGGCCGACTGGAGCCCCGTCCAGGAACGTGTGGAGGTCGTCAGCTTCACCGAGCACTTTGCCACCGAGAACGAACTGGCCTTCGCACTTGAGAACTTCGACATGGTGGTGACCCTGCGAGAGCGCGTGCCGTTCCGCGCTTCCCTGCTCGACCAGCTTCCCCGGCTCAAGCTGCTCATCGCCTCTGGCATGCGCAACTCGGTGATCGACTACGTGGCCGCCGAGCGCAACGGGGTGATCGTGTGCGGTACGGCAAGCACGTCGACCCCACCGGTCGAGCTGACGTGGGCGCTGCTACTCAGCCTCGCCCGCGGCATCGTCACCGAGAATGACGCGCTGCGCGCAAACGGCCCCTGGCAGTCCACGGTCGGTGCCGACCTGCACGGTCGGCGTCTCGGCCTGCTCGGCCTGGGGAAGATCGGCAGCCGGGTGGCTCAGGTGGGCCTCGCCTTCGGCATGGAGGTGGTGGCGTGGAGCCAGAACCTCACCAAGGAACGCGCGGAGGAGGTCGGCGTCCAGTTGGCTGCCTCCAAGGAGGATCTCCTTGCCACCAGCGACTTCGTCTCCGTCCACCTCGTCCTGAGCGACCGGACCCGCGGGCTGCTCGGAGTGCCAGAGCTGGCCCTGCTCAAGTCGACCGCCTACCTGGTGAACACCTCGCGGGCGGCCCTTGTCGACCAGGACGCCCTGCTTGCTGTGCTGCAGGAGGGGCGGATCGCCGGAGCCGGAGTTGACGTCTTCGACGTCGAGCCCCTGCCCGCCGCCCATCCCATGCGCACCGCGCCCCGGCTCTTGGCCACCCCCCACCTCGGCTACGTCTCGCAGAGCAACTACCGCACCTATTACGGCCAGGCCGTCGAGGACATCCAGGCGTTCCTGGCCGGTGCTCCCGTACGGCGCCTCGGCTGACCTCGGCCCTGGCCGAACTTTCCCCGTCCCACGCCCATTGGAGAACCACCGGTGAGCCCGCACCGCCGCATGATGAAGCTCGGCGCCTTCCTTCCCGCGCCGGGGCACCACGTCGCCGCCTGGCGGCACCCCAACGCCCGTCCCGACGGCGGACTCGACTTCGACTACTACCGCTCATTGGTACAGACCGCCGAACGCGGCAAGTTCGACATGATTTTCCTGTCCGACGGAGCCGGAGTGCGTACCAAGTACAAGGACGCCGACGAGCTGAGCCGTCAGGGCCGGATGGTGCACTTCGAGCCCCTGACACTGCTCTCCGCGCTCGCTGTACACACCGAGCGCATCGGTCTTACGGCGACTGCATCCACGACTTACAACGAACCGTTCACTGTTGCCCGCCAGTTCGCCTCGCTCGACCACCTCAGCGCGGGCCGCTCCGGCTGGAATGTCGTCACCTCGGCGACCGACGCCGAGGCACGCAACTTCAACCTGGACAAGCAGCCAGAGCACGCCGCTCGCTACCACCGCGCCCGTGAGTTCATGGAGGTCGTCACCGGCCTGTGGGACAGCTGGGAGGACGACGCTTTCCTCTACGACAAGGAGTCGGGCCGGTTCTTCGACCCGGACAAGCTCCACATCCTCGGGCACAGGGGCGAGCACTTCTCAGTACAGGGACCGCTCAACGTAGCTCGTCCGCCCCAGGGACATCCGGTGATCGTGCAGGCCGGCTCCTCGCCGGACGGCCAGGATTTCGCCGCCCGCTGGGCGGAGGTCGTCTTCACGGTGCAGCAGACTCTGGACCAGGCGCAGACCTACTACCGCGGGCTGAAGAAGCAGATAGCCGACTACGGCCGCAACCCGGACGACGTGAAGATCCTGCCAGGTGCGTTCATCGTCGTGGGCCGCACGCAGGCGGAGGCCGAGGACAAGTACGCCACCCTCCAGTCGCTGGTCGACCCAGTTGTCGGCCTCGGAATGCTCGCGTACCAGCTAGGCATGATCGACATCTCCGGGTACCCGCTCGACGGTCCACTGCCCGAACTGCCCGCCGTCGAGGGCAGCACCAGCAAACAGCAGGTGATCTACGAGCAGGCCAGGAGACAGGGCCTGACCATCCGTGAGCTGTATCTCGCCGTCGCGGCCGGGCGGGGGCACCGCTTCCTGCTCGGCACGGCCGAGTCGATTGCCGACGAGCTGGAGGACTGGTTCGTCAACGAGGCTGCCGACGGCTTCAACATCATGCCCGACTTCCACCCCGACGGTCTGGACGCCATCGTCGACCTGCTTGTCCCCGAACTGCAGCGCCGCGGGCTCGTACGCACTGAGTACGAGGGCACCACGCTCCGGGAGAACCTCGGGCTGCCGCGGCCTGCCTTCCCGTCCGAGCCGGGAACGAAGACGTGACCGTCGACGCATCGGCGCTGAGGTCCGTCCTGCGTTCGCACGCCTCGGGGGTCGCAGTACTCACTGCCTCTGGGGCGAACGGCCCGGTAGGAGTGACCGTCACGTCGCTCAACTCCGTCAGCGCCACACCGGCACTGATCTCCGTCTCGCTCGCCGAGGTTTCGAACACCTTGGCCCAGATCAAGGACTGCGACCGGTTCGGCGTACAGCTGCTCGGCGCGCACCAGGCGGACGTGGCCCAACGGTTCGCGATGTCCGGCATCGATCGGTTCGCACCGCCCACCGGCTGGCACCACGGCGCCCACGGAGTGCCGCTTCTTGACGACTGCCTGAGCTGGCTGGTCTGTTCTCGATACCACCAGGTCAGGCTCGGTGACCACCACCTGCTGGTGGGTGCCGTCGATCACGTGGAGCGCGGGATGCCGGGCGCCAGCCTGGTGCATCTGCACGGGAACCTGCAGCCGGTCACAGCCCTCACGCCAGCAAGGACCTGAAGCATGCCCAAAATTCTGTTGCTCTCTCGCCAGCCGCTCGTCACGCGCCCTCTGCAGGAGTGGCTGGACCGCACTGCGGACGACATCGTCCTGGTCACGACTCCCAAGGCGGTCGTCGGTTCGGAGAGTGCCCTGGCCGCGTGCTTTCCACAGCACAAGCTTGTTGACGACTACCACTCCTGGTCCACGGAGCAGGCCGCCGAGGAAGCAGCCCGCGAGCACGGGGTGGACCTCGTTGCGAGCACGAGTGAGAGCGATGTACTGCGGGCCGCCCGGCTGCGGGCCCGCCTGGGTTTGCCGGGACAGGACGTCGCGTCCGCGACTGCGTATCGGGACAAGGTGGTGATGAAGCAGCTGGCGCGCGCGGCCAGCGTCCGCGTCCCCGCGTTCGCCCCGGTCGACAACCCGCAGGATCTGCTCGACTTCATCGAGGCCGAAGGCTATCCCGCCGTGGTCAAGCCGCGCTCCGGGGCGGGAGCCGAGGGCGTGGCGATCCTGCGCGCCGCCGCAGACGTGACCGCCTTCCTCGGTCGTGAGCGGACATCGGACGTGCCCTATCTGCCGGGCCAGTGGATGGTCGAGAGCTATGTGACCGGCGATTTCTTCCACGTCGACGGCATCATGCAGAACGGTCGGATCGTCTACGCCTGGCCAGGGCAGTACAGCGGAGGCCTGGCGGAGCGGATCCGTGACCAGCTGCATGTGGGGAGTGTCCTCCTCGCGCCAGAGGATGAGCGCACTGCAGTCATGATGCGGATGGCCAAGGATGTCATTGCGAGCCTGCCCGCGGCCGCGTTGCCCCTCGCCTTCCACCTCGAGGCATGGATCGGCCAGGACGGCGTACCGGTGCTGTGCGAGATCGCCAGCCGTGCGGGCGGATCCCTGATCGGCGAGCAATTCGAGCGCGCCTTCGGCATTCACTTGGCGCGGGAAGGGCTTCGGGCGCAGTGCGGCTTGGCTCTCGCCCAGACCGCCCAGCCTGCGGCCCCCTTGGTTGCCGTTGGCTGGGTGCTCCTCCCGCCTGGGCACGGCACCTTCGTACCACCAGCCCAGCCCTGCCCGGTTCCCGGGACGGAGGTCACGCTGCTGCGGGAACCCGGGGCGCATTGCGAGGGTGTGGAGCACGTAGGGGACGGGGCTGCCAGCGTTTTCGTCCAGGCCGATACCGCCGAGGCGGTCCGCAAGCTCCTTGCCGAAGCCATGGAGTGGTGGCACGAGAACACCGTCTGGCGCTAGCGCCAGACCGGCGCCTCGCGTCGAGTGGACGTCAGCCCGCTTCCCTTCCCCCTTCACAACCAGAGAGGACAAGCAGCCTTGTCTGAGCACGTTCTGATCGTCGGCCCAGGCCGCGACTTTCCCGCCCGTATCCGCCGTGCTCAGCCCGGCACCCGAACCACGGTGATCTGCCAGCTGGACTACATTGGCAAGGTTCGCACCCCCGGCGAGAACGCCCGGGTTATCGGCGTGCGCAGCGATGCACCCGAGCAGGAGTGGATCGACTTGGCCGCAGCGGTGCACGCACTGCACCCCTTCACTCGGATTGGCACCTTCGGTGAACGGGACCAGGACCACTACGCAGTGATCGCTGAGGCCCTGGGCTTGTCCGCCCACAGCCCGGTCACGGTATCTCTGGTCCACGACAAGGAAGCCATGAGGGTCCGTCTGCGCGAGGCAGGGGTCGACTCCACCAACAGCACCCGAGCTGCCGATCTTGACGAGCTGCACACCTTCGTAAAGCAGTACGGCCTGCCCTGTGTGGTTAAGCCGATCTCCAGCTCGGGCAGTGCCGGCGTCACCAAGGTGATGCACGAGAGCGAGCTGGCCGACGCCTTCGCAAGGGCCGGCGGCAGCTATCTCGGACTGTCGAACACGGGTGTCTTGGCCGAGGAGTTCCTTGATGGCCCGCAATTCAGCGTCGAGGCCTTCTCCGAGCTGGGCGAGCACCAAGTGGTGGTCATCACCCGCAAGTTCTCAGAGCCGGAGACCTTCGTTGAACTCGGCCATGTGTCTCCCGCAGAGCTACCCGCAGACTTGTGTGAGGAGATCCACGCCTACGTGGGCGGCGTACTCGACGCACTGGGGGTGGAATTCGGCCCCACCCACACAGAGGTTGTCCTTGGTGAAGAGGGCCCTCGTCTGATCGAGACCCATGTCCGCATGGGCGGAGACCAGATCCCGGCTCTGACCCTCGACGCGACCGGCGTCGATGTGGACGACTGCACGGCCCGCCAGACACTGGGGGAGAAGGTCTTGCCGGGTATCCGCGCCACCCTCGCCGAGGACCGTCCGGCACATAGCTCGGCCATCTGGTTCGCTTCGCTCGACGCCACCGGAGTGCTCGACGGCGTGTCCGGCCTCGATGAGGCCCGGGTACTCCCGGGCGTGAGCGAGATCGCTGTTCTGGCGCGCCAAGGTGCGGAGGTTGGCAGGCTCGAGACATCAGAATCACGAGTGGCATACGCACGTGCGCTTGGAAAGACTGCCGACGAGGCAGTGACCGCCGCGCGGGCGGCTGTGGAATGCCTTGAATTCCGGCTGAAGGTTCCCCATTGGCGTGGCGTGACGGTGTGAGAGTGCGGTTCGCGCCGTGATGCCGGGTTTGGTGTCGCTCGATGGGGTGACGTTGGAGCATGTCTGCCGGTCAGGCGTTCGGGGTTCGCTTGGGTGGCCGGATGAGTGACCGCAAGCCGTACCCGAGTGATCTCACCGACGAACAGTGGCAGTTGGTCGAGCCCGTGATCAGTGCCTGGAAGGCCGAGCACCCCTCGGCCACCGGTCACCAGGGTAGATACGCGATGCGGGAGATCGTCAACGCGATCCTCTACCAGAACCGCACCGGCTGTCAGTGGCAGTACCTGCCGCACGATCTGCCGCCGAAGAGCGCGACGTACTACTACTTCGCCGCCTGGCGCGAGGACGGCACCGACCAGACCGTTCACGACCTCCTGCGCTGGCATCTGCGCGAGAGCCGGAAGCGATTAGCCGACCCGAGCCTGGTGGTCCTGGGCTGAAGCTTCCCCTTGATCGTGCAATGCCGCGTAGTTAAGGGGTGGTGAGGGGGCGTCAAGGGGGGCGATGAGCTGGGAAGAAGGGGCGGGGCCCGTGCTGTTTCAGGGATCGACCAAGATCTTCCTGAGAGCCGAGGCCCCGCGTGTCCCAGTCTGTCATGGTGGGCGGTCCGCCCGACGTCGACGTGTTCGCTCCCGGCCATCTCGGCGAGTTGACACAGGTCCTCCCAGTTGAGCTCATCGACGCAGTCCTCGACGAAACTCGGTCGCTGCAGCGACGGTTGCGTAGCCTTCCGTCTCGAGTCGGGGTGTACTTCGTCCTGACCCTGGGCCTGTTCGAGCACTTGGGAGCACGTCTGGTCTGGACGAAACTGATCGGCACCGCCAGCGCCCCCAAGCACGCGTTCGTCCGCTCCCTCGGCGCGGACGAAGTGATCGACTACCGCACCACCGACTTCCGCGACGCCGTCCGGGACGTCGACATGGTCCTCGACCCCCTCTCCGGCGACACCCGCAGCCGCTCCCTCGACGTGCTGCGCCCCGGCGGCGTTCTCGTCTCCCTCCTGCCAGCCACGGACGCCGACGAGGAGGCGAGGGCCGCAGCCCGCAAGATCCGCGTGGAGACCCTCCTGGTCGAGGCCGACCACGCCGGCATGAACACCATCGCGGACCTCGCCGAATCCGGCACCCTGCGCGCCCACATAGAAGCCACCTTCCCCCTCGCCGAGGCGGCGAGGGCGCACGCCCTGGGTGAGACAGACCGGACCACCGGCAAGATCGTCCTCTCCGTGGACGCGGCAGCACGACCCTCCGAACTGCCGGGCGGGTGATGGCCCACTGGCGCGCGGTAGCGGAGAGCGCCGGGCGTCGAGGAGTCCCGGAGCAACCGCCTGCCGTGACACTCGGCGCCGAGGTCGCGGACTTGGCGGACTCGTCCGAGTCGATGTGCCCGGCCCTGAAGGGAGGCGCGAGTGAAATCGTCGACCGCATCGCGCTCAGGATCAGCCGTGGCCTGGAGAGAGTCTGCCGTCGGCAGAGAGGCCCGCGACGTCGCACCGGCCCGTACGAGATGCGGCTCGGCGCAAGCGACGCCATGATCAGGACGCATCGCAGTCCACCCCGCTCGACGCCGTCGCAACTGCAACCCCGCCGGCTTCTGCGCCTTTGGAAGGTCCACGCCCCACGCCGGATCCGGGCGTGGACATGCCCACCCGAAACTTCGACCACGTCACCCGAGTAAAGGGCGTGTCATGAAAGTTCTGATTGTTCTCACCTCCCACGACGAACTGGGGGACACCGGCCGCAAGACCGGGTTCTGGCTGGAGGAACTTGCGGCACCGTACTACCGCTTCAAGCAGGCGGGCGCGCAGATCGTGCTCTCCTCGCCCCAGGGCGGCAGGCCACCGCTGGACCCCAAGAGCAACGAGCCCGACTTCCAGACCGACCAGACCCGGCGCTTCGAGGCCGACCCCGAGGCGACCCGGGCACTGGCCAACACTGTGCGCCTTGACTCGATCTCGGTCAGCGACTTCGATGCCGTCTTCTATCCCGGCGGGCACGGGCCACTCTGGGACCTGGCCGAGGACACCGTCTCTGCGCGGCTGATCGAAACGGCGCTCCGTTCCGGCAAGCCGGTCGGACTGGTGTGCCACGCGCCCGGCGTACTGCGACACACCGTCAACGATGACGGAACCGCGCTGGTCTCGGGCAGGAAGGTCACCGGATTCACCAACTCCGAGGAGGAAGCCGTCCAGCTCAGCAACATCGTCCCCTTTCTGGTCGAGGACGAACTCACCAGGCTCGGAGGGGTCTACTCCAAGACCGACGACTGGCAGCCCTATGTCGTGCAGGACGGTCTGCTGATCACCGGGCAGAACCCCGCTTCCTCGGCTTCCGCGGCTGACGCCCTGATGGAACTGGCCGGCAAGGGCGAGGGTGAGCGCGCACCCCGTGGCGTGTGAGGCATGCAGTGCCGACCCTGCGGGGCGTCAGCGCCGGGAGACGGTAGGGACGCAGGCGGCTGAGCTGTTCGGGCAGAAGACCAGCCTACGGAAGTGGCACGGCCGCTGCGGGTGAGCCGGAAGCCGGCCTGTCAGTGGCACCGGACGTGGATGGGTGCGGTACGGCGGCGGTGGCCCCGGCCGGGTCATTGATGCTGTTGGTCAATTCCGGGGTCCGTGCGTCACATCGGCCTTCGAGATCTGGTTGTGGTCTTGAAGGCCGACGTTGTCGTATGGGGTGGGTGCGGATGTCGTTGCAGCAGAAGGGGTCTGGGGAGATTCCGGCGGAGACGGTGCGGGTGGCGCGGGCCGCGTTCCCGAAGGGGAGTCTGACGATCCGGCTGGTCGGCGAGGATGTCCAGATTGGTCCGCACGCTCATCAGCGGGGTGCGCAGTTCGTGTGAGGCCGCGGCCGAGAAGGAGCGGGCCGTGGCGAGTCCTTCGGCGGTACGAGCGGCCTGCTCGTCATATCGGGGCAACACCGTCTGGAGGGTGCGGGCCAGGTCGTCCACCTCGGCGAGCCCGGTCGGGGCATGCTCCAGCCGGGTCGAAGTGGAGCGCGGGTCGAGCCCGCTGGTGCGCTGCTGCAGGTGCCGCAGCGGCCGGTGGCCCGGGCGGCCACGGCCCTGGCGAGGAGGCCCGCCAGGGGCGCGGTCACCCCGGCGACGGTGAGGACACGGGTGCGGACGACCCCGAGTTGTTCCTCGCTCGTCGTATCGGGAGGGAACGGCCACAGCGTGCCGTCCACTCCGTTGCGCCGTCCGGTGATCCGCACCGACAGGGCCCGCCAGCCGGTGTCCCCGTCCCGCACCGTGATCGGCTCGGGGGCGTCGTCGGGAAGCGGTACGGACACGTCGGGCTGCGGTCCGCCCCAGGCGGTCCCGTCGGGTCCGATCAGCCGGACGCCCACATCGAGTGCGGCGTTGTACAGACCGCGCTCCCGCGCGCGCTCTACTGCCGGAGCGCGGTCCGTCACCACCGCCCGGAGCAGTCCGCGGGTGTTCCCGGCGACGACGGCGGCCCGTTCGCGCAACTGTGCGTCCTGCTGGGTGTGCGGATCCGGCCGCCACCAGTTGGACGAGCAGCCAACCGGCGCCCAGGACCAGAAGAGGGACGGTGATCCCCACCACGAGGGCGATCCGTGTGGAGAGCTTCATGTGCGTGGACGGCCTCAGGCGGGCAGCGAGCCTCACCGGCCTGCCGCCCCGGGGCCCGCGTCACGGGTGGTGCCTCCGTCGTCGCGCAGGACGAAACCGACTCCCCGGACGGTGTGGATGGAGCCGGGGCCAGCCGTCGGCCTCCAACTTACGGCGCAGGTAGCTGACGAAGGTATCCACCACGCCCGTCCGGACGTCGAAGTCGTACCCCCCACACCCGGTCCAGCGACTGGTCCCGGGTGAGGACCACGCCCGCGTTGCGGGCCAGTGTCCTCGGCAGCTCGAATCCCGCCGGGTCAACGGCAGCAAGAAGCCGCCCAGTTGAGCCTCGCGGGCCGTGAGGTCGATGGTGAGGGATCCGGCCCGCAACCGACCGGAGCTCTCCGGTGGTCGCCGGCGCAGCAGGGCCCGCAACCGTAGCAGCAGTTCCTGGAGTGCGAAGAGCTTGACGAGGTAGTCGTCGGCACCGACCTGGAGCCCCGCGATCCGTACCAGGCCGGGTCCGGCCCGGCGGGCAGTGCCGTCCCGACCGCCGCGCTGCCGCAAAGAGGCCGACGGCCAGGACCGGGCCGGTGCGGCGAAGGGCGAACCGTCCACGCGGGAGCAGCTCATAACTCATGGCGGTCCTGGCGGAGGCGACGGACGCGACGACTGCCGGCACCGCGGGCCACGTCGCCGCAGCAGTCATGGGCCTGACAACGGGACGGAGCGCAGCGGCCGGCGACGGCCACGCATTCACCACGGCCGGCATCGTCAAGGTCGACATCCTCGCAGCACTGCTCCTGACAGCCCAGGACGGGGATCGCGCGCTCACCGGCCAGAAGCGCCGGCAGGCCGCGGCGATGATCCATATGAGCGACAACGCGTCGGCGACCGCCCTGTGGGACGCCGTCGGAGGGGCGGACGGCCTGGCGCAGGCGAACCGGCGGCTGGGACTGCCGGAGACGACGCCCGGTTCCGACGGGCTGTGGGGCCTGCCCCAGACCACCGCGGCCGATCAGCTCCATCTGCCGCGGGCCGTCTTCGCCGACGACTCACCGCTCTCCTCGGCCTCCCGCGACTATGCGCAGCAGCTCATGGGCGGCATCGCCGCAGACCAGGACTGGGGCATATCGGCCGCGGCCGACGACGCCTCCGCCGCCCGGCTGAAGAACGGCTGGCTGTCCAGGAGCGAGACCGGGCTCTGGGTGATCAACAGCATCGGTGTGGTCGAGAAGGACGGCAACCGGTTCCTCGTGGCCGTCCTCAGCGACGACCAGCCCAGCCGAGCGGCCGGGATCTCCCTCGTCGAGACCGTAGCGGTGCGAGCCGTGTCCCTGCTCGCACCGGACAACCCTTAGCAAGGCATGGTCGGCTCGCCCCACCCCGCGGACGATCTTGCTCAGGAGATGTGGACCGCGGTGGTGCGAGGCCTGCCGCACCTGCGGAAGCCGGAGCGGTTCACCCCGTGGCTGTTCACCATCGCCCGGCGCAGGGTCACCGACCACCTGCGCCAGGCGTACAGGGCTCAGGCCCCCTGGAGGAAGCCGGGTCGCGGCGCGCAGGAGGTGCTCGGTGGGGCCTTCGTCTCCCCGGCGGCGGACGAAGGGAGGTAGGGCTGGGGCACCGTGTCGTCCACGGTCAGGGCTTTGTTCTCGCGTGGGTACGGCCACGTGGCGTCGGTGGCCATCCGTCCTGACCAGCGGCTCTGGCCGCCGCCGCGGCAAGTCGAGCAGCGTGTCGCCACAGATCGCCCGCAGTCCGCCCACCACAATCGGTTCGACCTTTCGAGAGTGACGATCGTGGTGGGGCATTGGGAGTCTTCGAATCCGGGAAACGGCACACGCGGCAGCCGCGTCCAGTGCGGACAACCATGGGAGTGCTCCAACTCGGGATGCTCGTGGCCGCCTTCGACCAGACGGCTCTCGGTGTCGCCCTGCCCAACCTCGTGGCCGACCTCGGACACGTGCACGACCTGGTATGGGTGGTGGGGGTCAACCTGCTGGCCGCCACTGTCTCCGCCCCGCTCTGGGGCAAGTTCGGCGACATGTACGGCAGGCGGCGGGCACTTCAGGCCGACCTTCTCATCCTGCTGGTGGGCTGCGTCCTGGCAGGCGCCGCCCAGAGCATGACCCAACTCATCGCCTTCCGGGCCGTCCAGGGCCTCGGCAGCGGCGGACTGGTGGTGCTCTCGCTGGCCATGGTCAGCGATCTGGTGCCGCCGGACGATCGCGGGCGCCGGCAGGGTTCCCTGAACGCGGTGTTCGCCATCGGCACGGGGCTGGCCCCGCTGGCGGGAGGCCTCCTCGCGCAGTACGCCTCCTGGCGCTGGATCTTCTACGGCACCGCCGCCCTCAGCGCCCTCGCGTTCGCCGCCAGCAGCATTGCCCTGCGTGTGCCCGCACCGCACGCGGTGCGCCGCGGCTTCGACTACATCGGCCTGGGGCTCCTCGCCGCCCTCAGTACCTGCCTGCTGCTGAGCCTCTCCCCGGGGGGGCTGTCCTGGAAGGCCTGGCAGGTGATCGCGTACCTCGTGCTCGCCGTCATGTTCGGTGGGTTGTTCCTGGCCCGCGAGCGCAGGGCGCCGCATCCCTTGCTGCCACCCAGGCTGTTCGAAAGCAGTGTCTTCACGCTCCTGGCCGCGGTCGCGTTCCTCACGGGCGCCGCGATGGCCGCGACGTCCGTCTACCTCCCGCTGTTCCTCCAGATCGCCATGGGCGCCAGCCCCTTCGGTACGGGCCTGATCATGGTGTGGCTGGTCGTCGGGATCACCGCGGGATCGCTGGCGAGCGGGGAACTGGTCAGCCGGACCGGACGCTACAAGCCGTACCTGATCGCCGGCGCCGGCCTGACCTCCGCCGGTCTCGTACTGAGCCACCTGCTGGACGCGCGGAGCAGCGGTTGGACGGTCGTCGGCACGCTCCTCGTCTTCGGTGTCGGCTTCGGTCTCACGGCTCCGATCCTCACCCTGGCCGTGCAGAACGCGGTGGGGTACGAGGACTTGGGCGTGTCCGTGTCCGGCATCAGCTACTTCCGGTCCCTGGGCGGGACACTCGGCGTCGCCGTCGTGGGCGCGGTGTTCGCCACCCGGTTGGGGCACAACCTCGCGGGGGAGGAGGACATGCGCGATCTCGACATCGCCGCCCTCCGCGCCGTTCCGACCCTGCTGGACGCGTACACGCTGTCCATCAGGGAGACGTACCTGGGGTCCGTCGGCCTGGCGCTCATCGCCTTCACACTGTCGTGGTTCCTGCGGGAGATCCCGCTCCAGCCCGGTGCCACTCCCCCGGAGATCACCGCCCCGCTCCGCACCGCACCGGTCCCCCGCACGTCCGTCGAGGAGATGGAGCGCATCCTCTCGGCGGCCGGCAACCGGCAGGCACTGCGCAGCCTCTTCACCCGGATCGCCGAGACCGCCGACGTCCGGCTGCCGCCCCATGCCTGCTGGCTGCTCATCACGGCGCTCCATGAGGAGCCCTTGGACCTGCGAGGGCTCGAACAGCACAGCGTGGTCGACGCGAGCATCATCGGCAACGCCGTGGAGGCGCTCGAAGCCCGCGCTCTCGCCAGGGTCTCCGGCACCACCCTGGTCCTGACGGGAGAGGGCCGTGAGATCGCCAAACAGCTGACGGCCGCGCGCCGACGCATACTGCGCGATGTCGTCGGCATCTGGGCCACAGAGGGACATGCAACCGTCGATGCCCTCCTGGAGCAGCTCGACAAGGCGCTGACCGGCCAGGACGGCCTCCCTCCGAGGTGACACGCAGCGCTGCCGCGTCGCCGGGCCGGGCTCGCCTCAGCGGGCACCCCCGGCTCTGCACCGTCAGGGGACCTGCGGCCACGGACCGACGGGATCCCTGAGCTTGTTTTTTATGGTTTGCGAGCTTTGAGTTGATTACGTTCGGTGATGGTCTCGGGGCGTCTGGTCGTTTTGCCCACGTCATATCGGGTGGCGGGCCGCCGGTTCTTCGAGCCAAGTGGGCGTCCTGGTCCTGGAGTTGAAGGTTTGGGTGCACGGGCCGGGCAGTGCAGGTGGGGGCGGATGTTCCTGAACCCGCGGCGGACGCGGGCCGGGGTGAGACGGCCGGGTTCGGCCGGTTTCTCCCAGGGGCGGCGGAGGTCGGCGGCGGCTTCGCGGGTGAGCCGGAGCTGGGTGTGGGCGGCGATGACGATCCATGTCCACCGGTCCGCCGCCTCGGGAGTGCGGAGTCTGGGACGCGTCCAGCCGAGCGTCTGCTTTTCGAAGCGGAAGGTGTGTTCCAAATCGAAGCGGCGAAGGAATCCTCGCCAGCGCAGGTCGACGTCTTCGCTGGTCATCCCGGTCTTGGAGGACCACAGCCAGAGGGGCAGCGGCTCGCGGTCACCGGGCAGATGGTCCACCTGGAGGCGGATCAGGGTGCCTTCGATGATGGGGAGTTCGCCGTCGTGGGCGATCCACGCACTGCGGGTGGTGAGGCGGGGGTGGATGCGGTCCCAGGCCATCGCCTGTGCGGTGCCGTAGCGGTCGGTGACCTGCACGGTTTCGGCGTCCGGGTCACCCCAGGTGTCGGGCTTGGCGAAGCGGAACTCCTTGCCGTGCTTGGGATAGCGGCCGCCCAAGGGGTGGGCCAGGTCCCACTCCTTGCGGGAGGGCGCCGGGCGGCGCATCACCCGGTCCGAACGCATCCTTCCGAGCACCTCGATGGGGAGGCCGTCGAGGAGGTAGGCCATGCGTGGGGCGTCGTAGCCGGCGTCGAAGACGACCAGGACGTCGGGGTCTCCGTCTTCCCACTGGCCGCCGTCGATCAGGTCGGTGACGACGCGGCGGACCTGGACCGCGGTGACCTCAGCGACGTCGTCGTCAGGGCCGAGCCGGACCGCGTCCAGCAGCTGGCACCACGAGGTGCGTCCCGTTTCCAGCGCGGCGACGAACGAGTACGGCCAGCCGGGGATGAACTGGTCCGAGGAGCGTCCCGAGCGGCCGTAGACGTGGCAGAACAGGCGGTCCGGGCTGGTCGGCGCGTCGGGCCGCAGCCACGCGGAGACATCGACGGCCAGGACCAGACGGTTGTCGGCGGCCTTGGGCTGCGGCAGCATCGCCAGGGCCTTGCGCAGCCTGGCCACGTCGATGCGGCCCTGGCTGAGCGCGTCGTACATCGCGCCGTGCCCGCGCCGGTGCTCGGCCAACAGCGTCAGGTCGACCGGCGAGGTCTCGACGATCGCGGCGAGTAGGTCGCGGACGGGCTCAGGGATGTCGGTGGTGGTCACTGGCCGGCCTCCGTCCTGCAGGTAAAGGAGCAGATGACCCGTAGTCCGGTGGTGTCGAGGGTGAGCGTGCGGCCGGTGGTCCGGCGGATGAATCCGGCGGCGACGAGTCGGCGGCCGGAACGGCCCGCGTGGGGCGGACCGTCCCGGCCTGGTTCGTCACCGGGCACCCCCGGCGGGGCGCCCGGAACGGGCAGGGGCTGGCGAGGAGATCGGTGATCTCCCGCATGCGGGCCTTCAGCTCAAGAGCCTCGGCGACCATCTCGACGACCAGGTTGTGGAAGTCGCCCAGGGCGGGGCCGCGGAGCCCGGCGGCGATGTTCGCGGCGTGGTAGGCGTTGAACTGGCCGATCATGCGGTCGGCGGCGGCACTGATGATGGTGGTCATCGGGCACCACCGGCGAACGCGGCGATCACGTAAGTGCGGCAGCCACGTCTGCACGCGCGGCAAGGCACGATGTGCCCAAGAGGACGCGCCAGCCACCGAATCCTGACAGCGGCAAAACGGCCGTCTCACACTCGTCTCACAGACCCACCGGAGAGTGCAGGTCGGAGTACACGCGACCTGCACTCGCTGGACTCTATGGACGTCCCACAGCCCTCACCGACGCCGGGTAAACTCCGTGTACGTGACTGCCAAGCCCCGCATCCCCAATGTCCTGGCCGGCCGCTACGCCTCCGCGGAGCTAGCCGTCCTGTGGTCCCCCGAGCACAAGGTGAAGCTGGAGCGCCGGCTCTGGCTGGCCGTGCTGCGCGCCCAGCGGGACCTCGGGATCGAGGTGCCCGAGGCCGCGCTCGCCGACTACGAGCGGGTGCTCGACCAGGTTGATCTGGTCTCGATCGCCGAGCGCGAGAAGGTCACTCGGCACGATGTCAAGGCTCGTATCGAGGAGTTCAACGCCCTCGCCGGTCATGAGCATGTGCACAAGGGCATGACCTCCCGCGATCTGACCGAGAACGTGGAGCAGCTCCAGATCCGGCTCTCGCTGGAGCTGATGCGGGACCGCACGGTGGCGGTTCTCGCCCGCCTCGGCGCCCTGTCCGGGCAGTACGCGGAGCTGGTGATGGCCGGGCGCTCGCACAACGTCGCCGCGCAGGCCACGACGCTCGGCAAGCGCTTCGCCACGGCCGCCGACGAACTGCTCGTCGCCTACGGGCGGCTTGAGGAGCTGCTGGGCCGCTATCCGCTGCGCGGGATCAAGGGGCCGGTCGGCACCGCCCAGGACATGCTCGACCTACTCGGCGGTGACGCCGCCAAGCTCGCCGACCTGGAGCAGCGCATCGCCGCCCATCTGGGCTTCGCGCACGCCTTCACCTCCGTCGGCCAGGTCTACCCGCGGTCGCTGGACTACGACGTGGTCACGGCACTGGTGCAGCTCGCCGCCGCACCGTCCTCGCTCGCCAAGACCATCCGGCTGATGGCCGGGCACGAGTTGGTCACCGAGGGTTTCAAGCCCGGCCAGGTCGGCTCGTCCGCGATGCCGCACAAGATGAACACCCGTTCCTGCGAGCGTGTCAACGGCCTGATGGTCATCCTGCGCGGCTACGCCTCGATGACCGGCGAGCTGGCGGGCGACCAGTGGAACGAGGGAGACGTTTCCTGCTCGGTGGTACGCCGGGTCGCGCTGCCGGACGCCTTCTTCGCCTTCGACGGGCTGCTGGAGACATTCCTGACCGTGCTGGACGAGTTCGGCGCCTTCCCGGCGGTCGTCGCGCGTGAACTCGACCGCTACCTGCCCTTCCTGGCCACGACCAAGGTCCTGATGGGCGCGGTGCGCGCCGGTGTCGGCCGGGAGGTCGCGCACGAGGTCATCAAGGAGCACGCCGTCGCCTCCGCGCTGGCGATGCGCGAGCAGGGTGTGGAGCGCAACGAACTGCTGGACAAGCTCGCGGCCGACGAGCGCATCCCGCTGGACCGGGCCGCCCTCGACGCCCTCATGGCGGACAAGCTGTCCTTCACGGGTGCGGCGGGAGACCAGGTCGCTTCGGTGGTCTCGCGGGTCGAGGAGATCGCCAAGCAGCACCCGGATGCCGCCGGATACGCCCCCGGCGCGATTCTCTGATCGATAAGCACCGGACACCACTGATACACCGGACACCTCGAAATTCCCCGTCCGCACCGGACGCCCCGGCTCACACCAGACGAGCTGGAGGCCGCCCGCGATCGCCTCGTTCCCGATGTGGTCGCGAACGGTCTGGCGGTGCTGTTCTGCGGGATCAACCACGGCAGCTGTAGTTCCAGCGTCTGTGCTGGTCAGCGCCTTGCCAGGGTGCGTGCGGGCATGAGGACGGCCACCGCGATCATGAACGTTTGTGACGACGTATCAAGACACGGTGGCCGCAGAGGCCACGGTAGCCGAGCGGGCGTGGGGCGAGACATTCGGGAGGGTCATGGCGGCCGTCGCGGGCTGCTTCGCGCGCCGGGAGGCACGCGCGACGGCGGCGGAGCTGATCGCGGGCCTGTTGCCGGAGCTGGACACGCGGAACTGCTGGACTCTCGCGCAGGCGCTGGGACATCCGGGCCCGCACCGGCTGCAGCACCTGTTGTCGCGAGCCCGGTTCGATCACAATCAAGCACGGGAGGAGGTCGTCCGTCTGGTGACCGATGAACTCGCCGGGCAGGACGTGGTGTTGGTGGTGGATGAGACGGGCGATGCGAAGTAGTCCACGGAGTGTGTGGGGGCCGGCAGGCAGTACTCCGGTGCGATCGGCGGTGTCGGACTGTGTCAGGTGGCGGTGCACCTGGCAGCGGTCTCGGCGACCACGAAGGTGATCATCGACCGGGCCTTGTATCTCCCGGCGGACTGGGCCGAGGACGAGGAACGCCGCGAGGCCGCCGGGGTGCCAGAGGAGATCGGGTTCGCGACGAAGCCGCAGCAGGCGCTGTCCATGGTCACCGGCGCGCTCCAGGCCGGGCTGAAGAGCCGCTGGTTCGCGGGCGACGAGGTGTACTGCGGCCGTGAACTGCGCCGGGGCATGCGCTCGCTGGGTCTCGGCTACACGGTCGGTATCGCCGCTACGCACCAGGTCACTGACGGGGCCGGCCGTCGGTGGGAGGCCCGCAAACTGATCAACAAGGTGCGGCCTGAGCAGTGGATGCGCCGGCAGACCGGACACGGCACGAAGGGCACCCGCGAGTACGACTGGGCCTGGCTCGACGTCCGCCCCGACGAGAACGAGAACGCGGCCGGAGCGGGAACGGGTGTGCTGGTCGCACGGCGGCACCGCTACACCGGCGAGGTGTCCTACTTCCGCTGCTGGGCGCCCGGCGACGTCTCGCTCGGCACGCTGGTGGAAGTGATCTCGCGCAGGTGGCGGATCGAGGAAGCCTTCCAGCTCGCCAAGGGCTTCACCGGACTCGACCAGGGGCAGGTGACCTGCTGGAACTCCTGGATGCGCTGGTCACTGTTCTCCCTGATCGCCGCAGTCGTCCTCGCTCTCACGGCCGCCGCCGTCCATGAGGTCCCCGAGCGGCGGCCCGGACTCGTCCCGCTGACCTGTCCCGAACTCGTCCGTCTCCTGCGGACCATCGTGCTGCCCCCACCCGCCCGCGACCGTGATCACGTCCTGCGCTGGATCGCCTGGAGGCGCCATCACCAAGCCGTCGCCACCGCCTGCCACCAGCAACGACACCACCTTCACGACCAGCCGTGATCAAGAACTACAGCTACCGTGTCCGTGCACGACCTCGCTCGGGAGTCAACCCCGAAGGATTTCCGACGCCGACCACTCGGCCCCGGCCTCAAAGCTGAGGCGTCCCCTTTTCGGGGGGCAAGGTCGTCCACCCGTTGGACCAACCCATCAGTGGTACCCGGTAGTAGCGACGAGGACCAGTCTGAAGTAGTGCCTGTCGGGAAGCCCCGGCCCAGGAGGGCGAGCGGCAACACGATTGGGAAAAACTCCTGGGTATCAGAAAGGGACAGGAAATGCTTCAGACGCTTACGGGTGGGGCGAATCGCCAGGCTCTCACCTCTCGTGAGGTTTCCACGCTGCACGATGTCCAGAACGAGCGCGATACACGAGGCATCGAAATCGATAAGGTCGGCATCAGCGGTCTGCGCTATCCCGTGAGGCTCGATGACGGTGACATCCGTCAGGAGGGCATCGCTGACTTCACGGTCACCGCACGGCTCCAGCATGACCGGCGTGGTACACACATGAGCCGCATGGTTGCACTCGTCCACAACGAGCTGCGGGACTTCGACCCCCGAGCCATCGGTTCCGTCCTCAAGTCCGGCATCGAAGCCCTCGACACCCCGGGGTTGTCGGTTCACCTGTCCATGAACGTGGCGACCGAGGTCACTGCACCCGCAAGCGGACTCCCGTCCTGGACGGTGCACCACGTCGGGTTTTCGATGCACTGGGATGATGAGCAGGTGAAGCTCGACACCTCGGTCACCTCCGAAGTCACCAGTCTGTGCCCCTGCTCGAAGCACATATCTGACTATGGCGCGCACAATCAGCGCAGTGAGGTGACACTGACGGTGACAGGAGAAGGCGACCTGCCGTATCCGGTCCGGGTGAATGAGATGGTCGCTCTGGTCACTTCCCTCGCCTCGGCGCCGGTCGTTCCCCTGGTCAAGCGCCCGGACGAGCGTGTACTGACCATGCAGGCCTACGACAACCCGGTGTTCGTCGAGGACATGGCCCGGGAAATCTCCGCGGCTTGCCAGCTGCGCGATCTCGTGCACCGCGTCCGGGTGAAGAATCTTGAGAGCATCCACAGCCACGACGCCATCGCCGTGGTGAACGGTTAGGCCCGCATCTGGTCCGGCCATTCGAGTTCCATTGTCGGTCGCGACGGATCCGGGAAGCACGATGGCACCCGGGTTCGCCCGGTGTACGGGTCCGTGGATGGCTTACCCTGCCGCGACAGGGGATTCCTTTCCAGGTCCCAGCGAACCCGACCGGATGAGAAATATTCCAAATAAATTCTCACTGACTACCGCAAGGAGATATCGAGCCATGTTGTCCATTTCCAAGGAATTCCATTTCTCGGCGAGTCACGTGCTCGACAGCCTCCCTCCGGACCATCCATGTGGACGAATGCACGGACACAACTACGTATTCGTCATCGAGCTCGCGGCGGCTCCCGATGAGCTCACGGAAGCTGGCTTCGTTCGCGACTACAGGGACCTGGCAGAGTTCAAAAACTGGATCGATACCACATTGGACCATCGCCATCTGAACGACTGCATCCCTGAACGTAACCCAAGTGCAGAGAATATTGCTATGTGGGTTTACGAAGTGTGGTCTCCACGGATTCCCGAGCTCGTCGCCATCCGCGTCTCGGAGACTCCGAAGACGTGGGCAGAGTACCGTCCCGTCAGGGCGAGGTGCTGATGTCACGCCAGATCACCCTCGAGCCCCCTTCCTCGCTTATCGCGACAGACGTCTCCGTCACCGGTAGACCACTTCGGATCAGGTGCAGTCCCAGTTCGCGAGCCATCGCCTCGCATGACGCAGAACCAAATTCATGCTCGCCCGGCCCCCACCAGGCCCGGATTCGGTCCGCGACATCGAAGAACTCGAGGTCTCGCTCATCATGCTTGACGAGCATCTCCGCTCGCACTCGAAAGACATGACGGTGACGATGTGCAAGAAAGTCGCGCTCGGGCGGCGCATCGGGCCAGTTATGGAAACCGGGAAGGCTCTGCTCCACCCAAATGACGGATATCTCCGAAGCTTGTGAATGCGACTCACTCATGGAAAGGATCCCTCCTGGTCCGCGTAATTCTCATTGCAAGCAGGATGCATAGTCCTTCACGATGCATGCAGTCGACCGCGCATCGGGTCACGGGCTTGAATCGCCGAAGATTGCGGGAATCTCTTGGCCTAGGAATGTCCTGAGTCGCAGAGAGCACGTGATACTTATCATCGATTATACGACTCTTGGGAGTTCTCAGTGCGGTCTTCCGGCTGCCCACTTGTGTCTTGCGTGTCGGCGTACTCGTGAACGTGACTCTGACGTGATTTTCGTAGCCGGAGATCATTTCGGCGACGTGCGCAACTGCTACCCAGTGAGCACGACCACCCTGCCAACTACGTGATCAATCACGGTCCCATGGTCAGTACCTGGTCGAGTGCGTGCCTCGTCGCAGCGGCCCGGGCAGGCGGCGGCTTCTAGTACTCCAGCTGTAGATCGTGATCTTGCTGGGGGCGTGATCGAGAGCCTCAGCTGGCCGATGTGCGTGTTGTGCTGAGGGGTCTGGGGCGTTGGGCCAGTCTTGAGCCCGTCGGGACCGTAGCAGTGGGCCCGCGCCCCAGGTGTCGGTGGCTGCACGTACGGTCTGCGCATGACTGATCAGTGGTGGGTGGGCGTGCGTCAGCGGCTCGAGGCGGCGGGTGCAGGGCCTTCCGGCAGCAGGGTGTTTGGGGCATTGGGGCACAGGTGGATCGTGGAGGACCCGCTTACCCAGGGTGAGCTTGCCGAACTCGAGGCTCAGACGGGCGTGCGGCTGCCGGAGGAGTACCGGACATTCCTGCTCCACGTTGGTGCGGGTGGCGCCGGCCCCGCGTACGGCCTGTTCCCAGTTCGGCGCGTGCAAGGCCGCTGGCGTTGGGAAGGCGACGGCGCGGACCTGGCCGACCTGACGAGACTTGCCGCGCCGTTTCCCGACCAGGGCCCGGACCCGAAACTGCTCGACGACCTTCTTGCCCAACGCCCCGAGGAAGAGGACTTCGACGACATCGAGGACTTCGACGACGCCATCGAGGCTTGGGACGAGCGGTGGGAGGCCATCATGTTCGCCCCGGAGCGCACCGCCGGCGCCATCGTGATCTCCCACCTGGGCTGCGCCCAGAGAGAATGGCTGGTCATCAACGGCAGCCACCGTGGCACGATCTGGTCCGATTGCCGGGTGGACGACGTCGACCTCGCCCCGCTGCTCGACGACGACGGTACGCCGGTGACGTTCGCCCGCTGGTACACCGACTGGCTGGAGAAAGCCGAGAGCACAGCCCTGTCGGCACCGTAGGCCCATCGGCCTGTGCTGTTGAGCGTTACGGTGAAACGGGCTAAGCAGGGCCCTCAGCCAAGGTGGGCCGGTGTGGAGACGGGTGCGGCCACCGTTGATCATCGTGACTTGTGTGGAGTAACGATGAGACGGTGGCCGCAGGTCACAGCATAGATCCCGTCCGTTGGCGGGATGCGTTCGAGGTGGCCATGGGCCGGATCGCGGGCCGGTTCGTCCGGGTCGAACCACGGATGCGGGCCGGGCGGTTGGTGCTGGGCCTGCTGGCGGACCTGCCGCGCAAGAACTGCTGGACGATCGCGGAGTGGGCCGGGGAGGCCAGCCCGCACGGCATGCAGCATCTGCTGTGCCGAGCCGTTTGGGATGCCGACGGCATCCGTGACGACGTGCGCGAATACGTCGTCGAGCACCTCTATGACGAGGCCGCGGTCCTGGTTGTCGACGAGACCGGCGACGTGAAGAAGGGCACCCACACGGTCGGGGTCCAGCGCCAGTACACCGGCACCGCCGGCCGGATCGAGAACTCCCAGGTCGCGGTCTACCTCGTCTACGCCGGGACGCGCGGGCACGCGGCGGTCGACCGGGAGCTGTACATCCCGCGCTCCTGGACGTGCGACCCGGACCGCTGCCGGGCAGCCGGACTCGGCCAGGACACCGTCTTCGCGACCAAGCCGGAACTGGCCCGCACGATGATCGAACGATTCCTGGACGCCGGACACCACGTCGGCTGGGTCACCGGGGACGAGGTCTACGGCGGCAACCCAAGACTCCGTACGGCTCTGGAGGAACGCGGCATCGGCTATGTCCTCGCGGTGGCCTGCTCGGCCGAAGTGCCCACCGGCGCAGGCAAGTTCCGCGCCGATGCCCTGGCGGCGAAGGTGCCGAAGCGGGCCTGGCAGAAGCTCTCGGCCGGACACGGCGCGAAGGGGCAGCGATTCTACGACTGGGCCGTCATCGACCTCGCCGAGGCAGCCCCGGGCCACCACCAGCTGCTGATCCGCCGCAACCGCAGCACCGGTGAACTCGCCTACTACCGCTGTCACTCCACCACGCCAGCATCCCTGGCCACCCTGGTCAAGGTCGCAGGTTCCAGATGGCGGGTGGAGGAGACCTTCCAAACAGAGAAGGGACTGGCCGGGCTGGATGAGCACCAGGTCCGCCGCTACCCCTCGTGGGCCCGCTGGGTCACCCTCGCGATGCTGGCCCACGCCTTCCTCGCCGTCGTCCGCGCCGACGAACACGCACACCGACCCACGCCGGACGACCTGATCCCGCTGTCCTGCAACGAGATCTGCCGCCTGTTCATCGCGCTCGTCGTCCGGCCCGTCCTCGACGCGGCCCACCGGCTTGCCTGGTCCGACTGGCGCCGCCGCCACCAGGCACGATCACGCACCAGTCACTACCGGCGGCAAGCCGCATCCCAGACATGAAGATCACGATCTACAGCTGGAGTACTAGACCCAATGCCGCTGCTTTAAGCCGTGGCCTTGGGTTTTCGCTTGGTCGGGGCGATCTTGGAGGCGGGGGTGATGGTGACTGCTTCGGCCGTGGGGGCGGCGGGCTGGAGCCAGGTGCGGTGGTGGGCACGTTTGAGGGGTCTTCGAAGTTAAGCGGTGCGGCATGGCCATGCCAATGCGACGGTCGTCGGCCGGGAGGGCGGTCAGGCCAGTCATTGCACGGGCAGCGCACCGCGTCGGCCGTCCGCCCGGAAGCTGTCATGTACGCACGCACCGCTTAACTTCGAAGACCCTCGTAACCGGGAAAGCCCCGGCCGGCGAGCAGCAGCATCCCCGGCTGGAGGTGCGGCAGCAGTGTGTCGGCGAGCACCGTCTCGGCCGCTCTGCACGCCCCGGTGGCCGCGGCGAAGACCGCATGCGTGCCGCACTCGGCCAGCACCACCAGCCGCACCTGCGGAAACGCGCCCTTCTTCTCACCCCGCCCGGACCCCGGCCGTCCGAAGAACACATCGTTGGCAGGGGTGTCCGCCACATCCAGGGTCGTGCCGTCCACCGCCACCAGCCGCCGGCCCCGGTACCAAGCACCGACCGTGTCCGGCGTCGCCACCGGACGGCACACCCGGCCGAACAGGGCCCGCAGCGGCTCCGGCCCCAGCCGGGCACGCGCCCGGGAGATCGCCCCGGTCGAGGGCACCTCCCACCTGCCCCGCCACCGGCCCGCCCAGGCCAGACCCTCCGTCAGCAGCCGCGCGACCTCCTCATACGCCTGCCCGGAGAACAGACACATCGCCAGCACGAAGTAGACCGTCACCCGAGCCGGCAGCAACCGGCTCCGCTGCTCAACCCGACCCGTCTCGGCGACGACCTCATCGACCAACTCCGCCGGGAACGCCCGCGTCAACGCACCCAACGCAATCCGGTCCGACAACCGCTCCTCAACCGGCGGCTTCACCTGCCCAGCCCGTGGCACAGCACCCCTCCCCGACCACAAGCTACAAGCAACTCACCCCAAAGTCAGCGGCATTGGGCCTAGAAGATCACTGAAAATCTCGGGTTTGGGCCCCGCGGGTGGCCCCGCGGGGCCAGACTGCTGTGTGTGCAGGGGGAATGGGCCGGGGAGACGGTCGGGCCGGATGTGTGGGAGACCTGCCGGGAGCTGATCCCGGCAGGGAGTGTGTTCGCGTTCCTGGCCGAGCACCGCGAGCGGCTGCTGCCGCCGGAGATGTTCGCGGACATGTACCCCTCGGCCAACGGGCGGCCGAGCCTGCCGCCGCAGGTGCTGGCGACGGCGGTGGTGCTGCAGAGCCTGTTCGGGACCTCGGATGTGGAGACCGTGCTGGAGCTGCGGTGCGACCTGCGGTGGAAGGCGGCGTGCGGACTGGGGCTGAACGACACGGCGTTCGACCCGTCGCTGCTGACCTACTTCCGGCGCCGCCTGCAGCGGTCCTCGGATCCGGGGCGGATCTTCACCCGGGTCAAGGAGGTCGTGGCCGCCACCGGCATCCTGCGCGGGAAGCGGCGCCGCGCGCTGGACTCCACGGTGTTCGACGACGCGGTGGCCACCCAGGACACGGTCACCCAGCTGATCTCGGCGATCCGCCGGGTGATCCGCGAGGTCCCCGGCGCCGGCCGCGTCGCCGCCGGGCATTGCACCGCTCACGACTACACCGACCCGGGCAAGCCGAAGATCGCCTGGGACGACGAGCAGGCCCGCGCCGGGTTGGTGGACGCGCTGGTCACGGACGCGCTCAACCTGTTGGGCCGCCTGCCCGAGCAGGAGCTGGGCGAGCGGGCCGCGAACGCGGTCGGCCTGCTGGCGCTGGTCGCGGGCCAGGATGTGGAGCCCGCCGAGGGCTCCGACGGGCGCGACGGGCGCTGGCGCATCACCCAGGGGACCGTCCGCGACCGCGTGGTGTCCACCGTCGATCCCGAGGCCAGGCACATCCACAAGAACCGCACCCGCCACCAGGAAGGCTTCAAGGGCCACGTCGCCGTCGAGCCGGAGACCGGCTTATTCACCGAGGTCGCCCTCGCCGCGGGCTGCGGCCCCGAGAACCACGAGGCGAAGATCGCCGAGGACCTCCTCGCCGCCGAGGACGAGCCGTGCGAGGTGCTCGGCGACTCCGCCTACGGCACCGCCGACCTGCGCGACCACCTCGAACAGCAGGGCCACGACGCCGTCCTCAAACCACCCCCGCTTCGCGCGGCCGTGCCCGGCGGCTTCACCAGCGACGACTTCCACATCGACACCGAGAACGGCCAGGTCACCTGCCCTGCCGGGCACATCGTCCCCCTCGGCAAGCCCCGGAAGACCGGCTTGCGGCAGGCTCAGTTCAAGAAGCTGTGTGCCGGCTGCCCGCTGCGCGAACGCTGCACCACCTCCAAGACCGGCCGCGTCCTGCAAGTCCACCCCCAGCACCAGCGCCTGGCCGACGCCCGTGCCCAGGCCACCGACCCCGCCTGGAAAGACACCTACCGCCGCTGGCGGCCACCCGTCGAACGCGGCATCGCCTGGCTGACCACCAAAGGCAACCGCAGACTGCGCTACCTCGGCACCCTCAAGAACGACACCTGGCTCCGCAACCGAGCCGCCGCCCTCAACCTCCGACGGCTCGTCAACCTCGGCCTCGAAGTGGCCGCCGACGGCACCTGGACCCTGACCCCGGCCACACCGTGAAGCACGGAGGGCGGCCCCGCCACCGGCGGACCGCCCCCACAACAAGATTTTCAGCAGCCTTCTAGACGAGCCGACCCGCATCGGACCGCACGGCACCAGCGTCGGCGTCGGCGTCGGCGTCGGCGTCGGCGTCGGCGTCGAGCAAGCAGAGGACGCCGGCCGCACGAGCCACGGGGCGCACGGGATGCGTTCCCCCACACCCCGTACGATTTCGCCGGAGGACGATCGATTGCTTCGGGACACGTACGGCACCGCACCGCGCCGCCACCGGCGGCTGTTCGCCGTGGGCGCGGCCCTGGCCTGCCTCGTCGCCGCGGTGTCCGCGCACCTCGCCGGGGACGCCGAGCGCTCGATCGCCGTACCTCGGGAGGTGCGGGAGCTGAAGGTAGCCACCTGGAACATGTGCGGCGTGCGGCAGTGGGGCTGCGGGGCGACCGGGAGCAGCGGCCGCAAGGTGCGCGAGCTGACGCTGCTGGCCACCGCCGACGGCGCACGGGTGATCCTGCTCCAGGAGACCTGCTCGGGTGACCTCGACGCGGCCCGCAGGGAACTGGGAAGCGCCTGGCACAGCACGTTCCGGGCGTACGTCTCCGTGGACGGGGCGGGGAAGCGCCGGACGGTGCGGTGCGCGGTGCCGGAGCAGGGTTCGGCGGGCTACGGGATCATGGCGGCGTTCCCGCTTTCCCGGGTCACCCCGGTGCGCTCGCACCAGCCGGCGACCGGTCTGCAACGCGGCATCGTCTGCGCCACGGTTGCCGCGCACGGCATCCGGGTGTGCAACGCCCACCTCAGCCTGCCCGGCGGCGATCGGGCCCATCCGGACCGGGAGTACCGCGACGACCAGCTGACGGCCCTGGTCCGGGCGGCGGCGGGTCCGCGGACGGTGTTCGGCGGCGACCTGAACATCGGGCCGCCGTCGTTCCGCAATCCCGACAGCCGGCTCTGGCCGCACGAGCTCCACCGCCGCTACCGCGAGTGCGACCAGTCGTCCGCCGCGACGCGAGGCGCGACGCCGACCCACCGCTCCGGACACAAGGTGGATCACCTCTTCACCGGGCTGCCGCGGAACGGCTGCTCCGTGCGGGACACCGGCGCTTCGGACCACCGTGCGCTGATCCTGTCGGTGAGGACGGGGCGGGCACCCGCCGCCGGGGCCTGATCCGCCGGCCGACTCCGGTCAGTGGCTCCGGCTGAAGTAGCCGTCCGGCTGGTGTGCGGCGAATGCGCTCGTCACGGTGAAGTCGACCGACGACCGCGCGGACTCGTTGCCGGCCCGATCCACCCCGAAGACCTCGACCACGTGCCGGCCTTCGCTCCAGGACCAGCCGGATTCCCAGGCCCAACCGCCGTCGGGGGCCACATCGCCCCACCCGAGGCTGATGCCGCCCTCCTCGAACCCCACGCGCACGGCTCCCGGGGCGAAACCCATGAAGCCGACGACTGGCCCCGGCACCTGCTGACCCGGCACCGGAACCGTGAACACCGGCGTGGGCGTCCCCTCCACGACCGTGAAGGTGACCTCGGTCCGCTCCGAGTGGTAGCCGGCTGCGCTCACCGCGAAGATGCGGACGACGTGCTCGCCCTTGCTCCAGGCTCTGCCCGGATCCCAGGTCCAGCCGCCGTCGGGGGCCACACCCGGAGACCCCATGAACTTCCCGTTCTCCCAGATGCTCACGCGCACGGCGCCGGGGGCGGACCCCGTGAACCGTACGATGCCGCCGGGCACGCGCTCGCCGACCGCCGGCACCGAGACCACCGGCGCGGGGAACGACGACTGCACCTTCGAGGTGGCTTCGAGGTAGGCGTTGATGCCCGACCTGTCGGCATCGGGCTGTTCGTGGCCGTTGCGGACGAACCCCAGGCGGGGAGCGATCCCGTCGATCAGGAGGTTGACGATTCCCATGAGAATCGGAACGTTCCGCCTGGTCACCAGCGTGTGGTCGGTGATGTACGGGGATTCGCTGTAGACGAAGTTGAAGTTCTCGTACCCGCTGAAGAGCTGCAGGAACGGTTCGACCTGCTCTGTGTACTGCTCGTCCCGGGGCGAGGAGAGCATGTAGACGTTGGCTCCACGGTTCGCTCCCTGCCGCACCAGGTCGGGAATGACGGAGTCGAGGACGCGGACGTTCTCGTCCGTCACCTCGCCCATCATGAACTGCGCGACCGTCGGATGCTTCAGGACGTAGCTGCCGACCTTGAACTGCGGCACGATGGACACGATGTTCCGGAAGCCGTACTTCAGCCCGAAATAGAGCGCCGCGCTGCCGCCCTTCGAACCGCCGAACATCGTGCAGTCGTCCGGAGTCAGGTCGAGGGACCGCATGACGTTGGATATCAGCCTGACGACGGACTGCTCCAGAGAGAAGTCCATCCCCTTGCACAGGTAGTAGCTGTTCTTTCCGTCGAACAGGTCCCGGATCCAGAGGATGTTGGACCGGAGGTTGTCGAAGACACCGTTCGACCAACCGTATTCCTCGGGTGCCGAGAAGTTGGCGAACACCACCACCAGGTGCCGGTTGCCGTTCTTCGCGTGCGCGAACCGGTATTCGACGGGATGAGTCCTGGAGGCCTCGATGCCGGTGAGTGTCGGGCGCCCGCCGGAGGCTGCCTTAGACATGCGCGGAGTCCAATCTGCCCGTCGATTGCTGCGGCACCCCGGCAAGGGTGCGATCGTGCCGTGACACGACCTGGTCGGTGATGTAGTGCCTGGCGGCGCCGACCGCCGGCGCCTTAGCCTGCGCGGGGTCGAGGTCCCCGCCGGCGATCAGAATCCGGTCGGCCAGCCGTGCCGCCGCGTAGCCGTCGTCGAGATCGCAGAACTCTTCCTGGAACCACTCGTAGCGGGCGGCGTACGCCTCCTGGATGGCGTCGATGTCGCGGACCGCGGAGATGAGTTCCGCCGACTCGAAGAGCAGCGGTCCCGGAGCGCTTTCCTCGAAGTCGAAGTAGAAGCCCCGGAGAGTGTCGCGGTAGTGGTCGAGGTCGTACGTGAAGAACAGGAGCGGACGTCCCGTGTTGACGAAGTCGAACATCAGCGACGAATAGTCGGTGATCATTACGTCGGTGATCAGCGAGAGATCGGCCATGTCGGGGTAGTCCGACACGTCGAACACGAATCCGTCGCCCGCCCCGGGGACCGGGTCCACCACGTTGGGGTGGCGGCGCACCATGAGCACGTGGTCCGCTCCGAGCCGGGCGCGGGCATCCTCGAGATCGATACGGAAGTCGAACTTGTACTTTCCGGGTGCGTAGAACTGGTCGTCCCGCCACGTGGGGGCGTACATGATGACGCGCTTGCCCCGCGGGAGACCGATCCGCTGCCTGATCTGCGCCGCTCTGTTCTCCGTCCCGGAGCGGCGCAGGATGTCGTTGCGGGGATAGCCGCACTCGACCATTTCGCCGGGAAACCGGAAGGCGCGCTGGAGGATCGGAGTGGAGAAGCTGTTGGGGGACACCAGCATGTCCCAGTTCTGCACTTCCTTCTCGACACGTTCGAGGTAGCGTTTGTCGGCGAAATGCACCGACTCGATGTCGTGGCCGATCTTCTTCAGCGGCGTGCCGTGCCAGGTCTGTACGACCACCTGCTCAGGACGCTTCGTGAACCAGTCGGGGAGATGGTTGTTGGCCACGACGTAGCGCGCGGTGGCCAGTGCCTCGTACCATTCCGGTGACCACATGCGGATCGCGCGGGCCGTGGCGGGCACGTCGACCTGGTCGTCCCGAACCACCCACAGGTGTTCCAGCGGCAGCCCTCTGCGGACGAGTTCCTCGTGCACGACACGCGGGCTGTCCGAGTACTGCGTGCCCTTGAACGCGTCGAAGAGCACGGCGGGGCGGATCGGGTCGCGCCTGGCGGCCGGGTACAGCTCGGTGCGCATCTGCTTCTGGCGGTACGGTCCGCGCGCGCGATCGGGCATGGCGGAGTGCACCAGGAGCGACAGCCTGTCGTAGGCCTCCGACTGGAGCTCGTACTCCCGGCCGTCGACCTCGACCGCGAGGGGAAGCTCGCCGATGAGCTCCTGTTCGATCTTGACCATCAGGTCTTCGCGTCGCTCTTCGGGCGCGACCGTGGACAGGTCCTGGCGGCGCAGGAAGAAGTCCCATCGGCCGGCCGCGAGCGGGATGGCGCCGGCGAGGGTCCGCACGGCCGCCGGTGTGACGACACAGCGGAACTCGTGGCCGGTCCAGGCGAGAGAGAACCTCCGTTCCGCGCCCTGGGCACGCGAGCGGACGACCATGTGCGAGGCCAGGTACTCCGCGCTGGTGAGCCGGTCGACCGCCGAGTAGCGCCCCGAGATCTCCAGGGAGCCGTCCTCCCTCCAGGCCACCTTCGTCGTCGACGGAAGGCAAGCCCGCTCGAAGAGTACGACGTAGCCGGAACCGTTGCGGTGCACCACGACCTCGCGGTCACCTTCTGGCGTCTGGAGGGAGGCGGGCAGGTGGTAGCGGCCGTCCGCGGTCTCCTCGGCCATCACCGGATAGATCGGCGCCTTCCGGCCCTCGACGTGGAGCGTGGTCTTCCAGCCGTTGCTGCCCATGTTCCAGGAGCTCGGGAGGCCGGCGCTCTCCTCGCCGCGCGAGCCCGGGACGAGCCCGGCGAGCGGGATGCGGGTGGTGAAGGTGCACCACCCCTCACCTCCCTGGGAGAAGTGCACCCAGGAGTCGTGCTGCGCGGCGCCGCTGAGGCCGCGTACCCGGAACTTGCCCCACTCGGGAACCGTGGGACCGAGGTACACGCCGCCGAGTTCGAGCGCGTCACCGACGATCCGGTGGCGGGTGATGCGGCACCGGACGATCTCGACCCGGAGCTTCAGGGTGCCCTGGAGGAAGAGCGGAACGATGCGTGTGTTCTTGTCGACGTAGCGGTACGGAGGGTTGGAGGCGCTGCCCGCGCCACCGCGGGCCAGTCCCTTGTACCGGAACAGGCCCCGGCTCAGCACCCCCGCGGCAACGTCCCAGGTTCCCTCGACCCACTTGCCCTTGTGCTTGAGCCGCGTGGTGTTGATCCGTACATCGAATCCCGACCAGTCGTAGCAGTAGCGGTTCTGGTTGGAGTGCTCGGTGGCCTGGGGGTGGTACGTGGTCGTGGCCGGGGTCACGAGCATCCGGCCCTGCTTCTTGTTGCGCAGGGCCAGTGCCTTCACCGACATCCGGCGCCTGTGCACATTGATGAAGCGGATGTACGCCGCACCGGAGAGGTGCAGCGAGTCGCCCGACCACTGGGCGTTCGCGACCGAACCGTGCAGCGACAGTTCCTTGTCGAGCCGGTACGTCTTCTTGTCGAGTCCGATCTCGCGGTCGCCGAGGTACGGGTAATTCAGGTAGCGGTGGAGCCGGCGCCGGACGGGCATCGGACCGCCCTTGCGCTCGAACGCGATGACCTCCAGGAGTTCGTCGAGCTTCCGGGAGCGCACGAGGTGCCACTTCACCCGGGACGCGGCGTCGAGGTCGTCGATGACGTTCTCGGCGGCCTCGTCGAGGAACTCGTTGGACCACTCCATGAAGGCGTGCCGGTACTCCTCGTCCGCGTCGGGCAGCACCTTGAGGTGCAGCATCAGGTCCGATTTCAGGCAGGCGAGGTCGTACTTGCGCTTGTGTTCGAGGTAGGCGCGGGAGCGGTGGCGGCCGAGGAAGCGGCTCACCGACTGTACGGCGGCGACACGGTCCCGCAGGTTGCTCAGCTCGGTGTGCCGTTGGGTGATGGAGGGCGCCGAGGCGCCGTCCCGGCGCCGCCAGAAGTAGACGAAGTCGCTGATGACGTCGACCTTGGTGGCGCGGAAGTGGGCGACCATGTTCACCCAGGAGTCCTCGTAGAGGACGCCCTCGGGGAACCGGATGAAGTGGTAGTCCCAGAATGAGCGCCGGAAGACCTTGTTCCACACCGTGCGGTCGTAGATCAGTGCGTCGAACCGGGTGATGTGCGTATGGCGCTTGTCCTTGGCCATCGCGCCTTTGTGGAGGGGAGACTGCCACTTCGAGGTGGAGTTCATCATCTGCACGTTCCCGGAGACGAAGTCGGACTCCGAGCCCTCCAGGCGACGGATGAGCAGCTCGTAGGCGTGCTCCGGGACGACGTCGTCACCGTCGGCGAAGGCGAGGAACTCGGCCTCCGGATGCGCGGCACCGATGCCGGTGTTGCGCGCGTGACCGGGGCCGTGCGAGGCCTGGCGTATGAGCTTGAAGCGCGGATCGCGCCCGCAGAACTCGGCGGCGATGCGGGTCGACGCGTCGGTGGAGCCGTCGTCGACGAGAAGGACCTCCAGTTCCCTGAAGGTCTGTCGCGCGATCGACTCCAGACACTCGCCGAGGTACTCCTCGACGTCCATGAACGGCACGACGACGCTCAGCCGAGGCCTGTCCGCCACCCCTCACCCCTCCGTTGAACCTGTGCGGCGGGCCACGGAAAGTGTTCGGGCCACCGGTAGACCTGCCCCCAGCGCCGGCGTCTTCGCCGGCTTCCCGTCCATGACAAGGATGTCCATCAAGCGAACATAAAGGGAATACATCCTTCATGGAGCTTGCACATATTAAGCCACACCCGAAGATCGTCAACACTTTAATCACTGTGCCGAATCGGGACATTCCACTCGATGGGCACCGTAAAAATCGGTCATAAGTGACCAATGATGGTCATTGCTTGGTAGCGGTTGTCACGATGTGAGGAAGACCTCGGGCGGGCAGTGGCTGATCTCATCCCACGCCGCGCCAGGCCTCGAAGCTCAGCCCGCGGTCGAGCATGCTCTGCCGGGACAGCCAGAGGCTTCCGTCCGGGCGGATCATCGCCAGCACGATCCGCCCCATGCCGTCGACCTGCACGGAGGGCAGGCCGACACACGGCTCGCCGACCGGAGCCCACCAGGCTCCGTAGTGCTCGCCCTCGGTGGGGTAGGCGGCGACCTCGGGTCCGCCGTGGGCACCGCGCTGGACCAGCACCGTGCAGTCGTACCCGTTGATCGGATGCCGCACCACGCCGACAGGTCCCTCGCCGCCGTCGCCGCCCAGGGACGTCAGCGCGCCGGGTGCACCCTGCCCGCCCTGCTGTCGCCGATAGGCCACCACGGCGCCGGCCGGGTGCCGCCAGAAGAACGTGACGCTCCCGCGGCCGGTCTCGCAGCCGGTGTGGGTCAGCTCGACGACGTGCCCGCTCGGCCTGCCCAGCAGCCGGAAGTCCTCGCCCGGCGCCTCCCGCGCCCAGTGCACGACGCCGTCCTTGAACGTCGCGAGCGCCTGGACGGAACCGAGCGAGGTGGCCACGGGTGCCAGGGGTGTGCGCACCCATCGATTGCCCATGTCCGTCCAGGGTCCCCACATTCCTCCGGGGTCTCGTCTGCGGGCCCGTACCCCGTGACCGAAGCAGTGGACGAAGACATGGAGGGCGCCCGAGGCGTCGGCGGCGACCGACGGCTCGCCGAGCCGCTCGGCCGTGTACGCGTCGTCGGGGAAGGGGTTTCCGACGGAGCGCCAGGAGCTGAGCGGACGTCCCGTCTGGAACTGCGTGGCGAGGACGATCTCGCGGCCGCCCGGCGCACCGTCCCGGTGACGCATTCCGGCGAAGTACACCAAACCATCCGAACCCTGGCTCAGGAAGGCACGGCCCGTCCAGCCGTCGACGCGGAACAGTTCGGGGCCTGTCCACTCGGTGGACCCCGGAGCGGACTCCGTCCAGCGGACGATGCCCTCCGGCACCGGGCAGTACGCCGAGAGCCGGCCGTCCTTCCCGAGGAAGAGCCAGCGCGCGGTGGGGGTCGCCCCCTCCCGCAGAGCCTCGGCGATCGACGATCCGGGTACGCCACGGACCGCTGTCGCGAAGCCGCGGTCCGCGGTCGTACGCCTTCCTCGCGCCATGCCGCGGGCCGCCTTTCCTGGGTGTGAGCCACCCGCCGGGGCCACCGGTCCGGCCGCTTCGAGGGGCGCGGACCGGCCGTGCTCGGCCAGTGTGTAGGGTTCGGATCGAGTAGATGCGCATTCACATTTTGACCGCTGGATAGTCATACTACGTTCACGTACGATCGCTTCGCCGCTGCCCTGCTCGGTACAGGCACGTCGGAGGAGGCCGTCCCCACCGGCCCCGGCCGGTCGTTCAGTGAGCCTCTTCAGGCTGGTCACCGATCGGGTGACACGGCTCGCTGAATGTGCTGGTCAGATGGCCGTTGATTCACCAGCGAGTGACGGAGCTTAAGAAGCTCAGTGGCAGCGGCTCCCCACACCCAACGGCCGTTCACGGCGACGCGATGACACATGCCCGAACGGGCTCGGTACGAAGGTTGGACGACCATGGCTCACGAAGGCGGCCGCAGGAAGCGGAGCCGTTCCGCGAAGCGGCCCGTTCTGCGGATCATCCTCGGGACGCTGCTCGTACTCGTCCTCGCGGGGGCGGGGACCGGCTACTGGCTGTACAGCAGTCTCGACGGCAACATCGAGTCGTTCGACATCGACGACGCCATCAACGGTGAGCGTCCCGAAAAGCTCGCCACCGGCGCCAAGGACATCCTCGTGCTCGGGTCCGACTCGCGCTCGGGGGACAACCAGGCGCTCGCCGGCGGCAACGTGGGCGGCACGGCCCGTTCCGACACGGCCCTGGTCGTCCACATACCCGAGGGCCGGCAGAAAGCCGTGGCCGTGAGCATTCCGCGCGACACGCTGGTGACCCGGCCCGAGTGCACCAGGAAGGACGGCTCCACGCTTCCCTCGGCGCAGCGGGTGATGTTCAACTCCGTCTACACCAGCGCCGGTCCCGCCTGTGTGATCAAGACCGTGGAGAAGATGTCCGGCGTCCGCATCGACCACTACATGGAGATCGACTTCTCCGGCTTCAAGGAACTGGTCGACGCCATCGGCGGCGTGACCGTCGACATGGACGAACCGATCCACGACAAGGCCTCGGGGCTCGATCTCGCGGCCGGGTCCCACAAGCTCGACGGCACCGAGTCACTGGCGTTCGTACGGACGCGGCACGGGATCGGCGACGGCAGCGACCTCGGCCGGATCGGTCTGCAGCAGCAGTTCATGCTGGCACTGCTCAACGAAGTGAAGTCGCAGGACCTGTTGGGCAGTCCCGCCAAGTCGTACACCATCGCGGACTCGCTCACGAAGTCGCTGACCACCGACTCCGGGCTGGACTCGCTCACCAAGCTCGCGGAGTTCGCTCACAGCATGGAGGGCGTCGACCCCGCCTCCATGGAGACGATCATGCTGCCGGTCAGGTACGACCCGGTGGACCCGAACCGCGTCGTGGCGGCCGAACCGCAGGCGGGACAGCTGTGGGCGGCGATTCGGGACGACGCCGGGATCCCGGCCTCCGCGAAGAGGTCTCCGGCCACCGGCGGCTGAACGCCGCGTCGAGGGTCGCCGGCGTACGCAGGTGACCCCGGGACGCGGCGATCGGCGGGATCCAGGCACCCGGGTCGCCGGACGGCTCGAAGCGCCGCAACGGCTTGCGTCCGTACGAGCAGTCGCGCAGGTCCGCCCGCCGCGGCGGACCGGCTCGTCCAGGGACGGGTCCACGAGGGGTGGCCAGGTCCGGCAGTGGCGGCCCGGACCACCGGCACCGCAGCGTGCTCGGTCTGCGAAGCGTCAAGCGGATGGTCGTGGGGCATGTCGGTCTCCTGTGGCCGCGGGCACACTCAGTCGAGAAGGGTGACCGTGCCGGCCATGCCGTCCACCCGGATCCGCTGTCCCGTCCTGATACGGGTGGACGCCGTCCCTGTTCCCGTGACGGCGGGCAGGGAGTACTCGCGGCAGACGATGGCGGCGTGCGACATCACCCCGCCGATGTCGGTTACCACGGCACGTATCCGGCCGAACACCGGGGCCCAGCTGGGCGAGGTGACCGGCGCGATGAGGATCTCGCCGTCCTGTACCAGGTCCAGTTCGGCGGGACTGTGGACGATCCGGGCCCGGCCGTCCGCGCATCCCGGTGAGGCGGCCATGCCGGTCAGATCGCCGCCCATAGTGGGGTCGGTTAGCCAGGAACGGACCCGTTCGCTGGTGATGCCCCACAACATGATGCTGAACGGCTCCGTGACGGCCTCCGGGGGGCGGTTCAGCGCCGGTTGCGGGCGCCGGGCCGCGAGGATCCCTACGAGCCGCCGTCGCCGTTCCACCTCGGGCGGCCAGTAGGCAGGGCCGATCGGTGCGCTGCCCTGCGCCCAGGCGGCTGCGAAGTCGAACAGCGCGCCGCGGACCTCGTCGCGGGTGAGGTACAGCATGTCGTTCTCGCCCGGCCAGAAGCCCGCCCGCTGCAGCAGCGCGGACAGCTGCCGGACCTTGCGCCAGAAGACGCCCATGGCCCAGTGCTCGATGTAGAAGTTGTGGTTCTCGACGTACGGGTAGACCTGGCGGGCGAGCCGCAGCTTGGCCTCGAAGTCCGCGCGCCGACCGGGGTCGAGCAGAGCGGCGTACTCACCGGTGATCCGGACGCGTTCGGAGACCAGCTCGGCAAGGCGGCGGCCGATGCACTCGCCGCGCCGCAGCCGCCGGACGTAGTCGCGGATGTACCCCAGGGGCAGCGCGGGTTCGTCCCGCCAGTACCGGTCGTCGCTGTACAAGCCGTTGCCCGAGGTGAAGTTGAACCATGGGTCGCGAGCCGCCTCCCAGGCGTCCAGCCAGACACGGCCCCGGGGCGCCCGGGCGATGGCGGCAAGGGTGTCGTGGCCGGGGCCGGACGTAGGTCCCTCCGTCCGGGCGAAGCCGGGAGTGGGGGAGGTCAGCAGCTCTTCCAGGCCCAGTTCGACGGCCAGCTCCGCCAGCCGCTTCAGCTCGTCGTCCGGGCGGAACAGCTCCATGTCCACGCCCTGGACCATGGCTGCGATGCCCTGGTCCGGGATGCCGGGGAACCACTGCCGACATGCCTGGAATAGGTCCAGGTAGGCCGAATAGCCGAGGTTGAGGAACTCGAAGTGGTATTGCCAGGCACGGTGGCACAGCGTCAGCAGCCGGTCGTAGTCGCCCAGCAGGGAGTCGGCCGCGTCCAGCCCGATGCCGCGCTCGATCTCCTCGTACGGCTGCGCGTCGGGCAGTTCGGCGAAGCGGATCGCCTCAAGTTCCCGGATCGTGGCGAGGACCTTGCGTTTCCAGTTGTCCAGGAGCGCGTCCCAGTGCTCGAAGTAATACCCCGCGCGTCTGAGGAACTCCGGGACCCGCGCCGCGGCCTCGTCCGGTGGTGCGGAGATCGGGCTGAGATAGACGTAGCCGAGGTGGACACGGCACTCCATGCCCGAGGCGGGCGGCACGAGGAAGTGGCGGGTGTTGAACTGGCCCAGGCACTTGGCCGCCAGCTCGGGGCCGATCGTCTCGAACGGTTTGAGCACCGTGGGCCAGTGCTGGCTGTCGCAGAACCAGAACGCCGCTTCATCCGCCGTACGCCGCTCGGGCTGGAAGAGCACGGAGTACGGGTACAGGCTCCGCCAGTCCTCGGCTCCGGCGGGTGTCGGCAGCTCGTGGGGGCTGGGGAAGGTCCTACGTGTTCCGGATGTCGTGCGCGGCTGGGTCGCCATGGCGACTTCCCTTCGGAGGGTGCGCGGTGCCCCGACCAGGGTCCCGGGTCGAGTCACCGCGGAGGCCGAGCATGGTCTCGGCGATGCTGATGACACCCGCCCCGGGCACCACCTCGGCGGTCGTGCGCGGCCTGCTGCTCCAGACCGTCTCGGGACGTGTCTGGAGCAGCAGCACTCGGGGACTGCCGTCCGGCAGCGGGGCGGGGGCGCGGTCGATGGCCCACTCGATGTCCTGTGGGCATCCGTAGTAACTCTCGACGGCCTTGGCCAGCCGGGCGACTGCGGTGACCTCGGCCGACGCCAGGCAGGTCACCTCCCGGCGTGCGTTCTCGACCGGGCGCCGGACGAGGGTGCCCCTGTCCGGCGCTGCGACGAGTTCCTGGTGCTTGCGCGAAACCGTCGTCCGTACGGGGACGAGCAGCACCTTGTCCACGACGTAGTGGTCGGGGGTCATCTCACCGGACACGATCGGTCCTCCGAGTCCCCATGTCGCGTCGATGACGATCTTCGACGGGTCGCCGTCGGACGGGTTCAGGGTCAGTGCGACGCCGGCCGTGCGGGCGTCGACCATCCTCTGCACGCCGACCGCCATCGCCAGCCCCCGCTCGGACACGCCCCTGGCGATGCGGTAGCTGATCCCGCGGGCCGTCCACAGGCTCGCCCAGCAGCCGCGTACGGCGTCGAGGACGGCATCGGCGCCCCGGACCCACAGGTACGTGTCGTACTGTCCGGCGAAGCTCATGGCAGGCAGGTCCTCCATCCCCGCACTGGACCGTACCGCCACCGGGGTGTCACCGGCCTCCCCGAGGGCCTGGTAGGCGCTGGTGACGGCCGCCGCGACCGGGGACGGCACGGGCCACTCGGTCACCAGTCGGCGGACCTCCACAGCGCGCGCCTCGGTGTCGGCCGTGTCGGTGACATCGATCCCGGCGAGGACGGTTTCGATCTCCGCGCGCAGGCCGCCGCCGTCGAGCAGTGCGCCGAAGGCGTCCGTGGTCAACGCGAACCCGGTGGGCACCGGGAGACCGGCGGCGGTCATCGTCAGCAGCCCAGCGCACTTGCCCCCGAACCGCGCCGTGGCCGCATCGGCGCCGGAGTCAAAAGGAGTAGTGTACATGCAGCTCATGCGGCTGTCCTCCGCACTGAGACAATTGCGACAGCACCTCTTGGGATCGAGCCTACGGCGCATCTTGGTGTCCAGCGCCGTCGGCGGGACGACGAGCGCGTCCTCAGGCGGGTATGACTGCCGGCCTGGTCTCAGCTTGACTCTGTCGGGGATCTTGGTGCTGCCGAGGTCAGGTGCCGAGGGTTCGCCAGGACTTCGACCGGGGGATCTCGCGCTGGTCGAGGTAGTTCTGGAAGGCAGTCGGGCGGCGGGGCGGGTGCGAGTCGGGCAGGGGCGGTGCTGGCTCTTGGTGAACCGTGCCACGATCAGCGGGGCAGCGGTGGGCGAGGAAGTCGGGTAGGGGCCGTGCCGGCCCGCGCTGACCTGGTCCTGGGGACAGGTGACCTGCCGAAGATCGAAGTCGATGTGGAAGTCGTCCCGGGCGAGGCCCTCGCCTCGTCGGTGCTGGTGCGTGGGGTTGCTTTTCAGCGGCCCGGAGACGGTGACCTGGTGTTCACGGGCGGCTTGTTCCAGATGAGGCAGGGAGGTGTAGCCGGCGTCGACCAGGTGTTCGGCGGGCAGCAGCCCGCGGCGGGACAGGCGGGTGTGGATGCCGGGCAGGACCCGGCTGTCGTGGGTGGTGGCCGCGGTGGTGGCCACGTCTGTCATCACGTCGGGGCCGTCGGACGCGCAGGTCTCGGTCAGATGGCTGGTGGCCGCCATGGCTCCCCGCACCCGCGCCCGGGTCCTGACGTTCGGCACTGGGCAGGACGCCGACGTACGGGCGGTGGACGTCAAGCTCGACTCGGCGGGCCGGGTCTCCTTCACCACGTCGCCGCCGGCCGCGACGCACAGGTGACCCTGCCCCTTCACGGCGCGCACCACGTGTCCAACGCGCTGGCTGCGGCGGCGGTCGCGATCGGGTTGGGCGCCGACGTGGACAAGACGGCCGCCGCGCTATCCCGTGCGGTGCTGGTGGCGTCGGGCCGCATGGAGGTCACCGACCGGCCCGACCAGGTACGGGTCATCAACGACGCGTTCAACGCGAACCCCGATTCGGTGAAGGCCGCCCTCGGCGCCCTTGAGGCCATGAGCAGCGGGCGGCGGACCATCGCGGTCCTGGGGCCTTCGAGCGGGTCACCGCCGCAGCCCTTCCCGCCGACCAGTCGAGGGAAGTCATCAAGAAGATGATCGTCAAGGAGAAGAACCAGTGATCGAATCCCGAAGCGACCTGCACACCGCTTCACTCGAAGGAGCTTCATGGAGGAAGTCCTCCTACTCGGGTGGGGAAGGCGAGTGCGTCGAGATCGCCGACGTGCCCGCCCACGGCGGCATCGCCGTTCGAGACTCGAAGAACCCGAGCGGCCCCGCCATCGTCCTCGCGGTAACGGCCTTCGCCACGCTCATCGGCGCCATCCAGGACGACGCCCTCACCTGCTGACGATCCAGTGCCGCAGCCCGGCTCCCATGCGCACAGCGGGGGCCGGGTTCTTCTCATACGTCCGCGCACCCAGTCGGCCTCCGCGTACTGCTTACACCACGCAGATGCGGACGGGCGTGGCGGGGCGCCGGACAGCCTGGCAGCATCCGCCGCGACCAGGGCCATCCCGCGGCACCCGGGCCCTCCGGATGCAGAATCCTTCTGCCCAGGGTGTGTCGGCCCGCATGACTACACGCCGGTTCACGATGGGCTGTGCCCCATCCAGCTGGTGCTCGCGAAGTCCTGGAGCAACCATCCTGACTTCCTTCCTGGATCACCCACGAACGCGTGACCCAGTGCGAGCACCTTCCTGTCGTGGCACCCGCCCAGGACGGGAACGGCTGGTAGCACGCGGCACGTCCCGGTGCTACGTGTCCGCGGCCGGTGTAGCCTCGGCTCGAGATGTCGCGGTTCCGAAGTCTTCTCCGCCCGTGGAGCACATGCGCGGGCGGTTTTGCTGCCCAGCGTTGCTGAGGGCCCGGCGATCACCTCCGGCCCGCACGGTGCGAGGCCGGTACCCCGAGTTCTTTGGAGGACGTGCATGGCCAGCGGAACGGTGAAGTGGTTCAACTCGGAAAAGGGCTTCGGCTTCATTGAGCAGGACGGGGGCGGACCGGATGTCTTCGCCCACTACTCCAACATTTCTGGCGGCGGCTTCCGAGAGCTGCAGGAAGGCCAGAAGGTGAACTTCGACGTCACGCAGGGCCAGAAGGGCCCCCAGGCCGAGAACATCACCCCCGCCTGAGTGAGTCTCAAGGCATCCTGGTGCCCTCGCCCGGCTGGACGAGGGCACCTGTGCCGAGCTCCCCGCCGAACGGCGAAAGCTGTGCTGTGTCCTTTCAGAGCCACTTCCTCGCCTCCGGGTCACAGGCGCTCGCGGCCTGGTCGCGTATCGAGGGCGGGGCGACGACCGCGAGTTCACCGGCCGGTTTCAGCTGGTGGTCGCGCAGGTGGAGCCGGCAGGCTCGGTCAGGGACTCGATGAGTTCGTCGCCGCTGGCGGTACGGTGCAGGCCGTAGAAGCGAGTGAAGGGTTGAATGCGCGCAGCCAGGATCCGGGTGTCGGTGAAACCTTTGCGGTCGGCGTCCGCGATCAGGCGGCCGAGGTGGCCGGCGTCGGCCCGGCTTTTGAGAAGGTCGCAGACGGTGCGGTCGACTGTGGTGACCGGTAGGCCTTCCACGAGGGTGACGTCCTTGACGGGCCGATCAGGCAAAGGGGCGCCGCTTGATGCCGCCGCCGCTTCCGTTCAGTGGGATCAGGGTTTCCAGGTGAGCGCCTTTGGCCCAGGAGCCCAGCAGGTCGCGGTGCAGGGCCACGATGTCCTGGCGCAGCGCGAGGCCCAGTGCGGCCTTCGTGAACGTGCGGCAGGTGGTGACGAACAGTGCGACGTCCGCGCCGTGCTCAAGACGGGCAGTGCCGACGAACTTCTGCATGTCCTGCGAGGACACGCTCCGGTGCGGCGCATACTTTTTGCATTGAACGACCAGTTTGCGGCCGTCGGCCAGATAGCCGACGACGTCCGCGCCCAGGTCACCGCTCTTGCCGCTGACGACGACGTCTCTGCAACCGTCCCGCCGGCACAGATCGGCGATGTACGCCTCGAACTCCTGCCACGACAACGCGTCGACCTCGGCCATCGACAGCTCCCGCGCCCTGGCCTCCTCCCGCGCTCGCCACGCGCGGTCCTGGCTGACCGCGAGACGGTGCGATCGCAGCAGCGCCCAGCCAGCCCCGCCCACCACGGCCGCGGCGAGCACGGTCACCAGAACGGGCCACACCACCGACCAGTGCCGGGCCACCCACACCGCGGCAGCCACCGCCGCCACCGCACCCCAGCCCTGCAGCTGCCTGCGCGTCTGCTTCTTCAAGCGCCGACGCCGTCGTGCCGCCATCACTCCCCCGCCCTCCAGAACCGTGCCCCGCAGCGCGCACCGCGCAACGCCGTCCGGCCCTTCCGTGTGCGGGGGCTCATCGGCCAGCCTGGGTGACGCCGCTCGCGAGCTGCCCCAGGATGTTCAGGACCCCCTCGCCTGCCGGGGTGGGTGCGATCAGGATGCCCAGCGCCAGGACGATGACGACGGTCAGCTTCTCGTCGAAGCGGCTACGGGCCTCCGTACGACGCCGCAGCCGGAAGAACACCATGACTGCGAGCAACACCGCCACGTTGATGGTCAGCAACCGTCACAACCTCCCCCACACGACCGGCCACCGCGCGGAGAGGCATCACGCCGCCCCAGCCTCCTTATGAAGCCACGCCTGATTGACGTTGGAGGCGGGTTGCCGACGAATGGCACAAATCCATCGGGCCTGGCCGAATACAGCAGCGGGCGCCGCGACCCAGCACACCACCGGCCCTTGGCCCGCAAGGGGCGTAGAGCAGGCAACCGTGCAGCCGGTCCGGGCCGCTTTCACCAGCTGATCTCCGTGGCATACAGCTGTGGCCCCGAACACCAGGTTCACCTGGTGCTCGGGGCCACAGCCATGTGTGGGTCGAATCAGCCGACGCCGGAGTCCCGGCCGACCAGCCGAGTAAGCAGTTCAACGATCTGCGCCTGGTTACGGTCCATCTTCTCGGCCAGCTCCCCCAGCTTCGCGTCGAGGTTGCTCACCTTCTGATCAAGGTTGCCTACCTGCAGGCGGAGCGCGGTGAGGTCGCTCTTGACGATGCCGAACTCGCGGTCGGACCGCTCTGCCACTTCCTCGAAGCGCCGCGTCAGAGCAGCGAGCTCGCCGTGGGCGATGGGATCTTCGGGCACGTGGTGCTCTCCTGCCAGATCATGCAAAGACGGTCATCAGAGCCCCACGATATCGGTACCCCGGACCATGGCGGGGGCTGATCCCCCAACGCCTGTGCCGGCCCGCGGCGCCCGTCGGCAGCAGCGACTGCCGTGCGGCGCTATCGGGGACGGCTCCCGCGGCTCCGGTCAGGGCGCTGTGCTCTCGCTCGGCGGGGACGGGCAGGTGCAAGGGTTTCCTCTGTGCCCTGCGGGGATGGCGCGGAGAAGCCCTGCGGCACCGTAGACCGGGCCGGTGGGAGGGTGGGCCGGGTTGTTTCGGCTGCAGGGCGTGCCGCGCGGGCGACGACACGGGCGTGGGGTAGCAGCGGTGCGCAGGACTCGCACACCTCGGCGATCGTCCAGACCCGGCTCACGGTTGGATCGTGGCGCATGACGAGCACGACGTCTCCGGCGCAGCGGACCTTCTGCTCCGGGTGTCCGGCGCACTGCTGGATGCGGCAGTGGCAGGCCGCGCGAGAGCGGACGGTGGCCGCGCGGGCGTGGGCTGTGGCATGCGCTGCGGCGAAGGCACGCAGCTCGGTGATGTTCCTGGAGCGGGCCGGCATCCGGCAGGCGTCGGTGGAACAAGTGACGGTGGCGGTCTTGTCGCTGTGGCCGGTCAGCCGGATAGTCCAGGACCGGCCCGGGGCGCGGTCGGTGGTGTGTTCGCTGTGCGCCATGGTCACGGGCAGCCGTCCATTCATGATCGTGAGGATGTCCGTTCTCTAGGGGATACCCATCCAGCAGCCACTCAACGAGGCGCCGGCCCTGGTCGTGACCGCATTCCTGCGACCAGAACACCCCATGATCGGCGCGCCACAGGGCCTGATGCTTCAGCTCACCGTCCGCATCAACGGTTCGGGCCCTGCCATCGGCACGGGCTGGGGTCTACGCCTCGGCCACGGCGCTCGGGGGCTCCTTCAGCGCCATGCGCGCTTTGACGACAGCTTCCCGCTCGTAGGTGGCCCAGTGCGGATGGGTCACCACCTCTTCGGATAGCTCGACGAGCAGACCGCGGAGCCGTGCTTCCTCGGTGCGCTGCTCGTCGGTGTAGCCGGGGCTGTCGTCACGGCCTCCGGTGACCTCGCCGGTGTGGGGGTGTTCGGTGCCGGGCCAGCCGGGCAGGGGCTCGACGGACCACGGGAGGGTGCGGCACAGCGCCTCGTACGCGGTGCGGGTCTCGTGCAGGCGACGCTGCGCGTCGATCAAGTCGGGTGGGAAGCTGTCGGCCACGGCACAATGATACGCGCGTTCGATTCTCCGGCCGGGCGGACACCCCGGCCGCTCCTCTACGCGCTGCGCGGCTTCCGACCGTCGGTCTTCATTCCCCTGCAACGGCAGCGGGCGGCGGACCTGGCCGACCGTGAGCCGGTCCGGGTGGAACTATCCGCAGAAGGAACTCATCGCGAGGCTCCTGGCGGATACTTGCGAGATCTGCGGAACCAAGGGCAACGTGCAAGTGCACCACGTCCGGGCTCTCGCCGCCCTCTGCTGCTACGAACGACTCATCCGCCTCACCGCGTAGGACACGGTCTTGGCACGGTAGTGAGACCGGAGAGGCGGAGGCCATTGCTGGCCTCCACCCCCTGTGGCACCTCGCTCGCACTCTCCGCCCCAAGTTCGATCACGCGGGAAACCGGGAAACCGATGGGAAGACGATCATGCAAATACCTGCGCCGAACTACACGAAGACGCAGCAAACTACCCGAACACGCATGCTGCGTTGCAGGTCAGTGGATCGACACCGCCCTGACCAGCCGTATCCCAGCTCGGCATGCTGTTCTGCGGCATCAACCCCGGTCTGACGATCGCCTGCAACGAAGCGGATGGGACAGCCCGCTCTCGCGGGGAACACGGCCGCACCTCAGATCAACGATCGGCGGATCACGCGCTCTCCCTCAAGGTGTCTCGTGATCCTCTTTCCGCCAAGGAGGGGTCGGCAATCCGGGTTCAATCGAAATACCGAATGCGGTAGCCATATAGCCCATGAGAGCATAAAGTCCACAGAGGGCCACGATTTCCACAACCCCTGCATTCCCGACGACCTTGACCAGTGCGTCTTGGACCTCGGCAGGGATCTCGTCGTCGGCGACGACGTGGTCGACCGCCTGCACGACAGCGCGCTGGGCAGGGGTTGTGTTTGCGGGCACGGCGTCACCGGCCAGCGCTTCGATCTGTGCCGCAGTAAGACCTGCCTGGGTTGCCGGGCGTACATGGTGCGCCCACTCGTAGTCCGCGCCTCGGCGAGCGGAGAAGCGCAGGATCACCGTCTCGCGGAGGTCGTCCGGAAGAATCCCCTGGAACCGCAACCGCTCACCGAGCTCACCGACAGCCCTTGCGACCTTCGGGTTGTTGAACATGGCGACATAGATCTCGGCGAGCTGCCGTCGGCCGTCTGCGTGGCTGCGCACAGCTGCCATTCGCTCTATTTCAGCGCGGTCTTCGCGGTTCGCTTGCGAGGCAGGGTCTGGAAGCCGGGCCATCAGTGACTGTCCTCCCATTCCGCCACGGCCTGACGCCACGGGGCGATGGGCGTGGGATAGTGCTTGTCGATCCGGGCCGATACAAGGAACGGTTTGTTCTGTGCGAGCCCGTGGGCCACTGCCTCTCCCACCTCGCCGGGGTGGGAGACCGCCACGCCGTCGGCGCCCATGGCGCGCGCGAACTCCGGCCATGAGAGGCCGGGGATATCAGTAAGCGCCTCAGGTCCGGCGCCCATCCCCTTTGCCCGATACCAGATGTTTCCATATGCGTGGTTGTCGAAGACGAGAATCACGAGAGGGATGCTGTAGCGGGCGGCCGTATGGAGCTCCATACCATGCATCAGCATGCAGCCGTCGCCCGTGGCAACCACTATCGGACGCTCGGGCCTGGCGAGCTTGGCGCCGATACCCAGCGGGATTGCGCCGCCCATCGGGGCCAGGTTCGCCAGCGACACATAGTCCCCGTTGCCGTAGCTGGGCCAGTACTGCGAGCACCAGGCACGATGAGCGCCGGAGTCCACTGATAGCACGGTCTCGCGCGGGCAGGCAGCGCGAGCCTCCGTGACGAAACGGGCCGGGTGCATGGGTTCGGCGTCTCGGGTGGTGTCTTCCGCTTCGTAGGCGTGCGGCCCACGGCCGCGCACATCGCCCAGGAACGCTTGCCGGGCCGAACGGCCGTCCTCGAATCCGGCGGCGATCGACCCGTCGACGCTGGCGAGCAGTTCGAGGAAGGCCCGCGGGCTGGCGGTGACCGGCCGGCTCGAGGGCCAGGTCCGTCCGATGAGTGCCGGATCAGCTTCGACATGGACGAGTTCTCTCGCCGGCAGCATCTTCGGATTCCAGTTCAACGTATCCCTCTGGGACAGCCCCGAACCAATGACGACGAGTACTTCGACGGCGGGATCGAGAATCGCTTCGCTGGCCCAGCGCGAGCCGCCGTAGCCGAAGACACCCAGTGAGAGGGGGTGGTCTTCGGGCACCAGCCCCTTCCCGCTGAGGGTGGTCGCAATGGGGATGTCGAAGCGCTCCGCCGCGGCGATCAGAGCCGCTTCCGCTCTCGCGTGGCGTACCCCCGGTCCCGCGAGAATGATGACATTCGCAGCAGGCCGCCCATTGGCATCCATGGAGAAGACGGACAGAGCGGCGTCGGTCGCTTCCCGGTCGATCGCCAACGGTCGATATGCCGCCTCGGGCAGTGGCGTCCAGTCCACAGGCTGTTCACTACGCTGAACGTCCAGCGGGATTGACAGATGTACGGGCGCCCGCTCGCGCAGCGCGGTGAGTGCCGCAACCCTCAGGTAGGGCTGGAGGTTGGCAGGCGAGTTCACGCTGAGGCTACGGGCCGTGACCGGCCTGAGGACGGAAACGTCATCCAGTGCGGCGCCGCTGGCGTCCTGGAAGGCACCGCGCCCCTCCGTACCGGTCGCGACCTCGCCGCTGATGGCGAGAAGCGCGGAGCGGTCGGCTCGTGCCGCGGCAAGCGCGGTCACCATGTTTGTGACACCGGGTCCGCCGATACCGAAGGCGACTCCGAGGCGACCAGAAGCACGGGCGTAGCCATCGGCCATGTAGGCTGCACCGGCTTCATGGGCAGCCACGACGGTACGCACGCCCTCAGTCTCGGTCATCGGCGGCATGAAGGGATCGTTCAGCCCTCCCGGGACCATGAAGAGGTGATCGACGCCTTCGGCTGCGAGGGAGCTGACGACGCAGGTGGCTCCGTCCATTGTCATGCCGGGGAATCTAACGCGTGGCGTCGATCATCTGGTGTACCCGCGCCGCCGCGCGCCCTGAGCTCGTGGCTGACGTCGCCTCAGGAGACCACTGCAGGGTTGGCTGGCACCGGGCCCGGTGTTGGACCGCCGACCGTTCTCCCGGATCACCCAGAGCCTGTGCGGACAGCCGTTGACCAGCCGCGAGGTACTGCAGCAGACCGTCTCAGCCACCCCACCACCACCGGATCGACCGTCCAGGACGTGCTGGACGAGAACGCGTACCCCACCGGCCGCGCACGTCACCCGGGCCGAGCGCAAGAGCGTCGAGCGGCGGGTCGAGCGCGACGAGTCGAACTACACCACCGCCCCGCAGGACCCCGACCAGCAGCTTCCGGAAGATCCACTGGCTCGCGGTCGCCGGGGTCACCGCGTACCGCACGGCCTTCGGGGAGCGCAGTGCGCGGATCGGCCCGCAGGAGCGGACGATCGGTGGGACTCGGATCCGGGCGCTGCCCAATCCCAGCGGTCTGAACGCGCACTGGACCGCACGGTCCATGGCTGACGAGTACCGTCGGCTGCGGCTGGCCGCGGGTATGGCCGAGCCCTCCGCCTGAGCCGGGAGGTGGACCTGCGGGACCGCGGTGTTGCGGGGTCCCCGCGCGCGGTCCATAGTCCGAAGCATGGACCCCGCAGGGGCGGCGGACCCGCGAGAGGCGGCGCTGCGCCGGGCGCACGACCATGCCGTTCGCTGGCTCGCAAGCCTCGCCGAGCGGCCGGTCCCGGCCCGTGCCACGGTCGCCGAGGTGACGCGTGCGCTCGGCACCGAGCTCCCGGATGGGCCGTGCCCGGCCGAGGAGGTCATCGACCTGCTGGCCACCGCCTGCGAGCCGGGTCTCACGGCCTTCCCCAGCGGACGCTTCTACGGCTTTGTGATAGGGGGCAGCGAACCCGCGGCACTGGCCGCCGACTGGCTGGTGAGCGCATGGGACCAGAACTCCGCGCTGCGTCTGGTCTCACCGGCGCACACGGCGGTGGAGGACATCGCCGAGGCATGGCTGCTGGACCTCCTGGGCCTGCCACCGGACAGCGCCGTCGGCTTCACCACAGGGGCCACCATGGCCAACTTCACCTGTCTCGCCGCCGCCCGCGACACCGTGCTGCGGCAGGTGGGCTGGAACACCGCACGCGACGGTCTCAGCGGCGGTCCGAGGGTCCGGGTGCTCGCCGGTGAGAGCCGGCATATGACGATGGATCTGGCGCTCCGCTATCTCGGGTTGGGGGAGCCGTGGCTGGTGGCGACGGACCGCCAGGGGCGCATCGTTCCCTCCGCGCTGCTGGACGCCCTTACCACGGGCAGCCCGGACGAGCCGACGATCGTGTCACTCCAGGCCGGGGAGATCCACACCGGCGCCTTCGACCCGTTCGAGGAGGCGATCGAGGCCGCACACGCCTCGGGCGCGTGGGTGCACGTCGACGGCGCCTTCGGCCTGTGGGCCGCGGCGTCCCCCGCGTACGCCCGGCTCACCGCCGGGTGTGGACGCGCCGACTCCTGGGCCACCGACGCACACAAGACTCTGAACGTGCCCTACGACTGCGGTCTCGCGGTCGTACGGGACGCCCCGGCCCTGCGGGCGGCGATGGGCCGGCGCGGCGAGTACCTGATGCACCACGAGCACGGTGATCCCTTCGACAAGGTGCCCGAACTCTCCCGGCGCGGCCGGGCTTTCACCGTGTGGGCCGCGCTGCGCTCGCTGGGCCGGTCAGGTGTCGCCGCCCTCGTCGAGCGGCTGTGTCGCCATGCGTCGGCGTTCGCCCGCGGCATCGCCGCGATCGAGGGGGTGCGCGTGCTGAACGACGTGGTGTTCACCCAGGTGGTCGCGGACTTCGGTGACGACGCGCGCACGGATCGGGTGCTGGACGGGCTGCTCGCGGACGGCACGGTCTGGATCAGCGGCTCCACCTGGCACGGTCGGCGGGTGATGCGGATCTCGGTGAGCAACTGGTCCACCACCGACGACGATGTGGACCGGGCACTGGACGCGATCCGCCGTGCGGTGGCGGCTTCCTGACCGGGCCGGTCAAGGGGGATCCGTCTCGGTGACGACGGCCAGCAGCTGGTACGGGAGCTCGGTGTCCCATTTGGCTATGCCGAGCGCCACCCACCGGCCGTCCACACGCCACAGATGCAGGTCCGGCACCGAGTTGCCGAGCGCCTGCCAGGGCTCGGGTATCTCCTCACCGTCCTCCATGGAGCGGATGAGGAGCGAACGCAGGCTGAACACCTGCGGCTCGCCCCAGCGTTCCCCCAGCAGCAACGCCAGGGCCTCGCGCTCCGCCTCGAACTGTTCCCCGACGGGCTCCATCCGGGAGCGGTCCTCCCAGAACTCCTCGCTGGTGCTCAGTTCGGCGGTGTGGAAGCCGGGGCCGCTGTGGCCCACGTCCGACCGGCCGGACTCGGCGGGGAAGGGACGGGAGCACAGCAGGTCGATGGTCGCCAGATGCCGCGCGAGGGTCATGTATGCCAGTAAATACGCCCCCACTGACATCTGGCGTGACGTCAGGCGCCCCGGCAGCGAGTACGATCCGCCAGACACCCGCACGACCAGGAAGGACCCACCGTGGGGCGGCTGACCGGCGGAGACCCGTCGCTGCTGCGGCGCATCAACTCCGCGGTGGTATTGGACGCGCTGCGGGGCGCCGGGGCGGCGACGCTCACCGATCTGACCCGCGCCACCGGCCTGTCCCGGCCGACGGTCGAGGGTGTGGTCGAGGGGCTGATCAGTGAGGGCCTGGTCGCCGAGGCCGCACCTGAGGAACCCGAGCGGGGCGAGACCAGGCGGCAGGGCCGGCCCGCCCGGCACTTCCGGTTCCGCGCCGAGGCGGGACATCTGCTCGGCGTGGAGATCGGCCCGCACCGGGTGGCCGTGCTGCTGTCCGGTCTTGACGGCCGGGTCACGGGCACCGGCTCACGGGAGGTGGCGCACACCGCGTCCGCCGATGAGCGCCTGGAGCAGGTACGTACGCTCGTCGCTCAGGTGCTGCGCCGCTCCGGGGTTCCCCGGAGCTCGCTACGCGCAGTGGGCGTCGGCACTCCGGGGATCGTGGCGGCCGACGGCAGTGTGCGGTTGTGCACCGCGCTGCCCGGCTGGACGGGGCTGCCACTGGGCGAGCGGTTGCGGCGGTCGTTCCGCTGCCCCGTTCTGGTGGAGAACGACGCCAACGCGGCGGCCGTCGCCGAGCACTGGGAGGGCGCCGCCACTGGATCCGACGATCTGGTCTTCGTACTCGCCGGGCTGAGTCCGGGCGCCGGTTCGCTGATCGGAGGACGGCTGCATCGGGGCCACGGCGGCGCGGCCGGGGAGATCGGCGCACTGCATCTGCTCGGCCGTGAGGCCACCCCGGAGGCGCTGCTGTCGACGACGGACGAGCCGCTGCCCCCGCTCGACGAGCAGGCCGTCGCGAAGGTCTTCGCCGATGCCCGAGGCGGCGATGCACGGGCTTCTGCGGCGGTCGACCGGTTCCTCCAGCGGCTGGTACACGATGTGGCGGCACTGGTGCTGGCGCTGGACCCCGAGTTGGTCGTGGTCGGCGGCTGGGCCGCCGGGCTGGAGGGTGTCCTCGATCCGCTGCGCGCCGAGCTGTCGCGCTACTGCCTGCGCCCGCCCAGAGTGGCCCTCTCGGCGCTGGGTGAGACCGCGGTGGCGACAGGGGCGTTGCGGCTCGCGCTTGGCCATGTCGAGGAACGGCTGTTCACCGTGGAGAGGCCGTTGCCGGAGCGGCGCTGAATGCCCCGCTCCGCGGGGACGTTTCAGTCGCCGAAGGTGAGCCGGCAGGTGTCCGCGCGATACGTGGCCACGGAAACTGCCGCGGTGCGGTCCGCGCTGACATAGCGCGTGGTCACGACCAGCACGGGCGCGCCCGGTAGCCGGTCGAGCTGTTTGGCGTCGTCGGCTCCTGCGGAGCCCAGCTCCACGGCGCGGTCCTGTCCGTCGAGGGGCAGTCGCCGCAGCGCGCGCAGAACCTCGACCGCTCCGGCGGTTGCCGAGGGCACGTCGGTGCCCTCAGGGGCGAACACCTGAGGGACGTAGAGCAGTTCGGCGGCGACAGGTTGACCGTGCCGGACCAGTGTCCGGCGCACGGTGTGGACTTGCTCGTCACCGTCGGAATCCGTACCGAGGGCGATGGAAACCGCCGTCGGCGGGGCTGTGAGCAGGCAGCCGGCGGATTCCCAGGCGTCCCCCGGTCCGCCGGGCCAGTCCTGGGAGGAGGTGGAGACATCGACGCCCATGCGGGGTGGCGCCACGGTGGTGCCCACGCCCCGGCGCCGCTGCAACCGTCCCTCCAGCGTGAGCTGTTCAAGGGCTTGCCGGAGGGTGGCGCGCGCCACGCCGAAGCGGGCGGCCAGCTCGCGCTCGTTGGGCAGGATCTGGCCCACCGCGAACTCGGAGTCCAGGGCCTCACCGATCACCGTCTTGAGATGCCGGTGTTTCGGCTCCTGTACGGCCTCCAACCGCGTGGTCCCCACCTTGTCCTCCGCGCGTGCCCGTCCTGGTGGTTTTCCGATGCCTTGTTTATTAAAGGTTCCTGCACTATGTCTGCGACCATAGGACGGCTCCGTCAGCTGGTCAAGACCAATCCGGACCCCGGCCGTGGCCCGTGCACAGCCCCGAGGAGTCGCTCGGAGCCACTCGGTTCACTCGGGCAGCTGGAGCACCCGGAGTACGTTCGCGAGTTTGTCGGGGTTGCGCACCAGATAGACGCACTGAATCCGGCCGTCCCTGAGCTCTACCTGCACGACGGTGTCCGGCAGCCCGTCGACGAGCACCAGCAGGGCGGGAGCGCCGTTGATCTCCGTGAAGCGGTATTCCACCCCCGGCACGGATTCCCCGGCGACCGCGAACAGGAAGCGGCCCACCTTGTCGGCGGTCTCGATGACCCGCCGTGGCGCCTTGCTCTTGCCGCCGCTGTCGCTGACCAGCCGCACATCGGGGGCGAGCAGCCCGAGCAGGGCGTCGAGGTCCCCGCCGCCCGCCGCGACCATGAACCGCTCGGTGAGCTCACGGCGCTGCGCCACGTCGACGTCGTACCGCGGCTTGCGCTCATCGACGTGGCGGCGCGCTCGCCCGGCCAGTTGCCGCACCGCGGTCTCACTGCGTTCAAGGGTGGCCGCGATGTCCGCGTACGGGAATCCGAACGCCTCCCTGAGCACGAACACGGCCCGCTCCAGGGGCGACAGCGACTCGAGGACGATCAGTACCGCCAGCGATACGGACTCCTGGAGCTCGGCGCGCTCGGCGGCGTCCGGCGACGACGGGCCGAACCGGGTCGCGATGGGCTCGGGCAGCCAGGGCCCGACATAGGTCTCGTGCCGGGTCTGGGCCTGCCGCAGCCGGTCGATGGCCAGCCGGGTGGTGATGGTGACGAGGTAACCGCGGGGCTCCCGGACGTCCGCGCGTCCCTCGGCAGACCAGCGGAGCCAGGCGTCCTGCACCACGTCCTCGGCGTCGGCGAACCGACCCAGCATGCGGTAGGCCACACCGGTCAGCACCGGGCGGTGGGCCTCGAAGACAGCGGTCGCGTCGGTGGCGGATTCGGCAGGCACGTGTGGCGCGCATCCCCTTGAACTGAAGGCTACTGAGCGGTAATCCTGTGCTGGCAACCGTATCAGCGGGCGTGGCCGCCAAGTTCCAGGAGTAGCAGCATGACCTCGAAGGTCTCGTTCGACGTCGATTCGGCCGGTGTGCGGCACACCCTGACGGTGGCATACGAGCGCACGGGCTCGGGTGAGCCGCTCCTGCTGCTGCACGGCATAGGCCACCACTGGCAGGCCTGGGAGCCGGTCATCCCGCTGCTCGCGCCGGAACGCGATGTGATCGCCATCGACCTGCCCGGTTTCGGCACCTCCCCCGGGCTGCCCGACGGTATGGCGTACGACCTGCACACCGTGGTGCCGGTGCTCGGCGCCCTCTGTGAGGCGCTGGGCGTCGAACGCCCCCATGTCGCGGGCAACTCGCTCGGAGGGCTGCTCGCCCTCGAACTCGGCCGCGGAAGGCTCGTCCGCTCGGTGACCGCGCTCTCCCCCGCCGGGTTCTGGACGGAGGCCGAACGCCGCTACGCGTTCGGAACGCTGCTCGCCCTGCGCCGCGCAGCCCTGGCTCTGCCCCGGCCGGTGATGGACGGCCTTGCGCGCAGCTCCGCCGGCCGCGCGGTGCTCACCGGCTCCATCTACGCCCGCCCGGGCCGCCGCTCACCCGAGGCGGTGGTCGCCGAGACCCTCGCGCTCCGCGAGGCGACCGGATTCCACCGAACCCTGCGCGCCGGCGGCGGTGTCCGGTTCACCGACGACGTCCCCGGGCTCCCGGTCACGGTCGCCTGGGGAAGCCGAGACCGCCTGCTGCTGCGCCGCCAGGGAATCCGAGCCAAGCACACCATCCCCGGCGCCCGGCTGGTGCGGCTGCCCGGCTGCGGCCATGTGCCGATGAACGACGACCCCGCACTGGTGGCGAGGGTGATCCTCGACGGCAGTCGCTGAGTCGGCGGGCGACGGAAGCCGCGCGGCAACGGCGCCCACCGGGCTCGCCCTGCGAGGAGGACGGACCGCGGAAGCGGTGGGCGCGCGGGAGTGACCCGCGGTTGTTCACGCGGGGTTCGTGTGGAAGCCGTCCTCAGCCGCTAGGCATGGACACGGCAAGCTCTGCTCCCCGTCCTCCTGGAGGCTTCCGATGCCCTACGACCGCCGCGCCCTGCTGCGCGGTTCGCTGTCGGCCGGGTGCAGATCGGCCACCCCGGAGCATTGCCGTTGCACGCCGGCCGAGGTGGCGCCCTTCAAACCGCCCCTAAACAGGGAAAACGTCACAGTGCCGCTGGAGCGCCAAGGGGTCTGCGATCACGGCGAGCGTCGAGCCAGCAGGTCGCTGACGGTCGTGACGCGGATCAGCGGCCGGTACAGATCCATCAGCTGAAGGGCTCCGGCGTGGGAGCGGTCGTCCGCTCCCGCGCACGCGTCAGCTGCCACCAGTACCTCGATTCCCGCGTCGGCTGCAGCGAGCGCGGTGGACAGCACACAGCAGTCGGTGCTGACACCGGCGAGGACGAGGGTGCCGTCCGGTCTGACACGTTCGGCAAGCTCGGGAGTCCACTTGCCGAACGTGGCGGTGTCCAGCGTGTCGACGACGCAGGTACTGAACTCATCTGTCAGCCGCCAGATTTCGGAGTCCGGCGGCTGGAGGGCGAAGGGCCACCGGTCGAAGTAGGCGCGCCAGGCTCCGGTGGGATGCTCGGGTGCCACGAACCGGGTGAAGACGACGTGGCCGGCGAATGCGGGCAACAGCCGGCGTACTCCTGCGGTCGCGTCTGCGAAGCGAGGCGTGGCCCAGGGACTGGCAAGGTCAGCGAAGACGCGTTGCATGTCGATGACGGCCAGGAGGAAGGGGGACGGGGTCACGAGCCGTACCGCTCTGTGTGAGGCTCCGGGCTCGGGGGCTGGGCCTCCTGTGCGCGTACGCGGCCCCGCCCCGACAGCAGAGTGCCGAGGAACGTGATCGCCAGGGCGGCCAGAACGCCGAGGTTGGCGGGGGCCCACGCCCCCGTCTTGCCGCCGAGTCCGAAGGGTTCGAGTAGATAGCCCTGCCAGGTGAGCCAGCCGGCGGCGGTGTTGGTGACCAGGCCCCAGCCGATGGCGGAGGCCCCCAGGGTCAGCAACAGCGGCCGCATGGGTACGTCGCCGTAACGTCCGAGGGGGTGGTACAGGTCGCCCTCGTCGTAGTCGCGCCGGCGTGACGCGATGTCGGCGAGCATGATCCCGCACCAAGCGGCGATGGGCACGCCGAGCGTGGTGAGGAACCCCGTGAACTGGGTGAGGAAACCGCCCGTGACGAAGATGATGTACACGGAGCCCGCGATCATCAGAAGGCCATCGACGAGCGCGGCGAGGTAGCGCGGCACGCGTACGCCTGCGGACAGCAGCGCCAGCCCGGAGGAGTAGATGTCGAGGACCGCGCCGCCCACCAGGCCGAGGACGGCGACCACCGCGAACGGCACCAGGAACCAGGTCGGCAGGATCGTGGTCAGAGCACCGATCGGGTCGGCCGCGACCGCCTGGCGCAGATGGCCGGATGATCCGGCGAGGAGGAGGCCGAAGAACAGCAGGAACAGGGGAGCGACGGAGGCGCTGAACGCGGTCCAGCCGACCACACCCCGGCTGGACGAACTGCGCGGCAGATAGCGTGAGTAGTCGGCAGCGGCGTTGACCCAGCCGAGGCCGAAGCCGGTCATCATGAACACCAGCGCGCCGGTGAACTCCTGGACGGAACCCGACGGGACCGCGCTTACCGCGCTCCAGTGGATGTGGGTGGCGGCCATGCCTATGTAGGCGACGGTGAGCGAGCCGGTGATCACGGTGATCCAGGTCTGCAGCCGCATGATCAGGTCAAAACCCATGACCCCGCCGACCACGGTCAGCAAGGCCACCACCATCAGGGCGATCAGCTTCGTCTGCGTTCCGCCACCCCAGCCGAGCTCGCTGAAGACGGTGGCGGTGGCCAGGGTGGCGAGCACGATGAGCACGGTCTCCCAGCCGAGGGTGAGCATCCAGGCGACCACCGACGGCAGCCGGTTGCCGCGCACTCCGAACGCGGCGCGGCTGAGCACCATCGTCGGCGCCGAGCCGCGCTTGCCCGCCACCGCGACGAAGCCGCAGAGCAGGAAGGAGACGGTGATACCGAGCACGCCAGCGGCAAGGGCCTGGGCGAAGGAAATGCCGAAGTCCAGGGCGAAGGCGCCGTAGCTCATGCCGAGGACGGAGATGTTCGCCGCGAACCAGGGCCAGAACAGCGTGCGCGGGGTGCCCTTGCGCTCGGCATCCCCGATCACGTCGAGTCCGTGCGTCTCCAGCCGGATCTGACGGCCGTCGCGTTTGTGGTCGGGGGTGCCCTGCGGATAGGTCATCGTCGATCAATCTGTCTCGCCTGTCCCGACGCGTCCATGCCGATGCCGGGGCGTTTCGCCGGACGGGTCACGAGCAGCGGGTTACCCCGGGATCATCATGACGGTAGGTGGTGGTGGAGGCCGTCACCTTGGAGCTCACCACGCCGTACGTCATGTGAGATGCGGGCCAGAACGGCTGATAAACGATGGAAAGCATGCTTAACCAGGCAGTCACAAATCGTTCGTGATCACGCAACAACGCTCCGACACAGTGGTGACATGACCGATATCGACTCCGCGAAGCGCCCCCACCGTCATCACCACTGGCGGCGTGACCTCGTCGAACTGGCTGCCCTCTTCACCGCCGTCGCCGTGGCCGACGCCGTCGCGAACACAGTCGCCCACAACCCCGGCGGCTCACGGCTTCTGATCATCTCGGCCGTCGCACTCATCGCCACGGCCGTGTTCCACATCTGGTGGGCACGCCGCCGCAGCCATGCACCCCCGGCCGTGGATACCGGCGGTCCCGGAACACCCGAAGGCGAGCCCGTGCTGTGGCGGATGCGGACCACGGTGCAGGACCAGCCGGGCAGCCTGGCCGCGCTGTGCACGGCGCTGGCCCGCCACCGGGTGGACATCCTCACGCTCCAGACCCATCCGCTGGCCGACGGCACAGCCGACGAGTTCCTGCTGCGCGCCCCCGCCGCACTGCCCGCCCAGCGGATCACCCGCGAAGTGTCGTCCGCCGGCGGTACCAGCACCTGGATCGAGCGTGCCGACGCGCATGACCTGGTGGACATCCCCACCCGGCTGCTGGGCCTCGCCACCCGCACCGCCCTCGACGCCGCCGAACTCCCCCTCGCGCTTCGCCAACTGCTCGGCAGGTGCACCATCCACGCACAGCCCGCGATCACCCTCGGGGGCCGTCCGGTCGGCGAACCCGTTCCCGTCGAAGGCGTTCTGGAAGAGACCAGACTGCGGCTGCGTGATCCGAACGGCGGAACAATCACCGTGGAACGGCCTTATCTTCCGTTCACTCCCACCGAGTTCGCCCGTGCTCGCGCCCTGGTGGAACTCGACGCACGGCTCGGGCCGCGCGTCCCGCGCGGCCAGGAGGTGCTGACACTGCCGGAGGCGGGCGAGATCACCGTGCACCGCGCCGACCGAGGCGATGTCCCCGCGGCCCGCGCGATGCACGACCGCTGCTCCGCGCGCACCCTGGCGCTGCGCTACCACGGTCCTGTCGGTGACACGGACCGCTATCTGAACCATCTGCTCAGCCCGAGCTTCGGCCGCAGCCTGGCCGTCGAAACGGCGTCCGGGCGACTCATCGCCCTCGGCCATCTGCTCTGGGACGGCGATGAGACCGAAGTGGCCCTCCTCGTCGAGGACGACTGGCAGCGCCGAGGCATCGGCTCCGAACTGCTCGCTCGCCTGATCGCCATGGCCGGCGAAGCAGGGTGCGAGAGCGTGTACGCCGTGACCCAGGCCTCCAACACCGGCATGGTGGCCGCCATGCGCGGTCTCGGTCTGCCGCTCGACTACCAAATCGAGGAGGGCACCCTCGTGATCAGCGCACGGCTGACTGCGGCTCCCCAGCCTGGCAATGGGCAGCAGACGCCGCTCCCACACGGCCGGACCGCTCGGAGCCGGCTCCCAGCGCCTCGCTGAGGTCGGACCAGAGGTCGTCCACGTCCTCGAGTCCGACCGACATCCGGAGCAGCCGGTCGCTGACACCCGCGGCATGCCGGTCTCCCTCGGCCACGATGCGGTGACTGATGGAGGCCGGGTGCTGGATCAGTGTGTCGACGCTGCCGAGACTCACCGCGGGCGTGATCAGCCTGACACCGGCGATCACCTCGCGCGGATCTCCGTGGACCTCGAAGGAGACCATGGCGCCGCCGACCGCCGGGTAGTGCACGCGGGACACGCGCGGATCGCCGGCGAGACGCCTGGCCAGCTCGGCAGCGCTCGCCGATGCCGCCCGGACCCGGACCGGAAGGGTGGAGAGCCCCCTCAGCAGGAGGTAGCCGGCCAACGGGTGCAGCACACCTCCGGTGGCGAACCGCACCTGGCGCAGCGCGGCGGCGAATTCCGCGTCGCAGGCGACGACGCCTCCCATGACGTCGCCGTGGCCGCCGAGGTACTTGGTCGCGCTGTGCAGCACGATCCGTGCGCCCTGCTTCACTGGGCGCTGGAGCACCGGGGTGGCGAAGGTGTTGTCGACCAGCAGCGGCACCGAACCGCAGGCATGGGCGAGCGCCCTGACGTCGGTCTCGGAGAGCGTCGGGTTGGCCGGTGTCTCGACCATCACCAGTCCGGTGTCCGGCCTGATCGCCGCGGCGACGCCCGCCGGGTCGGTCCAGGTGACCTCGGTGCCGAGCAGCCCGCCGTCGAGCAGGTGGTCGCTGCATCCGTACAGCGGCCGCACGGCGACCACGTGGCGCAGCCCCATCGAGGCCCTGACCAGCAGTACGGCGGTCAGCGCGGCCATTCCGCTGGCGAAGGCCACCGCGTCCGCCGCCCCTTCGAGCCGGGCGAGTGCCGTTTCGAAGCGGGCCGTGGTGGGGTTGTCGAGCCGGGCGTAGACGGGCGGTCCGTCGAGCCGGACGCCGGTCGACGCGAAGGCGTCGATCCGTGCCGCCTCCTCCGCCACATCATGCGAGGGGTAGGTGGTGGACAGATCGATGGGTGCGGCGTGCAGACCGAGCGACACGAGGTCCTCGCGGCCGGCGTGCACGGCTTCGGTGGCGAGGGCTCGGATGCCCGGGGTGGGGACGTTCGAGGCGACGTGGTCCATGCGTGAACTGTGAACAATTACCGGCGAGTAGGGCTCTCACTCCGTGTTACGTTCGGGCCATGGGTGAATCCGTCGTACTGGACACGGTCGATCTGCACATACTGCGCGTTCTCCAGAACGACGCCCGGACCACCTACCGGGAGGTGGCCGCCGAAGTGGGTGTCGCCCCTTCGACCTGCCTTGACCGGGTGGCTCGGCTGAGACGCAGCGGAGTGATCCTCGGCCACCAGCTCCGAATCGATCCAGCCAAACTTGGGCGCGGGCTTGAAGCGCTGCTCTCCGTTCAGGTACGCCCGCACCGGCGCGAACTGATCGGCCCGTTCGTCGACCGGATCCGGGCACTGCCGGAGTCGCGCGCGCTGTTCCATCTGACGGGCCCGGACGACTATCTGGTGCACGTGGCCGTTGCTGACACGGCCGATCTCCAGCGCCTGGTGCTGGACGAGTTCACCTCGCGTCCCGAAGTGGCCCGGGTGGAAACCCGGTTGATCTTCCAGCACTGGGACTGCGGACCGCTGCTGCCACCCGGTCCCGACGCCTGAGACGGGTCCGATGGCAGGCTCGTTTGTCAGCCGACCGAGATCGAACGATGATGACGGCGCAGTCCCGGGGCATCAGGATGACCGCATGCCAGAGACACCGAGCAGCGCACTGCCCCGCCAGATCGCAGACGCCTATGTCGACGCCCTCATCGATCTCGACCCGGTCATCGGAACCTACCTGGGGGTCCCGGAGAGCTCGGGCCGTCTCCCCGATTTCTCTCCGGCGGGCCAGGAGTCCGTTGCCGCGCTCGCACGGGCGACACTGGCCCGGCTCGACCCGGCAGAGGCACTGCCCGGGGCCGACGCGGATCAGGAACGGCGCTGCGCCCGGCTGCTGAGGGAGCGGCTCACGGCCGCGCTGGCAGTGCACGAGGCCGGCGAAGGGCTGCGCGCGGTCAGCAATCTGCGCTCCCCCATCCACTCGGTGCGCGGCGTCTTCACGATGATGCCGACCGAGTCGAAGGCCGACTGGGCCGCGGTGGCCGAGAGGTTGCGGGCGGTACCTGAGGCACTCGACGGCTACCGGTCCGCGCTGGCCCTCGGTCTCGAACGCGGGCTCCCGGCCGGACCGCGCGCCACCGCCGAGGTGATCAAGCAGTTGGCGAAGTGGGCGGGTTGCGCGGAGCCGCCGGCTGACGGCGTGCGCAGTTGGTTCGAGGACTTCGTCTCGGCGGGCCCGGACGATCTGCGCGCCGAACTGGACGACGCCGCCCGGATGGCCACGGCGGCGTTCACCGGCCTGCATGACTGGATGCGCGATGTCTACGCTCCGGCCATCGCGGGAGCCCCCGACACGGTGGGCCGCGAGCGGTACACCCTTTGGAGCCGCTACTTCCTGGGGATCGACCTGGACCCGGACGAGGCCTACGCCTACGGCTGGTCCGAGTACCACCGGCTGCTCGGCGAGATGAGGGCCGAGGCCGACAAGATCCTGCCGGGCGCCGATCCCGGCGTCGCCATCGCCCACCTCGAAGCGCACGGTACGCACATCGAGGGTGTCGAAAAGGTACGGGTGTGGCTCCAGAAGCTGATGGACGAGGCGGTCGAGGCACTCGACGGCACGCACTTCGAGCTGGCCGAGCGGGTACGGAAGGTGGAGTCCCGCATCGCCCCGGTGGGCAGCGCGGCGGCCCCTTACTACACAGGTCCGTCGGAGGACTTCTCGCGCCCGGGCCAGACCTGGCTGCCCACAAGGGGCGAGACACGATTTCCGGTCTACGACCTGGTGTCGACGTGGTACCACGAGGGCGTGCCCGGACACCACCTCCAGCTCGCGCAGTGGGTGCACGTCGCCGACCAGCTCTCGCGCTACCAGGCGACCGTCGGCGCGGTCAGTGCGAACTGCGAGGGGTGGGCGCTGTACGCGGAGCGGCTGATGGACGAACTGGGCTTCCTGGGCGACCCGGAGCGCCGACTCGGCTATCTGAACGCACAGATGATGAGGGCCTGCCGGGTGATCATCGACATCGGCATGCACCTGGGACTCGACATCCCGGCAGACTCCCCGTTCCACCCCGGTGAGCCCTGGACACCGGCCCTGGCCCAGGAGTTCTTCGGTCTCAACACCGGCCATCCAGCGGAGTACGTGGAGAGCGAACTGACCCGCTACCTCTCCGTACCGGGCCAGGCCATCGGCTACAAGCTCGGCGAGCGCGCATGGCTCCAGGGCCGCGAGAACGCCCGAGCGGCGCGGGCCGCACGGGGCGCGGAGTTCGACGCCAAGGCCTGGCACATGGCGGCCCTCTCCCAAGGCTCGCTGGGTCTGGACGATCTGGTGGACGAGCTCTCCAGGCTCTGACCGGGTACCCGACGCAGCCCCGCCCGGTGCCGTCCGTCCAGAGGGCGGGACCTACGGCTCCCTGGGCCCGTGGGCCTCCCCAGACCGCCGGGCGCCCGAGGGCCGGAGCCCTCCCAGGCCCCGGAACGAGACGACGGTTCGCGCTGCTCGGACGTCTCCGACGGACGTACGCCCCGACCATGGGTCGGGGCGTACGTCATACCCGGCGTGTGGTCACACGACACGAGGCCCGGGACGCGGGCCGTGGCCAGGGTTGGGCATACCCGGGTTTGCCATGACCCGGCTTGGCGTGGCCACCCCGACCGCCACCGTGAACGGGGCATCGCCGACGGCGACCGTGTCCACGACCGTCTTCGTCGCCGTGGCGATCACTGACAACGTGCGGTCACCGCCGTTGACGACGTAGGCGCAGGTGCCGGGCGGGACGGCGTGAGCGGGCTGCGAAGCCACCACGGGCAGGGCCAGAGCGGCCACAAGCGATCACGGCAGCCCGCCCCACCGTCGTCGGCGTACGCCGCGATCCGGCGGTACCGACGGCGGGCGAACCGGTCCGGACCGGGGCGGCACACAAGCGCGCCACGGCGGATACACCGACCCCTATCGCGCGCCGGCACGCCCGACCGGCACGTGACGGGCCGCAGATCTGATCCGGTGACCACCAGCGTCGTGTACTCGCCCCGGCCGACGGGGCAGCGCGTCAGCCCCTCAGCGGCGTCATGCGCAACCGCACCCGGGAACCATGCCGTTCTTTGAGGACTTCCAGCTGAACCGGCACACGGCGGCGCAGATCGGCGACATGGCTGACGATCCCCACGCTGCGGTCGCGTTCGCGCAGCGAGTCGAGCACGTCGAGCACCTCGTCGAGCGTCTGATCGTCCAGGCTGCCGAAGCCTTCGTCGATGAAGAGGGTGTCCAGGCGCACACCACCGGCCTCGTCGGTCACCACATCGGCGAGCCCGAGCGCGAGGGCCAGTGAGGCGAAGAACGTCTCTCCTCCGGAGAGGGTCGCGGTGTCCCGCTCCCTGCCGGTCCAGGCGTCGACCACGTGCAGTCCGAGACCGGCGCGCTTGCCACCGGCTCGTGCGTCCGAGTGGACCAGGGAGTAGCGCCCCGCGGACATCCGCTGGAGTCGGGAGGTGGCCGCGGCGGCGACCTGTTCGAGGCGGGCAGCGAGTACGTACGACTCCAACCGCATCCTGCGCTCGTTCTCACCGGATGTGCCCGTGGCGAGAGCGGCCAGGCGGGCGAGACGGTCGTACTCCTCCCGCAACGGTCCGAGGCGGCGCACTTCGGCGGCCGCCTGTCCGGAGAGCCGGTCTACCTCCGTACCGCGCTCCCGGGCCGACGCGAGCGCCGACGCCGCTTCGTGCAGCGCCCGTTCGGCGGCGGTGTGCACCCGTTGCGCGGCCTCCAGGTCCGCGGGCGGGCGCTCGGCCGCGGCCCGTGTACCGGCCTCGGCGAGCCGGTCGGCGACCGCGGCGGCTTCCCGCTGCCACGCGTCGAGCCGCCGCTGCAACTCATGCTGCTCGGCGTCGCCCAGCAGCGCCGAAGCGGCATCGGCGGGCGTGCGGTAGCCGGCGCGGTAAGCGGCGTCGGAAAGCCGGTCGTCGGCCGCCTTCAGCCGCTGCGCGGTGTCCTCGGCGACCCGAGCCGCATCGGCGGCGGCGGCAAGCAGGCTGATCCGCCGTTCAAGCAGTGCCACCTGCTCGGCGACGCTTCCCGCGCCCGCGGTGGCGCGGTCCACCTCCGCGTCGATGGCGGCCAGTTCGCCGTCGAGTGCCTCACGGCGTGATGTCCGTGACGCGGCGCGCCGCTCCGCCGCCTGGCGCTCGGCGAGCCTGCCCGCGTGTTCCCGCTCGGCCCTGTGCAGGGCCTCGCGCGCGTCATGGATCCCCATCGCCAGCAGCTGCGCCTCGCGGTGCTCGCGTTCAAGCCGCTCCACGGCACCGGCCAACTCGGCCATGCCAGGCTCGGGTCCGCTCGGACCTTCAGCCCCGGTCGCCGCCGGAACCGAGACCCCGGCCCGGGCCCCGACTTCGACTCCGGTTTCGGCATCCACTCCGGTTTCGGCATTCACTTCGGTTTCGGTCTCGGCCTCGCAGACGCGCGCGGTCGGTCCAGGCCGGAAGACGTCAGGCCCGGACGGGACGTCGATCCGCCCGATCGCGGCAGCGGCCGGGCCGCGCAGCGCGTCGGACGATGCCTCTTCCGTGCACTCGGGCCGCCGCATGCGCGGAACCAGCCCGGCCGCAGCCCCCTCAGCACCGGACGCCCCGTCGGCGGCAGCGGCCGGCACGGCAGAGCACCCGGTGGTGGTCACCACGCCGGTCACGCCATCGGTGCCGGCCGAGCCGGACTGCGTCCGCTCAGAGGGAGCCGGTGCCAGCTCACGGACGGTGCGGCGAGTGGCCGCCAGGGTCTCGTGGACGACAGCGAGTTCGCGTTCCGTGTCGGCGCGCTTCGCGTCGGCCGTCGTATACGCCTCATAGGCCTCGCCTTCATGCGCGCGGTCGACGGGCTGCTCCTCGGCGCGGGCCGGTGCAGGGTGCTCGGACGAGCCGCAGACCGCGCACGGCGTTCCCTGCCTCAGGCCGGAGGCCAGCTCGGCCGCGATCCCGAGCAGGCGCCGCTCCTTCAGGTCCAGCCACAGCTCACGCGCGCCGTTGGCCTGGTCACGGGCTGCCCGGAGGGCCGTGTCGAGTGCGGTGGCGCGGTCGGCGAGCCGGTCTCGCTCGCGACCGGCGGCCTCCCTGCGAAGGGCACGGTCGAGCCGGCCCGCGAGGTGCTCGGCGCGGGTGGCTGCGTCCCGCGCGGTGTCGAGGCGGGTCTGGAGGTCCCCGCGCAACGCTTCCCATCCGGCGAGCCAGGTGTCCGCATCGCGCAGGAGTTCCTCGTCGGCCCGGGACTGCCGGTCCGACTCGGCGCGCTCGCGGCGGAGTTCGGTGCCGCGGGCTTCGGCTCGCCGAGCCGCGTCGAGACCGCCGAGCTCCTGCCGCAACTCGCGCTCCAGCGCGGAGAGACGTTCGCCGCCCGCGTCGGCGAGCGAGCCGGGCAACGACCTCCGCAGCAGCTCCCACTCACTACGCGCCGACCGGTGCTCCCGCTCGGCATCATCCCGAAGTCGCAAGGCCGGGCTGACGAGCTCCGCCTTGCGTGCCCCGTCGAGAACGGCCTTGACCCGGTCCCGTTCGGGCTCCGCCGCCTTCAGTTCGGCCAGCCGCCCGCGGGTCTCCGCGTGCCGGCCCTGGAGCCGTGCCAGCTCGCGCGCTTCGTCCAGTGCCCGGCCCGCCGCCTGCCGGCGGATCTCGGCGGCGTCGAGCGCACACACCGCGATATCGAGGGACTCCCGCGCGTCAGTGCGAGCCACCGCCGCCCAGTCCAGGACGGAGACGGCGAGGCCGGGATCGCCCGGGCGGCCGTCGGGGGCCGACCGGTCCCGTCCGGCGCCGCCCGCCGCCTGCGCCATCCGGTGCGCTACGCCCAGCAGCCGCTCGTCTCCCTCGCGAACCTGCTGCTCAGCCCCGCGCCGCAGCTCCGCGAGCCGCTCTTCGACGGCGGCGAAGCGCCGGGTGTCGAAGAGCCGCCCGAGCAGTCTGCCGCGCGCCTCCGCGTCGGCCCGCAGGAAGCGCGCGAAGTCGCCCTGCGGCAGCAGGACGACCTGGCAGAACTGCTCCCTGCTCATTCCGAGCAGTTGGGTGATCTCTTCGCCGATCTCCTGATGAGAGCGGCTGAGCGGCTTCCACTCACCCCGCTCGCGGTCGTACTCCCGCAGGCCGCTCTGGGCCTTCTCGGTGGTGAAGCCGGTGCCCCTCAACTTGGGCCGGGTCTGCGCGGGCCGCCGGGTGATCTCCAGTCGGCGCCCGGCCACCGTCAGTTCCAGGCACACCTCGGTGGACGTGCCGTGTACGGCGTGATCACTGCGCAGCGATGCACCGGGGTTCTGCCGGTCGCCGGGTACCGATCCGTAGAGCGCGTAGCAGACGGCGTCGAGTACGGAGGTCTTGCCCGCGCCGGTAGGGCCGTGCAGCAGGAAGAGTCCCGCCGTGCTGAGCGTGTCGAAGTCGACTTCCTGCCGGTCGCCGAAGGGTCCGAAGGCGGTCAGAGCCAGTCGGTGGAGCCTCACACCGCCACCTCGCGCGCCGCCGAGTCGACCCGTACGTCGTCGAAGGCGCGGCGCAACACCGCTCGCTCCTCTTCGTCGGGCCCGGCCCCGCCGCGCACATGCGCCACGAAATCCTCGGCGATCTGCCGGTCGTCGCGGCCACGCAGCCGCTGGCCGTAGCTGCTGCCCGGCCCTTCCTCGACGCGTTCGGGCGCGAACACCAGGTTGAGGACGTGCGGGAACCGTTCGGCCAGCCTGGCCATGGGGTCGCTGGGGCGCACCGGGTCGGTGAGTGTCGCCTCGGTCCAGGACTGCTCATGGCGTGCCAGCGCCGGGTCCTGCAGGAGTTCCTCCAGCCGTCCGCTGATCCGGGCCAGCGGGCGGGGTACGGGGCAGTCGACGCGCTCGGCGGTGACAGCGCCGTCGGGCCCGAGATCGACCAGCCACATGGTCTTGCGGTGACCGGTCTCGGAGAAGGAGTAGGCGAGTGGCGAACCCGAGTAGCGCACGCGTTCGTTGATGGTCTGGCAGCCGTGGAGATGTCCGAGGGCCGCGTAGTCGACGCCGTCGAACACTCCTGCGGAGACGGCCGCCACCCCGCCCACGCTGATGTCCCGCTCACTGTCACTCGGTAGTCCGCCGACCACGAAGGCGTGCGCGAGTACGACGCTGCGCGTGCCCGGCGGGCGCTGGGCGAGGTCAGCCCGCACCAGCCGCATCGCGGCGTCGAGCACCGCCTCATGCCCGGACTCCGGTGCCCGCAGTTCGTCCCGCACCAGGGAGGGTTCCAGGTAGGGCAGTCCGTAGAAGGCGACATCACCGTGAGCATCGTCGAGCACGACCGGAGTGGCGCACTGCGCCGGTGAGGTGCGCAGATGGATACCGGCACGTTCCATCAGCCCGGCCCCGACGCCGAGCCGCCGCGCGGAGTCGTGGTTGCCGGAGATCATGAGCGTCGGTACACCGGCGTCCGCCAGCCGGTGCAGTACGTCGTCGAAGAGTTCCACCGCCGCGAGCGGCGGCACGGCCCGGTCGTACACGTCCCCCGCCACCAGGACCGCATCGACCTCCCGCTCCCGGACCGTCGCCACCAGGTGGTCGAGGAAGGCCGCCTGCGCGTCCAGCAGACCCACACGGTGGAAGGACCGCCCCAGATGCCAGTCCGATGTGTGCAGAATCCTCACGAGACCGCCCCGACCTGCATGCTTCCATTCCTCTTCCGCCCGCTGCCACGGACCCCCACGATCAGCAGCGACCACGCTACCGCCCTGGCGCTCCCTGCGGGCCCGCTACACCCGGTGCCGGTCGGACCTGACCGGCACCGACCCTCCGCCCGCCTCACGCAGGACCGTAGGCCTCCCCGCCGAGCACCAGCTCCGCCGTACCCGCTGTGCTGTCCGCGACCCAGGCCCGGAAGCTGTCCACATCGGACTCCGGCAGCCCGACCTCGATGGTCACCGACTCGCCGTAGTGCACCTCCCGCACCGAACGCCCGGCCGCCCGCAGGTCGTTCTCCAGCCTTCCCGCCCGCTGGTGGCCGACCGTGACGGTGGCGAGCCGGAAGCGCCGGCGGGTGACGGTGCCCAGGGCGTCGAGGGCCTCGCCCACCGCACCGCCGTACGCGCGGATCAGCCCACCGGCGCCGAGCTTCACCCCGCCGTAGTAGCGGGTGACGACGGCCACGGCGTAGCGGACTTCTCGTCGCGTCAGCATCTGGAGCATCGGCACGCCGGCCGTGCCACCGGGCTCCCCGTCGTCGCCGGCCCTCTGGACGGCGGCGTCGGCGCCGATGACGTAGGCGTAGCAGTTGTGGGTCGCGGCGGGATGCTCCCTGCGGATGCGTGCGATGAAGTCCTGGGCCTCCTGCTCGGTCGCGGCGGGCGCGAGCGCGCAGATGAAGCGCGATCGGTTGATCTCGATCTCGTGCGCGCCTTCGTGGGCGACCGTCCGGTACTGCTCCTGCATAGGGCCACCCTATGCGGCGCCGGTGACAGCGGCCGTGGCCGCGGGAGCCCGGGCGGACGGGGAATGGGCCGTGCCGCACACGGGTTGTGCCCGGCATGTACGCAGACGCAGAGACGATCCGCAAGATCCTGACCGGCTCCGGGGACACCTGGGCCGTGGTCGGCCTTTCGAACAACGAGTCCCGCGCGGCCTACGGCGTCGCCCGGGTGCTCCAGCGCTTCGGCAAGCGCATCGTGCCGGTGCACCCCAAGGCGGAGACGGTGCACGGGGAACGGGGCTACGCCTCGCTCGACGAGATCCCGTTCCCGGTCGACGTCGTGGATGTGTTCGTCAACGACCGACTGGCCGGTGCCGTCGCGGACGAGGCCGTGGCCAAGGGCGCGAAGGCGGTGTGGTTCCAGCTCGGCGTGATCGACGAGGAGGCGTACGCGCGGACCCGGGACGCGGGTCTTGAGATGGTGATGGACCGCTGCCCCGCGATCGAGATTCCGCGCCTGGGCTGACTGCGCCCAACCGCTGCCCGGCGTCAGCCGGCGGGAGGCACGGCGACCGCCATGGTCATCTCGACCGTGCCATCGCCCTCGTTCCGGTAGGTGTGCGGCACATCGGCCTCGAAGCTCGCCGAGGTGCCGGCCGGTACGAGGTGGGGCTTGCCGTCGACGACGAGGGTGAGCTCGCCGGTGGTGACATGGATCAGTTCGACCGTGCCGCTCGGATGCGGATCGGACGCGCTCTCATCGCCGGGGACGAGTGTCCAGGCCCACAGCTCCAGCGGCCCCCGGGCTTCCGCACCCACCAGCAGCGTGGTGGAGCTGCCCGCCGGGGTCGACCACATGCGGACCGCCTGCTCCGAGGGGACCAGGCGGACCTGCGGGCCCTGCTCGTAGTCGAGAAGGGTGGCGATGCTGATCCCGAGGGCGTCGGCGAGCTTCACGGTGGTGCCGACGCTCGGATTGGTGCGTGCCTGCTCAATCTGGATGATCATTCCCCGGCTGACGCCTGAGCGGGCGGCGAGGGCGTCGAGGGTGAAGCCGCGCTCACCGCGCCAGCGCTTCAGGTTGCGGGCGAGCGACTGCGTCAGCTGATCGAGGTCCGACACGTTCCATCCAATATTTTGATTGTCAGAGTTCAACAGGTTGCACTACGGTGGGCTGCACCCCATCGTTCATCCCACTGTACTGCGAGGCTTCACCCGTGACTGCGATGTTCGCCCTGGCCACCAGTCTCATGTGGGGGCTGGCCGACTTCGGCGGCGGTCTGCTGACACGTCGCATCCCGGCACTCACCGTCGTCGTGGTCTCCCAGGCCATCGCGGTGGGTGTGCTCGGCGCCCTCGTACTCGCCACCGGAGCTCTACGCGAGGCGGGTCCCGAGCTCTGGTACGCCGTGGCAGCCGGTGCCGCCGGCCCGGTCGCGATGCTCAGCTTCTACCGTGCCCTCGCGCTCGGACCGATGGGCGTGGTGTCCCCGCTCGGCTCGCTCGGAGTCGTCGTACCGGTGTCGGTGGGACTGCTGCTCGGGGATCGGCCGGGGCTGGCGCAGTTCGCGGGCATCGGTGTGGCCGTGGCGGGCATCCTCCTGGCCGGCGGGCCGGAACTGCGCGGCGCACCGGTGCAGCGGCAGGCGGTCCTGCTCACCCTGCTCGCGGCCTTCGGCTTCGGCGCGGTGATGGCGTTGATCTCCGAGGCCTCGACCACGCTCACCGGGCTCTTCCTCGCCCTGTTCGTCCAACGGGTCACCAATGTCGCGGTGGGCGGTGCGGCGTTGTGCGTGTCGGTCAGGCGCGGCGGTCGGGCCCTTCCCGAAGAGGGCGGCACGGCGGCCGTCAGGGCCTCGTTGCCCGCCCTCGCGTTCGTCGGGCTCGCGGATGTCGCCGCCAACGGCACCTACTCGATCGCCGCGCAGCACGGCCCCGTGACCGTGGCGGCCGTACTCGCCTCGCTCTACCCGGTGGTCACGGCGCTGGCCGCGCGGGGCGTGCTCAAGGAGCGGCTGCGCGCCGTGCAGGCGGCAGGTGCGGGGCTCGCGCTCATCGGCACCGTGCTGCTCGCGAGCGGATGATCCACGACGGGGCGGCGTCAGCGGGAAGACGGGCCGTCAGCCTCGTCCGACCTGAGTTCCCGTGTGAGCTCCGCTTCCATCTGGAGTTCCAGCTCCGCGAGCGCCCGCAGATCGTCCGGGGTGACGCCCTCCGGGATCGGCATCGGCGCCGGAGTGCGCAGCGGCGGCTGCCAGCCGCGCTCGGCGTCCCAGTGGCGCACCACCTTGGCGGGGGCCCCGGCCACCACCGCATGGTCCGGTACGTCGCCACGGACCACGGAACCCGCCGCCACCACCACATTGCGTCCGATGCGGGCCCCGGGAAGGATCACCGCGCCGGTGCCGAGCCAGCAGCCGGGGCCGATCTCGACCGGGTCGGTACGAGGCCACTGCTTGCCCACCGGCTGGTGCGGATCGTCGTAGCTGTGGTTGGTCGAGGTGATGTAGACGTACGGTCCGCAGTAGGTGTCCGAACCGATGGACACCCGGGTGTCCGCGATGACATGACTGCCGCGGCCGAGGACCACGCCGTCGCCCAGGGTGAGGATCGGGTCGGGCCCGAGGTCGAGATCCGGCATCATGCCGGCCGTCAGGGTGACCTGCTCGCCGATGATGCAGTAGTCGCCCAGCTCGATCCATGGCTCGCCGAAGACCGTGCCCTGCGGGAACGCCAGCCGGGTGCCCTCTCCGATCCTGCGGAAACGCAGGCGCCCGGGGCTCTCCGCGGTCACCGCACCCGTCCGCTGCACCCAGCGCCAGCAGCCCTGCACGGCGTTCGCCAGGACACGTCGGCGCCAGGCGGAGAGCGATGAGAACGTGTTTCGGTTCTTGGGCACCCGGACACGGTAGTCGGCGCTGAGCCGACCAGTCGGACAGCAGCCTGTGATCTTCGCCCCACGGCCGCGCCGCCCCACGTGCGGCGCATGCACACGGCAGTCTGGTCGAGTGTCGGAAGCCACGGAGCCACTGCGCCAGTTCGTACGGCGCCATCGTGAACCGGCCGTCGTCCAAACGGTGCGGTCGACCGCAGCGGCGGTCATCTCCTACGTCGTCGCCCTGCAGCTCAGCAACGAGGCGCTGCCCCTCACCGCGCCACTGACCGCGCTTCTCGTCGTGCAGGTCACCCTGTACTCCACGCTCACCACCGGGATCCGGCGCGTGAACGCGGTCGTCGCCGGTGTGCTCATCGCCATCGGATTCAGCTCGTTGGTGGGGCTGACGTGGTGGAGCCTCGGCCTGGTGATCCTGGCCTCCCTGGTGATCGGGCGGTTTGTCAAGGTCGGCGAGTTCGTGCCCGAGGTGGCGATCAGCGCCATGCTGGTGCTGGGGGTGACCCAGGTGACGGCGACGGCCTGGGACCGCGTCCTGGAGACCTTGATCGGCGCGGTCGTGGGCCTGGCGTTCAACGTTCTCTTCGTACCGCCCGTCTGGGTGAATGACGCGAGCCAGGCCATCGACGGGCTCGCCGCCCGGATGCGGAACCTGCTCGCTCATATGTCCGAACAGCTGGGCGAGCACACCCCCGTGGAGCGAGCGGCGGCCCAGCTGCACGAGGCCCGGCGCCTCGACCACGACATCTCCCATGTGGACGCGGCGCTGCGTCAGGCGGAGGAGAGCCTGCGCCTGAACCCCCGGGTCAAAGAGCCGGTGCTCTCCCGTCTGGTGCTGCGCACCGGCCTCGACGCCCTGGAGATCTGCGCGGTGATCCTGCGGGTTTCCTGCCGCACTCTCACCGATCTCGCCAAGACTCAGCCGTCGGGCACCCTCTTCCCGCCGCCCGTCACAGGAGCCCTCCAGGAGCTGTACGCGCACCTCTCCACGGCCATCGGGGACTTCGTCGTCCTGATCACCACGCAGGTCGCGGAGAACGCGGAGGAAGCGGAGGAGCGCCTCGCCGCCGAGCTGGCCGCGGGGCGGCGGAGCCGGGAGCACCTGGCCCTGCTGCTGCTGGGCATCCGGGCCGAGTCCGCGCACTGGCAGCTCCACGGGGCACTGCTCGCCGAGGCCGACCGGATCCTGGACGAGCTCGATGTGGAGAAGCGCAGCGAGCGGCTGATCGAAGAGCTCGACCGGCATTCGCGGAGCAGGTCGGCGAGCCACGCCTGGCTGGCCGAACTCAAGCGCCGTGTGCGGGGCAGCGTGCGGCGCGGTGGTGGGGAACTCGCCCCCTGAGCCTTCGCACGAGAGCAGAGGGCTGTCCCGCGATCCCCGGCCGGCGCGCGAGGGCGGCCGCACCCGACCGCACGGGTACGACCGCCCTGCCGATGGCCGATGGCCACGGCCTGGGGCTTACCGCCCGGGCCGCTTCATCCGCTCGGCCGCCTGCTCGGCGTTCTCCTGCGCCTTGCCCATGGCCTGCTCGCCACGGCCCTCGGCCTGCATGGAGCGGTCGCCCATGGCCTTGCCCGCGGTCTCCTTCATCTTGCCCTTGGCCTGCTTCGCCTTCGCCTTTGCCTTTGCCATGACGGCGTCCCTTCACGTGGGGGGTGGACTGGCATATCCACCTTGCGCCTATCACTCGCTGTCCGCAATCGGTGACGCTGAGCGCGCACTCAGTCGGGCGGCTCCGGCACCGGGCCGGTGTCCGGCTCCGGGTCGCCGTGCGGTTGAGGACCGGGCTCGGGCTCCGACGGCGACGGCTGGGGATCGCGAGGCACCGGCCTCGGGCCACTGGGCACCGGCTCAGGGCCATCGGGTGGCGGTTGGGTGGGTGTGGTCATCGGGGCACCTTTCCGAAGCCCGAACCGCTGGAGGAACGGACCGCATCGACTGCGTCGGCCGCATGGACCGCTGCCTACGTACGCTGCGGCTACCCGGGGGACAAGCGGTGAATCAGACGTACCGCCACCCGCCGCGCGAGTCGGCTGCACCTGCCTCCCGCGGTCAGCTCTCGGTCGCCGCCCGGTGCTCCTTGGCCAGCTCCAGGTACATCAAGGCGTTGACCTTGAGGCCCTCGCGCTCCTCGTCCGTCAACTCGCGCCTGACCTTGGCCGGCACACCGGCCACCAGCGAGCCGGGCGGAACCTGCATCCCCTGCGGCACCAGCGCCTGCGCCGCGACGAGTGAACCCGCTCCGATACGGGCGCCGTTGAGCACGGTCGCCCCCATGCCGATCAGGACGTCGTCCTCGACGGTGCAGCCGTGCAGCACTGCGTTGTGACCGACGGTCACCCGCTCGCCGACGGTCACCGGGCAGCCCGGATCGACATGGACGGTGCAGTTGTCCTGGACGTTGCTGTCCGCTCCGATCACGATCGGTCCGCAGTCCGCGCGCAGCACCGCGTGGTACCAGACACTGGAACCCGCTGCGAGGGCGACTTCTCCGATCACCACGGACGTGGGGGCGATGAACGCTCCGGGGTCGACTCGGGGCTCCTTCCCTCCGACTCCGGAAACCAGCGCCCGCTGTCCCTGTGCCATCACGTACTCCTCGTGGGATCGACCGCCGCGGCGGTTGGTCACATCGTCAGTTCTGCGCCGAATCGGCCTGTACGGCAGCGGCGGCAGTAGCGGCGACCGGGGGCGCGGCCGGTTCTCCGCCACCGCCCATGGCCTCGGTGCGTGCCGCCGCCTTCTTGGCGCGGCTCTTGAGGATCAGCATCGAGGCCACGCCGAAGAGCACGGCCAGGACCAGGCCGAGCCACGAGAAGCGCTTGAGCCAGGCTTCGGCGACGACGCCGACCGAATAGATGACCGCCGTGGTGCCGCCGGCCCAGAGGATGCCGCCGAAGACATTGGCGATCAGGAACTTCCAGTACGGCATGCGCAGCACACCGGCGAGAGGGCCGGCGAAGATCCTCAGCAGGGCCACGAAGCGGCCGAAGAAGACCGCCCACATGCCCCACTTCTCGAAAGACCGTTCCGCCATCGCGATGTTGGCCTCGCTGAAGTGCTTGGGGAATCTCCTCCCACACCAGGCGAGCAGCGGCCGGCCGCCCTTGCGGCCGATGGCGTAGCCGATCGAGTCACCCACGATGGCACCCGCGGTGGCGCAGATGCCCAGCACCCAGGGGTCGATCTCGCCGTGCTGGGAGGCGAGCAGGGCGGAGCTGACGAGGACGATCTCACCCGGCAGCGGGATGCCGAGACTCTCCAGCCCGATGACCACACCCACCAGGATGTAGATACTCACCGCCGGGATGGTCTCAAGCCACTCCTGGACGTGCACCGCCGGTCCTCCCGTTGTCGTTCGGCCCGGGCCCGTGATCGCCGGGCGTGGCGCGGGTGCGGCCGGTGTCGTCGGGCCCGTGCTGCCCGGCGTGCGCCAGATGGCGCACGCCGGGCAGCCTACCTGGTCACCGTTTGTCCGACTCCGGGCACCCCCGCACGCCGGGCGCCTCGGGCCGCAGACACCACCGCAGCGGGACGAGCGAAGCGCGCCGCCGCCCCGCCCTCCGCCAGGAGGACAGCGGGGGCGGCTCGCCGCGGCTGCCCATGCGGCGGCGGATCAGCTGTTGGGGCGCAGCGTCCACAGGACGGTCATCTCGCCTGTGACAGCGCCGTCCTCGCGGGTGATCGCGATCTCGACGGGGAACTCGGGCCGCTTGCCCGCGTTCAGCTCGGCGATGACGTCGGCGGCCGGGCGGCCCAACGCTGCGGTCGCCGTGACGACGCCCATGGCCAGCTTCCTGTAGTTGATCTCCGCGCTGACGGCGAGCGGCACGGCTCGGTTGAGGACCTCGCCGAAGGCGGCGATCACGATGGCGCCACTCGCGGACTCGGCAAGGGTGAACATCGCTCCGGCGTGCGGCCCGCCGACGTGGTTGTGGTAGGCGGCCTGGTCCGGCATCCGGACGACGGCGCGCTCGGCGGAGCTCTCCAGGAACTCCAGGTTGAGGGTCGCGGCCATGGGGACCGTAGCCAGGAGGATCTCACCGGCGGACATCTGCTCGTTGCTCATGACGACGGATGTTACCGACGGGTAGCCATCTTGACCATCCCCACCCGGCACGCGCACGGCCGCATCCGGCGCGATCCTGTATCGCAACGCCCCGCCCGACGCCCGGGCCCGACCGGGGCGACCGCCGTCGGCCAGTCCACCAGTCCACACCGACGAACGCATCCATTCCAATTCACCTGATTCCGAGCGCATTACGCCCCGCGGGGATTCCGCCACGCGCTCCGGCTCCCCACACCGCATGCGGTTTGGCAGGAGCAGCCGCAGCGGGCGATAGTCCACGGGTGACACCTCCCGCCCCGGCTCCTCGGAGCCGTACGTCCCACCGCCCACGCCGACCGGAATGGGCCGGCCGCAACTACACCCTGCTGACCGCTTCGGCGGTCGTCACCAACCTGGGCAGCCACGGCGCGCTGATCGCGGCGGCGTTCGCAGTGATGGAGTCCGGCGGTGACGGCGGCGACGTGGGACTCGTCGCGGCGGCACGCACCCTGCCATTGGTGCTGTTCACACTGATCGGCGGCGCCATCGCGGATCGGCTGCCACGCCACCGCGTGATGGTGGCGGCGAACGCGCTCAACTGCGTGTCCCAGGCGGCCTTCGCCGCCCTGGTCCTCATGGGTGAGCCGACGCTCTGGCAGATGACGCTGCTGACCGCGTTGGGCGGCACGGGGCAGGCCTTCTTCAATCCGGCGGCCGAAGGCATGCTGATCTCCAGCGTGGACGGGGAGCAGGCGAGCCGGGCCTTCGCTGTGTTCCGACTGGCGATGCACGGGGCGGGCATCGGCGGAGCGGCGCTCGGCGGTGTGCTGATCGCCGGGTTCGGCCCCGGCTGGGTGCTGGCGATCGACGCCGCCGCCTTCGCGGTGGCCGGCGCGTTGCGGGCCTTCCTGAATGTCAGCCAGGCCTCGAGGCCGCGGAACAGCGGCGGGCTGCTGACTGATCTGCGCGACGGCTGGCGGGAGTTCGCCGGACGGACCTGGCTGTGGTCGATCACCATCCAGTTCGCCGTGGTGAACGCGGTCGTGGGTGCCGCGGAGGCGGTGTACGGGCCGCTGGTGGCCGAGGAGTCACTGGGCGGCGCGCGGCCTTGGGGCCTGGCCCTGGCGGCGTTCGGCGCGGGCACCATCGGCGGGGCGCTGCTGATGACCCGGTGGAAGCCTCGGCGGATGCTGCTCGTGGGCACCGTGTGCGTCTTCCCGCTGGCACTGCCTTCGGCGGCGCTCGCCGTGCCGGTGCCGTTCGGTGCCCTGGCCGCGGTGATGTTCGTCAGCGGCGTCGCGATCGAGGTGTTCGGCGTCGTGTGGATGACCGCACTGCACCAGGAGGTACCGGAGGAGAAACTGTCCCGCGTCTCCGCGTACGACTGGGTCAGTTCCACGGCCGTACTCCCCCTGTCCATGGCCCTGGCCGGGCCGGCTGAGCAGGCGGTCGGGCGCGGGCAGGCCCTGTGGGGATGTGCGGGGCTGATCGTGCTCGTCACGGCGCTGGTCCTGCTGGTCCCCGATGTACGAAACCTGACCAGGCGTACGCGTCGGGTCGCCGGGAACCAGGGCGAGTCCGTGCCGTCGCCCCTGGTCCCGGAGGTGGCGCCGGCCGGCCCGGCGGTCCCGGACGGGGCATCGGCACCGGCCGCGCCTTCAGCCGATGCCGAAGGCACCGTCGGGCGGCTCGGGTGAGTCGACGGCGTTCTCGTCGCGCACCGGCTGGGCGTCCCCGATGAACCGGCGCAACCCCGGCCCGTGCTGGACCCGGGCGGGGAAGACGTCGGACGCGGTCCGGCGGGCCAGCGCGGCGAGGTCCAATGGGCGGTGCGAGGCGAGCAGCACGGCGTTGCCGAACCTGCGGCCACGCAGTACCGCCGGCTCCGCGACAAGTGCCATTTCCTCGAATTCCTCGGCGAAGGTGCCCAGTTGGGAGCGGAGGAAGGCGAAGGGTGCGCCGTCGGCGAGATTCGCCGCGTAGAGGCCGTCGGGACGGAGTACCCGCCGCGCGGCACGCACGTACTCGTGTGAGGTGAGATGGGCCGGCACGCGCGAGCCGCCGAAGACGTCGGCGATCAGCACATCGACGCTGTGCGCCTGCGCCTGAGCCAGCCAGCGGCGGGCATCCGTGCCGTGCACCGTGATGTCCGAGCCGCCCGGGAGCGGCAGGTGCTCGGTCACCAGCGCGAGCAGCCCGTGGTCCGCCTCGACCACGACCTGTCGGGACCCGGGCCTGGTGGCGGCGACATAGCGGGGCAGGGTCATCGCACCCCCGCCGAGGTGCAGCACGTCGAGCGGCACGCCCTCGTCCGCCACGCAGTCGACGACATGGGCGAGCCGCCGGGCGTACTCGAATTCCAGGTGGGTCGGGTCGTCGAGGTCGACATAGGACTGGGGTGCCCCGTCCACGGTCAGCAGCCAGGCTCGTTCGCGGTCCACGTCGGGCATCAGCCTGGCAGTGCCGTGGTCGACCGGACGGATGACGGGGATGGCCTCATTCACCCGTCCATTGTGCGCCCGGACTACTGCGTTCGGGTGAGCCGGTACCGGGCTCAGGGCCTGGTGCGGGAGGTTCTGGTGGGGAACGGCCCGCTGCGGGAGGCGTCGGTGCGGGACGGCCAGACGGCTCCGACGTCGTCCACGTGGGCTGCGGCCTGTGCGAGACCGGCACGCGCCGCCGGGGCGCGGCGGGCGGGGTCCAGGACGTTCCGGCCGAACGCCCTGCGGGAGGCCCGGTCCGGGGTGATGAGACTGACCCGGGCGCCCGAGGCGGACAGCCGGGTGGCCAGGGTGCGGGCGGACAGCACGGGGCCGCCGCCGACCGCGATGGGGGCGACGATCACGACGGTTCCGTATCCCAGCGCCAGATCGGCGTTGGTGGACGAGCGGACCCCGCCGTCGATGAACCGCCGTCCTCCGATGGTGACGGGCGGCCACACGCCGGGCACCGCGCAACTCGCGCCCACCGCGTCGATCAGCTCCACGCCGCTCTCGCGGTCGAACGCACGGAACTCACCACTGACGGCGTCGACCGCGGTGACGACCAGCCGCCGGGCACGCGGCCACTCATGGGTCAGGAGCCGTTCGTGGAAGACCGCCCGGCGCGCCTCCTCGGGTTCGGTACGAGCTGACAGGGCGAGGCGCCCCATGCGGGCACCGTAGGCCTCGGGGTCACGCGACCAGAGCACACCCCACAGGTAGCGGGCCAGGACGGCGGCGCCCATGCCCGCGGGCACCTCGCCGTCGAGGTCGGCCAGCTGACGGTCGTACAACTCGGGCAGGGTGAGGCGTCCGGAACCGAGTTGGGCACCGACGACCGAGCCGGCGGATGTTCCGACGATCAGATCGGCGCTGGTCGGATCGACACCCTCGCGGGCGAGTCCGCTGAGGATGCCGATCTCCCAGCCGATCCCGGCGAGTCCGCCGCCGCCCAGTACGAGGGCCGTACGGTGCTCGTTCGATGCCTGCTCGGCTCCCGGGACCTGCTGCGCCGCGGCCGGGGCCGGCTCCACTGCGTCGTCCTTGTCCACCATGGCAGCAGTGTGGCGCGTGGCGGCCGGGTCCGCCCCCCGCGTGTGGCGGGTGGCGGACCCCTCACCGCTTTCCCGGCCGGTCAGAGCAGCTCGGTCACCGTGCCCGCGCCGACCGTGCGGCCGCCTTCGCGGATCGCGAAGCCGAGGCCCGGCTCAAGCGGCACGTCACGCCCCAGCTCCACGGTCATCGCGACCGTGTCACCGGGGCGCGCGATGGCCGCCTCACCGAGGTCGACGTCCCCGACGACATCGGCCGTACGGATGTAGAACTGCGGCCGGTATCCGGTGCCGAGCGAGGTCCTGCGCCCGCCCTCGCGAGCGGACAGCACATACACCCGCGCGGTGAAACGGCGGCGGGGGACGATGCTGCCGGGCTCCGCCACGACGTGCCCGCGACGCACGGCGCCGCGCGCCACTCCGCGCAGCAGCAGCGCGACGTTGTCGCCCGCCTCCGCCGACTCCATCGGCTTGCCGAAGGTCTCCAGGCCGGTGACCACGGTGGTCACCTCCGCGCCGAGGACCTGCACCTGGTCGCCGACCCGTACGGTGCCGCGCTCGATCGCGCCCGTGACGACCGTGCCGCGCCCGGTGATGGTGAGGACGTTCTCCACCGGGAGCAGGAACGGCGCGTCGGTGTAGCGGACCGGCATGGGCACATAGGTGTCGACGGCGTCCAGCAGCGCCTCGATGGACGCCATCCATCGCGGGTCCCCCTCCAGCGCCCGCAACCCGGACACCCGGACGACGGGCACCGTGTCACCACCGTAACCGTGCGAGGTGAGCAACTCCCGCACTTCGAGCTCGACCAGCTCCGCCAGCTCGGGGTCCCCGGCGTCCGCCTTGTTGAGGGCGACCACGATGTGGTCGACCCCGACCTGACGGGCCAGCAGGACGTGCTCGGCCGTCTGGGGCATGATCCCGTCGAGCGCCGAGACCACCAGGATGGCCCCGTCGAGTTGCGCGGCACCGGTGACCATGTTCTTGACGTAGTCGGCGTGGCCGGGCATGTCGACATGGGCGTAGTGACGCGTGTCGGTCTCGTACTCGACGTGCGCGATGTTGATGGTGATGCCGCGAGCGGCCTCCTCAGGTGCGCGGTCGATGCGGTCGAAGGGGATGTACGTGGTGGTTCCGGTGCTACCGGTGGTGCTCGAACCGTCGGCACCGCGCTCGCTGAGCACTTTGGTGATGGCGGCGGTGAGGGTGGTCTTGCCGTGGTCGACATGGCCCATGGTGCCGATGTTGAGGTGCGGCTTGGTGCGCACGAATGCCGTCTTGGGCATGGCTGTCGCGGTTCCTTCCCGGAACTCTTCGCGTGGTGCTCCGCGTGAACTCCCAGCGGAGGGGGACCCCTTGGCCCGACCGACCCTCCCCCTGCGGGGCCCGCCGGACGATCCGGGGAGAGTCAGCTTCGTGCGCCGTCGAGCGGCGCTGCGGCGACTGCCGCTGCGAATTCCGCGACGGCGGCGACCGCCGCGGCGGTCGTGGCGGCGTCGACCGCGACCGCGGCCAGGAAGGCGGCAGCCTTCGGCGCGCCCGCGACTGCGGACGGCGCTGTGGTGAAGGCGTGCCGGAACATGTGTCCATGGTCGGTGGCCGCAGGGGCCACGTCGACTGGTTTTCGAGCGGGGCGTGTTCGCTCCTGAAACCTCCGGGATGCCTCGCCCGGTGGTCGCGGCAGCCGACGACGACGCAGCGCCGCACTTCCACCGGGACGTACTCGAACCCACCGAGCACGGCGCGTTCACCTCCCCCGACGGACGGGTCAGCACCCTCGACGCGGGCAGGGCCACCCCATCGACGAGGTTGAAGTCGAGGTCGAGCGACGTGCAGCGGGCCACGTACGGGGCGCCTTCCAGGTCGGCGACGCCGCCGCCACGTCGAAGCTGCCGCTGCGGGAGCCGCAGGTGATCGCGGAGCCGAGCCGCACCCGTGCGGACTCGCTCGACTCCGGCCTCGACGCATCCGGCACCGTTCAGTCGGCCCTCTTCACCGAGTTCGACGGTGAGGAATCCGACGGCATGCCCGGCACAGCACCCGCCGTGCCCTGCCCGGTCCCACGGACCTGTGCGCGTCCGCGGTGCGGCGGCCGCGCACAGCACCGCCCCGTCGACGGGATGGTCGACGGGAACGGCTCGGGGTCAGATGTTCTTGAGCGCTTCTCGCACGGAGAGCGGAGCGAGCCGGTCCCGGGCACCTGCCACGAAGGCGCGTACCGCGTCCGGGTCGGTCTTCGCGTACTCGCGCAGGCTCCAGCCGATCGCCTTGCGGATGAAGAAGTCGGGGTGATCCGACTGGCGGAGGCAGTAGCGGAAGAGGCGCTCTCGGTCCGTGGCGTCCTTGTAGCGCAGCTGGTGCAGCAGTGCCGTACGGACGATCCAGAGGTTGTCGTCCTCGATCCACTCGTCCATCACGGGCACGAGCGCGGGGTCGGCGGCAGCCGCGTAGACCGTCATGAGCCGTTCCAGCACGGTGTCCGCGAGGGGGCTGTCGGGTACGGGCGGGAGCGTCATGCGGCACAGATTACGGCGATCGGGCGGATTCGTCGGATAGTCTCCCCGGATGCTCGACCCCGTATCCGGACCGCACGACGGCCTCGCTCTGCGCTGTGGCCGGGCACTTCTGTCACCCTGGGCACGGCTGGTGCTGCTGGCGCTGCTGTTGCTGTCCGCGGTATGTGCCGTATTGGCCTACAAGCCGCACCGGCTGCTGGCCACGGGCTGGCCACCGCAGCTCAGCGGTGGCGCGGCGGTGCTCCTCTTCGCTGTCTGCTACGGGCTGTGCACGGCGGCCCTGGTGCCGCGTCCACTGCTTAATCTGGCCGCGGGCGTGCTCTTCGGCGCCCCCGGGGGGCTCGCGGCGGCGATAGCGGGCACGGTCATCGGGGCAGGTGCCTCGTTCGCTCTGGGGCGGGTGCTCGGGCAGGGGGCCCTGCGCCCGCTGGTGCGCGGGCGATGGCTGGAGGCCGCGGACGGACAGCTCAGCCGCCACGGCTTCCGCACCGTACTGGCACTGCGGCTGTTTCCCGGCTTTCCGTTCGCCGCCGTCAACTACTGCGCCGCGGTCTCCCGTATGGGATACGCCCCCTTCCTGCTCGCCACGGCGCTCGGGACCCTGCCGAACACCGCCGCGTATGTGATCGCCGGCAGCACGGCCACCTCCCCCGACTCACCGATCTTCCTCGCGGCGACGGGCTTCATCGTGGTGTCGGCGCTGATCGGGGCGGCCGTGGCCTGGCGCAAGCGCCACCGGCTGGGCACGTCCTGACGTGCCGGGGCGCCATGCGAGGCACCCCGGCACGGCCCCCGTCTACAGAGCTTCGACAATGGTCGCGTTGGCGAGTCCGCCTGCCTCGCACATGGTCTGGAGGCCGTAACGGGCTCCTCTGGCGCGCATCGCATGGACGAGGGTCGTCATCAGGCGGGTGCCGCTTGCGCCGAGTGGGTGACCGATCGCGAGGGCTCCGCCGTGGACGTTGAGCTTCGCGGGGTCGGCGCCCGTCTCCTGGAGCCAGGCGAGCACGACACTCGAGAACGCCTCGTTCACCTCGAAGAGGTCGATGTCGTCGAGGCGCAGTCCGACCCGCTTCAGGACCTTTTCGGTGGCCGGGAGCACTCCGGTGAGCATCAGCAGCGGATCGGAACCGGTGACGGCGAAGCTGTGCAGCCGCGCGAGCGGGCGCAGGCCGCGGCGTTCGGCCAGATCCGCCGAGGTGATGAGCACGGCGGACGCCCCGTCGTTGACCGGGCTGCTGTTGCCGGCCGTGACCGACCACTCGATCCCCGGGAAGCGCTCTGCGAAGGCGGGGTCCTCGAACGAGGGCCGCAGCCCGGCGAGCACTTCGGGCGTCGTACCGGCCCGCACGCTCTCGTCCGTGGCGAGCCCTCCGATCGGGACCACTTCGGCGTCGAAGAGCCCGTCCGCCCAGGCCCTGGCGGCGCGCTGATGCGACGTCGTGGCGTACGTGTCCATCGCCTCGCGCCCGATCCCCCACTTGGCCGCAATCAATTCCGCGCTGATCCCCTGCGGCACCAGCCCTCCGGGGTAGCGCTCCGCGACCGCGGGACCGAAGGGGTCGGCTCCGGGTGGCACGTTGGACCACATCGGCACACGGCTCATGGACTCGACCCCGCAGGCGACGACGGCGTCGTACGCACCGGCCATCACACCCTGCGCGGCGAAGTGGACAGCCTGCTGCGACGATCCGCACTGACGGTCCACCGTGGTGGCGGGGACCGACTCGGGAAGACCGGCACCGAGCCAGGCGTACCGCGTGGTGTTCATGGCCTGCTCGCCCACCTGGTCGACGGTGCCGCCGATCACGTCGTCGATCAGTTCGGGGTCGATTCCGCTGCGCTCCACGAGCGCGCGGAAGGTGTGGGAGAGCAGTTCCACCGGGTGGATCCCGGCGAGCGCTCCACCCGGCTTCCCTTTGCCGACCGGGGTCCTGACTGCTTCAACGATCACGGCATCACGCATGGAAGCGCGCCTCCTCGCTCTGGGCACGGCGATACGGATGGGCTCGGGCCATTTAGTTTGGAATCCAAACCCTCAGCGCACCCAACAGTAACCAGCAGGGTTGGAATTTCCAACCCATTCTTTCCTAAGCTGTCCCCATGACGACCCCGCGCCCCTGCTCCATCGCCGCCACGCTCGCCGTCGTCGGCGAGAAATACGCGCTGCTCGTGCTGCGCGAGGTCCTCCTCGGCGTCCGCCGCTTCGACCGGATCGCCCGGAACACGGGGGCGCCACGCGACGTCCTGACCGCGCGGCTGCGCCGCCTCGTGGAGGCGGGAGTCCTGGAGAAGGTCCCGTACAGCGAGCGGCCGCTGCGCCATGAGTACGTACCGACGGACGCCGGTCTTGAGCTCCAGCCCGTCCTCCTGGCCCTCATGGACTGGGGCGACCGGCATCTCTCGGAGCACCCGCCGACCGTGCTCGTACACGAGTGCGGCGAGGAACTCGGGCCGGTCGTGGTGTGCGCCGGCTGCGGTGCTGCGGCGACACCGGACAGTCTGACGGCACGGGTCGAGGCACCAGGCTGGACGGTGTCCGGCCCGGACGAGCGCAACGCCTGACGGATACGAACGACGGATGCGCCTCGCCGGGCGCGCCCAGCAGGCGTCGACCAGGCCGCGTCGACCGGTTCCCGCACCCGGTTTCCCACGGCGCCGCTCAGCGCCCGCCGGGAGCCCGCCCGTTCGGCCGAATCCGCCGGGCGCTACGCTGCCACGCGAGGACGCATGATCGCGGCCCGCACCACCCCGTACCTTCCGCCCCTGACAGCACTTGGACGGCTTAGCTTTCATGTCGTGGTTCGAATCATTCATCCTCGGGCTCGTCCAGGGGCTGACGGAGTTCCTGCCCATCTCCTCCAGCGCGCACCTTCGGCTGACGGCGGCGTTCGCCGGATGGCATGACCCTGGTGCGGCCTTCACCGCGATCACCCAGATCGGCACCGAGACGGCCGTACTGATCTACTTCCGCAAGGACATCGCGAGGATCGTGTCCGCATGGTTCCGCTCCCTGACGGACAAGTCCATGCGCGGTGACCACGACGCGCAGATGGGTTGGCTCGTCATCGTCGGCTCGATCCCGATCGGGGTCCTCGGCATCACCCTCAAGGACCAGATCGAGGGCCCGTTCCGCGACCTCCGCCTGATCGCCACCACACTGATCGTCATGGGCATCGTGCTCGGTATCGCCGACCGCCTCGCCGCCCGGGACGAGGAGGGCGGCAAGCACCGTGCCCCGCGGCACCGCAAGTCGCTCCAGGAACTGTCCGTCAAGGACGGCCTGATCTACGGCCTCTGCCAAGCGATGGCTCTGATCCCCGGCGTCTCCCGCTCCGGAGCGACCATCAGCGGCGGTCTGCTGATGGGATACACCCGTGAGGCCGCGGCGCGCTACTCGTTCCTGCTCGCCATCCCTGCCGTGCTGGCTTCCGGGATCTTCGAGCTGAAGGACGCGGGCGAGGGACATGTCTCCTGGGGGCCGACGATCTTCGCGACGATCGTCGCCTTCGTGGTGGGATACGCCGTGATCGCATGGTTCATGCGCTTCATCACCACGAAGTCCTTCATGCCGTTCGTGATCTACCGGATCGCCCTCGGCATCCTGCTGTTCGTGCTGGTCAGCATGGGTGTGCTGAGCCCCCACGCAGGCGAATCCGGCGGCTGAACCAAGGCCGCACAAGTAGCGCTATCTAGCACTTCCAGCGCCTGATTGCAGCACCACGCCATGATCATCTCCCACTTGTCTCCCACTCATCTCCCACCAGGGAGGCGGGATACGCCCCACTAGGGCGTGTGCATCCGCAAAGCAGGGGATGACGCGTAAGGGCCCGCACGGGAAGCGCGGGCCCTTACGTACAGAGGGTGGAGCGGGTCAGCTGAGGTTCATGTCCGGCTAGGGCGATCCGGGTGAACTCCGAGCTGTCGACCAGGTGCCCGAGCGAGCCAGTCGGGGGCGCGGGCGGCCCGGGAAACCAGCCGCGGCACCGCCGTACGCCAGGGCACCAATTGCGGGGCCCCCTGACCTGTGAGGAACAAGGGCGGGGGGCTTCCGCTGCGACCTCGACGACATCGCAAGCCCGGTGTCGGCCGACCTCGACCCAGCGCTCAAGCTGACGTGCACCACTCCGCCGAAGCAGTTCGTCCATGGACCACGTCGTCCGGATCCACACCGAGGTGATCACCGGCCTCCGGCTCGTCGGGCCCACACGGGCCGAGTGAGAGGTCCGGTCGCTCGACTATGCTGACGCCAGCGTTGCGCCCGTGTCCGCGATCCGGGATGAGGGCCCCTGAACCTCTTCGAGGCGCCTGGAGGAAGCCGTGACCGCCGAACTCCCCGACTGGATGATCCCGCCCAGGATCAGCGGCTGGGAAGCCGATGACCTCGACGGTCTCGCCCAGGCACCGCGGCACACCGAACTCATCGACGGAGCCCTGATCTTCATGATGTCGCCGCAGCGGTCCTGGCACGCCCGGCTGGTGGAGAACCTGACCTTCGCCCTGCGCCAGGCCGCCCCCGTCGGGTTCGACGCCGAGCGTGAGATGACCGTCCGGCTCGACAAGAAGAGCCGCCCCGAGCCGGACATCCTGATCACGACCGCCCCGTACGACCCCGACCGGACTTGGTACGCGCCCGAGGACGTCGCCCTGGTCATCGAGGTCGTCTCGGAGGAGTCGGCGGACCGCGACCGTTCCCTGAAGCCCTTCAAGTACGCACAGGCCAAGATCCCCCACTTCTGGCGCGTCGAGGACGAGACCGGAGCCCCCACCGTCCACACCTACGAACTCGACGTCATGACCAGCACCTACGTGGCCACCGGCATCCACCGCAACCGGTTGAAGGTCTCCGTCCCCATCCCCCTCGACATCGACCTCGACAGCCTCGTGCCCTGACCGCCCCTCCCGGACGCCGGGCCACGGCTTCGCGAGCTGGAAGAGTGAGCCGCCTCACGCCCCCCCGAGGACAAGGGTGAACGGTTCACGGGGCTCGTACCGGCCGGTGGCGTCGCCGACCAGGTTGTCGGCGGTCGGGTCGAGGCGGGCGGCGGGGGTGAAGTCGACGTGGTCGAGGCGGGTCCAGACGATGTCGGGGCTGAAGGAGGACTCGCAGGCGTAGACGCGGTGAGTGAGCGAGGGTGCGCCAGATTGACATGGAGATGTTCGAGCGGGCCGCCTCCGTCGTGCCCGGCAGCGGCAGGGCGCCGCGACACGGCGCATCCAGGGCCGCTCGGAGGTGTAGCCGAGCAGCGCCGACATTACGGCGAGGGTGAGCAGTTCGGAGTCACTGAGCGTGGGTGCGATCCCGACCGCCGGGCGCCACGGGGCAAGTTCCGGCGAAGCCTGCAACGTGTCGTCGATCCGGACGTAGAGTGCCGTTGCGAGGGTGTTCAGGTCGTTCGTCACAGACTGACCTGGGACGTCCTCGCCCCACGTCCGCAGGCGCGCCGGCTCAGCTGACCGGCTGGGCGTGGGGATGGGCCTCGTGCCAGGCGTCCCAGATGTCGCTGCGGAGTCGGCCTCGCGGTGGCACGTCCATGCCCTGGTCCTTGGCCCACCGCCGCACTTCGGCCACCGGTGGTGTCGTCGCGGTTCTTGAGGTCTCTGGTCGGCGCCGCGCGGGGTGGGCGGGTGGCTGGGGCAGGTTGTTGGGGGTGGTGGCGGTGAAGCCGCGGCGTTCGAGGATGCGGCGCCGCTTGTGATGCATGCGTTCCAGCCAGGGCACGTCCGCGTCGAGGTAGTCATGCGCCTCGACGTGGGACTTCTTCGTCTCGGTGTTGCGCATGATCCGTCCGACCTGCTGAATCACCCGTCCCTTGAAGGAGATCGGGCTGGTGAGGAACAGGGTGTCGAGCCTGGGGGCGTCGAATCCTTCACCGGCCAGCTTGTCGATGGCCAGCGGCACCAGCGGGGTGGTCGTTTCATCAGCCAGGTGGGTGCGGACGCGGGCTCGCTCGGCCGGCCGCATGCCGCCGTGCAGGAGCAGCGGTTCGATGCCGTGCGCGGCGAGGGACGTGGCGAGTTGGTGGAGGTGTTCGACTCGGTTGCTCAGGGCCAGGCTGCACCGTCCGCGCCGGGCGGCGTCGGCGATGTCGGCGGCGATCTGGGTGTTGCGGTCGCAGTTCGCGGCGAGTTCGGTGTAGATCGCCTGGAAGGAGGCGCCGTCGTTGCCCGGCTCGTCGGTAGTGAACGAGGTGGGGTGGACGATGAGGTGCTTGGCGAAGGCGCTGGTGTCGGCGATCTCGTGCCGGATGGGTCCGCACTGCATGGTGATCAGCGGATCCATCTGATCGGCCCGATACGGGGTGGCCGACAGGCCGATCCATCGAGGGGCGCGGGCCTTGCGGATCGCGGCCTCGGCGCCCTGCGCGCCCACGGCGTGGCACTCGTCGACGACCACCAGGCCGTAGCCGTCCAACAAGCCATCGGGGGCGTCGCGGTGGCTGAGCGTCTGCAGCATGATCAGGTCGACGATGTGGCTGCGGCGGTCCTTGCCCGCGCCCAAGGAACCGACGCGGCCCTCGCCGAGGTCGAGAAACGTGGCCAGGCGGTCCTGCCACTGGGACAGCAGCTCGGAGCGGTTGACGATGATCGCGGTGGGCGTCTTGTGGTGGGCGATCAGCGCGCAGGCCATCACGGTCTTGCCCGAGCCCGGCGGCGCCACGAGCACTCCGCTGGTGTGGTCCTTGACCGCGTCGACCGCGCGGGCCTGCACATCGGTCAGCTCGCCGGTGAAACGGGCGTTGATCGGCGCGGTCTCCGCACGTTCGCTGGTGACTGTGAGCGTGCCGCCGGCGGCGGTGATGAGCTGGGCCGCTTCGTCGCGCAGGCCGCGCGGCAGCTTTAGCCAGTCCGGGTCGGTGGCGTCGAAGGAGCAGACCAGGCGTGGGGTGTCCCAGGTGGAGTACCGCTGGTTCTGGCGTCGGTAGAACTCCGGGTTCTGGCACGACGCCGTGTGCTTGAGCTCGGCGAGCAGGACAGCCGGCAGGCCCTTGGTGGAGATCGCCAGAATGGCCGACAACCGGGCCTGGACGGCCTGGGGGCCTTGCCCAGAGCGCGCCGCCGGGGCTTGGGCCGGCAGGATCGGCGGGGTCGCCGAGGGGCCCGCCTTGACCTCGCCGAGCTTGTCGACGAGCGCCTCGACCTGGGCCGGGGAGAGCCGCTCGATCGTGGAGAGGCGCGCGAACTGGTCGGGGTACGGCTCCCAGGTGTGCGGGTCGCAGAACACCGTGGTGCCCTTGAGCCGGGAGGCCCCCTGGAGGGGCAGCGCGATCAGGTTGCCGAACCGGGCGTTGCCCTTGGCGTTCGTCGGCAGTAGGTCTTGGGCGGGGAAGAGCCGGTCGTAGCTGGACAGCGTCATCTGCCCGCGGACGTCGATCGCTCGGCGCAGCAGCGCCATCCCCAGTGTGCGTGCGCTGACGGCGGAGACGGGGGCGGTGAAGAAGGTCCACACGTGTGCGCCGGCCCCGGAGCGGGAGACCTCCGCCAGGGCGGGGACACCGGCGTCGTGACAGGCGGAGGCGTAGGCGGCCGCATCGCCGCGCCAGTCGCTGCCGTCCTTGCCGTCGAAGTCGACCGCCAGGAGCCGGCAGGTGTCATCAGCCAGCAGCGGGTACAGCCCCAGGTGGGTCTCCCGGGCGCCGGGCTCGGGGCGGGAGGGATGGTTGTAGACGGCCCGGTCCGTCAGCGGCCAGAACACCCGCTCGGCATCGGCCTTGTTCTTGGCGAACGGGTTGTCCTCGGCGGGGCTCCAGCCCGTCCGGCCCGTCTTGGGGCTGACCCACCGGGTGGCGTAGACGTCCTCGCGGCCGGCGAACAGCGCCCGGAACAGGGCGATCTTCGCCTCCGTCCCGGAGGCCGCGTCCGCGTACGGCAGCCCGTGTCCGCCTTCCGTGATGACCGGCGAGGGAGGCTCGGGGACCGGAGCCAGCGCCCGTGGCGCGTCGGGTGCGGGAACTCCCAGACGGGAGCGCAGACGCCGATTCTCGGCTCGCACCTCTGCGAGCTCCGCGCGTAGCTCGGCATTCTCCTCGAGCGCCACATCGACGCGGATGCGCAGTTCGGCCAGGTCGTTACAGTCGTACCAGTCCTCCACCCCTCCATGATCCGGATTCACGTCCGTCGAGCGGCCGCTTTCGCGTAGATTCCCGCGGGGTGATCGAGCCGATCGCCTACCCGTCCGGCGCTGGTCCGCCGGCAGCCCAGGCTTGCGCGGCCGCGAGGTACCGGCAGGTGGCGATGCGCGGCCGGCCGGGACGCGGCATCCGCGTCCCGGGTGCGGACTGCCGTTCCAGGCGCGCGAGCCGCGGGGCTTGTCTGTCCCCTTTCAGCCGCGGGGCCGGGGCCATTTCTCCCGCAGCCACGCCAGGTCGGTCTCGGCGCGGATGCGGGCCGCTTGCTCACGGGTGAACACCGCGTTCGTCTTGGTCAGGACCAGGGTGTAGGGGCGTCCCTGACGCCGGGTGGTGTGGGACACGGGCAAGCCGGCCAGATCGATACGGCTGTGGATGTGGCGGCGCCGGTCCTTCGCGAGCGGCCAATCCATGACCCGACGGGTGCGGGAGGTGAGGAAGGCGTCGAGGTCGGGGCAGAGGCCGCAGCCGGACCGGCAGGTACCGGCCGGGGTGAGTGACCAGTCGTCCGCCGCGCGTACGGGTCGGGTGACGGCCGCGGCGAGCCGGGCCTCGCAGTGGTCGGCGAGCGTCTGGAAGGCGTGGGCCGCGGGTGCCCCGTCTCGTACGGTCGTCGGTCGGCAGGCCGCGGTGCGCAGGGCCGGGAGCAGGCATTCCAGGGCGGTGTCCGGCAGGCCGCGCAGCGCGGTGACGATCGTGCCGGCGGTTTTCGGGTCGCACGCCTGCAGGATGCGGGCCAAGGGAGCTCCCAGCCGTTCCATGCCCGCGCGGCGCTCCGCCTCGCGGCCCACGTCGAGCCAGCCGGTGAGCTGCTGCTCGGCCGCTTGCCACGCGCCCTCGACCAGCGGTGCCGCCACCGCGTCTCCGTCACCGTCAGCGGTCCGCAGCGCGGCACAGAGGCCGGGCAGAGACTCGAGCCACGCTGCGCGATCCGCCCCGGAGTACGCGGCGACCGGGCCGAACCAGCTGCCGACGGCCCCGCGCGACCACGTCCGCCCGTACCGTGCGGCCGCTGCCGCGAGATCGGGGGCGTGTCGCTCGCCCAGGGTCTCCACCCCGAAGGGCGCAAGGAGCATCGCGGCGGCGTCCGCTTCCTCCAGTCCCACCGCGACGTGCAGGGCGGCAGTGAAGAGTGGAGCGGCCGCTTCGCCCGAACCGCGATGCTTCCAGATCGGGGCGAGCGACCGGGCGAGCGTACGCGCCAGCTCCAACTCCCCGGTGTCCAGGTGGCCCTGGAGTTCTCGCAGGGCTCCCTCGGAGCCGGCCTCGGCGCGTGCCGCGAACGAGTGTTGCCGGGGCCAGAGCACCACTGCGGCCCGCCGGTACCAGCGGTCCAGGGTGTTGCCGTAGTTGCCCATGTAGCCCTCGTACTCGGACTGGTAGGGCGTGAGGTCCTTGTTCTCGGTGGTGGCGCACACCTCGGCGTAAGAGACGGGCAGGGAGATCTGCTCACCGCCGGCGCCGTCGGGGCGGGTCCACCAGTCGAGGGTGATCTCGTCGTCGATCAGGTCGCCCAGCTCGTAGTCGGAGAAGTCGCCACTGCGGCGGCGCTCGGCCCCGGGCTCCCCGTCGGGGTCGAGGAGGCACTCACCCTCGCACTCCTCGTCCTCGCAGCCGTCGAAGTGCTCGACATCGCCGTAGTAGTCGTAGCGGTCGTAGGGCGGTACGGCGTCCCAAGTCTCCTTCACCTCGGCCAATGCGAGGACCGCCTCGCAGCCCGCCTGCCCGGCGGCCTGGCGGAGCCGGGTGGCACGCGTGGCGTCGGCACCCTTGAGGCGGTCCCAGTCCAGGCCACGCTGGGTGTACTCGTGGTCGAGGAGGTACACGAGGCGGTTCGGGGGCGCCGTTTTCTGGCGGCCGTAGGCGTAGCGCTCTTCGGCCGACTCGGTGAAGTGTTCGGTCAGGCAGTGGGCCAGGTCGGCGGCCGGGCCGCCGCCGTCCTCGCCGGCCGGGCGGGTGCGTTCGGCGAGGAGGTTCATGGTGAGGGTGACGCGGTAGCCGGACTTGACGGGCTTGACCTCGTGCAGGCAGTCCGCGTAGAAGGCAGCGAAGGTCAGCTTCTCCCGGGACGCCTGGTGGACGACGCTCCGGCCGGCGTGCGAGACGACGAGTTCGCCGCCGGTGTGGTGCGAGGGCAGCGAGACCACCAGGGTGCCCACCATGGAGTCGTCCTTCTCGGAGTCCTGGTGCGGCAGGAAGAACTGGCCCTTGCCGTAGACGAGCAGCGCGTGCGGTTCGGCCCGCAGGACGGTGGTGGGCGGCAGACCGAGCGCGGTACGGACGCCGTCGAGGACGCCGCTCAGGGTGCGGTCCCAGTCGGGGCCGCCCAGGGTGATCCGGTCCGGGGTGATCTCCCAGGTATCGCGCACGCTGGTGTCGGCCAGGGTCTGCTCACCGCGGCCGAAGCGGGCCTGCCGGGCCTGCGCGATCAGCTTCTTGGTGACCGGAGCGCGCAACGGCAGGGGCAGCACCCCGACGCCGTCGACCTCGATCCGCAGCGCGCGGGCGGACATCTCGATGCGGGTACTGAAGTCCCCGCATCGCTCCGAGGCATCGAGCAGCTTCGCCAGTTGCTTTCGTGCTCCGTGTCCCATGGTGTTTCGTTCCCCCGGTCGGCAGCGTGCCATTCCCTCTGTCCCGGAAACCCTAGCGCTGCTGGAAGTCCCTGTTCTCAGATGGCAGAACGGCCTTGACATCCGGGGCACCCGCGCAGGTTCAGGGAAGGCCCGGGACGGTGGGGCGTTCAGCGGGGTGATAAGGGGGCGGTTCTGTTCCCTGTGGAGATCGACCTCGGCCGGATCTTGGAGGGTGTCTCATGTGGTGGCCTTCGCCAGTCGGCGATCGCGCCGAGCCCGGCCGCGCGGAGATGGGCGGTGAGCTTGTCGTGCCGGCAGGCGGTGATCTCCGATGTCCGTCCGGGCCGCACCGCGGAGACCCATGCCAGACGGCCCTTGTCGTCGGTGAGTGCGATCACGAGCAGGCCGTGGCATTTGCGCTTGCCGGAATAGTTCTTCCGGTTCGCTGTTCCGGTGCGCCGCCGGGTGCGTATCAGCGAGCCGTCCAGCAGTACGATTCCACCGCCCTTTCGGGTGATCTTCTTCAAGGCGCGGTCCAGGCGCGGGGCGCGGGCGGCCAGCAGGCCGACGACCTCGCGGACCCAGCGGGTGACGGTGGTGCGGTGCACCCCGTTTCCGCCGGCCAGATCGCCCGGCCTCTGGTCACAGCGCAGCACCGCCAGCACGATCCCCGCGGTCTTTCCCGGAGTCAGGGCCGCCACCGTGAGCCGATCTTCTTGCAGTGGCCGCGTATCAGGGTGGCGAGATAGTTCAGGGTGGCGCTCGACAGCGGCAGGCGGGCGGTGTAGACAAGGCCGTCAGGGCCCTCGGCGTGAGGGTTGTTTTTCTTCACACCAAACTCAACTGCCGCCGGGGGCCCGCCGGTTACGCCCAGCCCATCATCGTTCCGGTGCAGCTACCGGCGAGCGGTGAACCGCCCATCGAGCACGACAAGACGCCCGCACACCAGCCCCGTGAACTGCAACTTCACGATGCACACAGCCCATTGCGGCGCGACCGACAGCCGTGTCGTGACGGACAAGGCGTCAGTGGCGGGCGCCCGCTCACGTGGCACGACAGTGCCGGCGCATGGAGCCGCCGACCCCGGTGGAACCAGCCGTACCCTCCCTTGCGTTACCCGGTGTACCGGACGCACAGCGGAACGTCGCCGACGTCACCGGTGTGGGCGGACGCGAAGGGGAAGGGGCAAGCGCCGTGTCACGAGGGTGGAAGACCGCGCTCATGGTGGTGTCGTTGGCGGGGATCGTCTCGACCCCCCTGTTCTGGCTGTTGGACGGCCCGGACACGGGGCAGTTGGTCGGGGCTTCCGTCCAGGCGGCGGCGAGTATCGCCGCTCTGCTCTACGCGATCCTCGCCGCCCCTGCCTCAGACTCCAGGAACCGGGTGGTGCGTACGGGCTCCGCGAACGCACGGGACGGAGGTCAGGCGGTAACGGGGATCAAGCTCCCCAACGGCAGGGGAGACGGGTCGTCTACGGCCACGGACACCGGCCCGAGTACCGCCACAGGACAGGGCAGCAGGGCGGTCAGCGGCATCGATCACGGCGGACGCCCTTCCTGGAACCCGTTCCGTGCGAGGAGGTAGCCGCGAGGCTGCCGGAGCATACTCCTGGTGCGGGCAATCTGGTGCAAGCCATGTTCCGGGCGTGCGCGGCAGCGCGGGGCGGACCGACCGGAGGGGGACGAAGTGAAGCAACCGGACCGCAGCAGACCCGGTCGGCCGGGCCGGCCCGACAGCCGTGGTGACCGGGTGAGCAGAAGCGGGACCGGCACGGCTGTCGGCGAGAACAACACCGTCATCACAGGGATCCAGAACGTCCACCACGGGCTGCGGGGGCCCTGGGTTGTGGTGCTCGCCCTCCTCACTGTCCTGGCACTGACCGGGGGGTACTACCTTCTCCCCCGGGAGAACACCGGGGAGAACAACCAGCCCCAGGATCCCCAGAAGGCCGGGGAGGAGCCTTTCCACGTAGCCGTGCGGCAGGTCTGGGACCTCCCGCAGGACGGCACCTTCTGGGTCTTCCCGGAGCGGCTGTCCGCCGGCTCGCTCCATACCCCCTCGGACCAGGACCAGCGAGCGTCCCGGCAGTACGCCTCGCTCGGCGGCATACGCGGCGGCCGGAACTGCGGCGAGGTGTGCACGTCCGTCTCCCGCTATCACGTCACCCTGACCGGGAACCGCCTGCAACCCGTGCACATCGACGCGATCAGGGCCAAGGTGCTGTCCAAGAAGGCGGCACCGTCCGGGACGTTCGTGTGCGTTCCGCCCCAGGGCGGTGGGCCCGCCGACACGGTCTACATCGACCTCGACTCCTCCCGCAAGGACGGGATGGAGGTCGACAAGCACAACACTCCCACGACGCGGATCTTCGCCGACGGCCAGAACCGTTACGCGGCCCAGGGCGAGCCCCTCGACTTCATCGTGATCGGCGGCACCGCCGAGCCGTCGTTGTACACCTGGGAGTTGGAGCTGGAACTCAGCTACGACGGAAGGCAAGAGACCCAGACGATCCGGCTCAAGGACAACAAACCGTTCCAGACCGTGGGGTGGCTCGGCGTCCCCGCATACGACGTGGTCTACGTGCAGAATCCCACTGGCAAACTGGTCGAATCCGGCGAGAAGCAGCCCAAGTGCACGCAGCCGAGCTGATCGGAGACCGACCGGGCCCGCGACCCGGCGGCCCCTTGCCGGTCAGCGCAACGCGTCCGGTCGCCCGGCGTAGTAGGCCACGGCGACGCTCTCACTCTCCAGAAGTTCACCGATGTCCTCGGACGGTTCGCCCGGGGAGGCCGGTGTCAGTGGATCGAACAGCCGGACCGTCCACAGCGGCGACCGGGTGTCGAGGAGTGGCGTCCCCGGCCCTTCGACGACGATCCCCCGCTTGCCGCAGCCGTAGGCGTCACTCAACTGTCCGGGCAGCGGGGGCGCGGGCCCTCCCTGCCTGCGCTGGCAGCGCGTGCCGTCGGCCAGTTCGAGCGCCCAGGGTTTGGTCTCCGCCGTGGGCGCGGTCTCCCCGGGCCTCTCCGCGGCGCGCACCAGCCCTTCCAGAGTGATGTCCCAGGCGTCGAGCGTCGTGTGGTGGTAGAGCGTCTTGCTCCACGGGCTTCCGCACAGCAGTTCGCGGGGGTGCTCCGGCTTGATCCAGCACATGGCCGCCCCTGCGACGTTGGGCGGGCAGGACACGATGTCGGGGACCAGCGCACCGGGAGGGGTCGTGCACGCGCTGCCGTAGATCTTCGCGGAGCGGTCCATCTCGACGACGGTGTAGTCGGGACGCGGGTTCCCGCGGGGGGTCACCGGGACCACCGTGACCTTGCGGGTGGCTGCCGCACCCGACTCCGGATCCGGTGCCCCGACGGTCTCGGCGCAGCGCTGCCGCGCCGACTCGTCCTTGGGATCAGAGGTGCTCACACACACCCGTGCGTCGCGTGAGGACCCGGTGATGGTGCAGGATGCGACGCCACCCTCTTCACCGCACCCCCAGTACAGCAACCTGACAGACTGCGGCAGCGGTTTCTCCGTGCCCGCCCGCACCTGGGCCCTGCCTCCTTCACCCGCCGAGACTGTGGTCGTACACGTGGTGACCTTGTCGGTGAAGGCACAGCCGTCCTGGGGCACTCCGGGCACGGTCAGCACGGCGACATCGGAGTGGCCGGATATCCGGAGGGTGACCTCCGTCGGCCCCGACTGCCACCGGCGAAGCGCCCCTCCGGCGAAGACGGCTCCGGCCAGGAGGGCGAGTACGGCCAGGCCGAGGAGCAACCTCACCAGGGGGCCGCGAGGTGTCCGCCGGCCCGACGACCGTACGGGAGGGTTGACCGTCATGTCCCGATCGTAGGCCGCGAGGACCTCCGGACGCCGGGCCTCCGCGCAGTCACCGCTCTCTTCCCGGACCCTCGAACTCCGTTGGCATGGCCGGGAGATGCGGCCTCTGCCGGGCGCGACCTCCTCACGGCGCGGAGTCACACAGCGACCGCGGGTCGGATCGCGGGTACGGGCCCGCGCCCCCGCTGACGTCACGCGGGCGCCGACCATCACAGCGCGGCCTCAGCGGGGTGAGCTACAAGGGCCGAGCGCCCTCTGCGGTGCCGGCAGTTTCGTCCGAGGCAGAGTTCTTCGCCTGCGCCGCGATGAAGGGCTCGTGTCTGGCCAACCTGCTGGCCATGCCGGTCTCCCGCGGTACCGTGCTGAGGTGGCTGTGGCGCCTGCCGGTGCCCCAGGCGCCGGTCCCGCGGGGGATCGGCGTGGACGATTTCGCGCTGCGGCGCCGTCACCGCTAACCCACGATCATTGCCGATGCCGTCACCGGCCGGCGCATCGAGGTCCTGCCCGGCCGGGACGCCGATACCCTGGAAGCCTGGCTGCGCAAACATCCCGGCATCGAGGTCGTATGCCGGGACGGCTCGGCCACCTATGCCGAGGCTGTCCGCCGCGCTCTGCCCAACGCGGTGCAGGTCAGCGAACGCTGGCACCTGTGGCGCAACCTGTGCGACAAGGTCCAGCTCGAGGTCCGCGCCCACGCCGGCTGCTGGGCCGCCGTCCTCAACCCGCCGCTGCCCGGCGGCATCCGTGAACAGACCACCCGTGAACGCTGGAACAAGGTCCACACCCTGCCCGGCCAGGGCGTCGGCCTGCTGGACTGCTCCCGCCGCCTCGGCCTCGCGTTGAGCACCGTCAAACGCTACGCCCGCATGCCCGAGCCCACCGGTCTGCGCATCGCACCGGCCTGCCGGCCCACTCTTGTCGACCCCTGCCGCGAACACCTGCACCGTCGCCGGACAAGCCGAGCCAGGTGGAGGCCGCGTCGTAGGCGTAGCCGAGCGAGGAGGTGCGCGGCCAGGCGCGTTCCCGTCGCGGCTCGGCGCCGTCCTCGAAGGTCCAGATGGTCGTGGACTCGTTCTCGCCGTGTCCGTCGATCACGAGGACCCCGGCCTTGGGAAAGGGGGAGGCGTAGAACGCGGAGGCGGCGTGTGCGGCGTGGTGCGGTACGCGCACCACCTCGGGCAGCCGGTCGCCGAAGTCGAGGCCCACGGCGAAGTCCAGGAACTCGGCATCGTCGGCGAAGCGCCGCGGGTAGAGCTGCTCGGTGTCCCAGCCGATGGCGACGACGTCGATGTCGGCGGCGGTGATGCCGGCCTGATCGAGGCAGAAGCGGGCCGCGTGCAGGGGCTTGCGGTAGAGGGAATGGCGCACCCGGTTGCAGCGCTCCTCCTCCGAGAAGGCGATCACCCGGCCGGTTCCGTCGATGAGACATGCGGCTGTGTCGTGCCAGCCGGTGGGGGCGCGTTCACACCGAGAATCCACATGGGTCGCTCCAGAGGTCGTGGGGGTCGAAGGAAACGGCGGCGGCCGGGGTCCGGTCGGATGTCACCGGGTGTCGCTCGGCGCGGTGGTGAGGCGCAGCAGGTCGAGTTCGCTCCGCGCGGAGTCGGCGACGATGGAC